>JAHLWX010000028.1 GCA_019057675.1 Candidatus Jordarchaeum sp. LHC_1308
TTGTCAATACTAATGGCCAGCGGTGATACTCTGGAAGCCGACATACTTGGCAGGAGAGAGCTGAGGAGCAAGGATGGTGGCTCGGAGACAGTTTTCGAGAAGAGCAAGCACATGAAGGTCATAGAGGAGGGAGGCATATTCTACATTGACGAGGCTATAGCTTTGAGGTCTGAGATATGGCCAACTCTCTTTCCTTGGCTTGACACGAGGAGGCGTGGCCTGCTTCCGAACGGCGAGGAGGTCGGTGGGACAGACTACATGATAGTCGTGTCCTACAACCCGACCGAGATAGGGAGAGTTGGGTCCCAGATGCCTGAACCAGCGCTTGACAGGTTTAACACTATAAGGTTCAAGTACCACACAGCTGAAGTCCAGCTCCTTATATCACTTGTTGAGATAGGGAAGCTGAGCCAGGAGAAGTTTGAGGAAATGGTTATGAATGTTTCGAAGATTGGGGGCCCAGTCCAGTACCGTGGCATACTAATGGAGAAGGATGTCTTCATCCCCCTGATATGGGACTCAGGGTCGTGGCGCGACATGAGGGAAAAGAAGATGGAGGAGGAGCCAAGCTTCACATACGTTGCAACCCGCGATATCCCCCGAGAGTATAGTGACAGGCTTATGGAGGAAGCTGGTCTCGGAGAACATATCCCGAACCTGAGGAAGATAGTTGACTTCGTGGATAAGCTGAGGCAGATATATGAGTATGGAACCATACAGCTCCAGAACGTGGAGCTGGCAGATCTTATATCATCATTTCTCCATCAGAAGCTTGCTCCAGGGCAAATAAGGTGTCCCACACAGAGGATACTTCACAAAGCGGTCGACGCCTACCTTGAAACTTATCGAATATTCGGCGAGAAGGACGCGGTGAACGAGAGCGTCGAACGAGTCGCCGACAACCTCAGCGCGAACCTTAAGCCCTCACAGGCGGTTGAGGTGCGGAAAATAATTGACGCTGTGGCTTACTATGTCGGCCTCAGGAAGATCCCCATAGAAACGCTTGAAGAAATATAGGATGGTTGAAGCTACAGAGCTCACACCAAAACATATTTATCTTTTAAACTCATCCTTTAAATTGGGACGTGGAATTGTGGGCGCCCCAGAAAGGATAGGATGCCCAAAGTCAAGCTTCAACATTGAATGCTCCATGCTGCTCGCAGCTAACTGCTACTTCTACCGCCGTTGCTTCCCTCATCAGTTACCCATAGGTTGTCGTCCCCCCTTAATCCTCATGTAAAGGGGGTCTATATACGTTCGAGAGGTTTAGGAGTTTGAAGAGAGTTGATAATTCGTCCTCCGAACTGGACGTATCCACTTTAATGGACACCCTACTCCAGTCCTTCGGGGCAGAGATCCTCGAAATCATAAGACGGATAATTAATAGCGGGAAGGTTAAGTTCACCTCTCTAGAGACGCTTATCGAGTTTGCCCACAGGGTTAAGGAGCTCGGTGTCACCCAGCGTGAAGCCGTGATCAGGATAATTGAAAACCCCAAGACCGGCACCGTGGGTGAGCGTAACGCTGTAAGGCTGGTCTACGAGGTGGAGAGGCTTGGTGTGAAGAGCTTATCTGTCGAGCAATTCCTTAACGAGCTCCTTTCTGAGCCAGTAATCAGCACTATAGATGGGAGAGACCTTCCTAGCGTGTTCAGGGAGTGTGGCAAGCTTTCGGAGCAGCAAAAGTCTTTTTTGAAGGGTCTTCTCTCCAGGAGCAAGTTTACTTCAATGAGCAGCTACTGTGTCCCCCTCCTCGCATCGGAAGCCTCCCAGCTTAACGACAAGGAAATAAACATCTTGGAGGAGAGGATAAGAGAGCTTCTCTTAATGGACGCTGTAGACGGAGTCGAAGGGAACAGTCTCCCTTCACTCATAAGGGGCCTAAAGTCGCTGAGCGAAGAGAGGTACAAGGGGCTTGCCGAGATGCTTTCAAATCGTCCGGTGACGGGCGTCGGGGGGAACAGCTTGGCTTGGATCATAGCGGAGATAAAGGACATGAGCGCCGAAACTTACGGCACGGCCATGCTTAGAATCAAGGAGATCATCTCAGTAGCCAAGGTTCCTTCGATTGACGGCGGCTCCCTTCTGAGGCTCATAAGTCATTTCTCACGCCTCGGAGATAATTACTACTCCATTCTCCTTAGAATCCTCAGCAACCCTAAGGTTGAAGTTGGAGACGAGAAAATCCTGCTGGAGTTCATCGACAAGTTCGAGGAGTTAACCGATGAAGGATACGATATCCTGCTAGAGATACTTGAGAGCGATGTTATGCCGAAGATCGGAGGGAAACACCTGCTGTCTCTGACCAGCAGGCTGAGAAGGCACCGTATAGTAAAGCCTCTCGACTTCAAGGAACGCGTCCGGAACATCCTATTGAACCCGAAACTCGTCGAAGTAGAGCCGGACGATGTGGCAGAGCTCATATGGGAGCTAAAGTATCTCAACGACACAGGTTACAACACCATACTTGAGATAATATCGAACCCGAAGCTGAAGAGGATTTCGAGCAGCGACATCCTTTCCATAGCTTACGAGGTTAAAGTTCTAAGCGACGACAAGCGTCTCAACGTCCGGAGGAGGCTGGAGGAAATCCTTTCGGACGAGGAAATAGACGAGCTTGACAGCAGAGAGGTCGTCTCACTGATAGGGCGTCTCGGCAACCTCAGCGGCTTGGGATACCAGACGATGAAAAAGTTCATAGCCAAGTACAAGCGGGAGGGCATCTTACACCTCAAAAGCGTGATATCGATAATAGAGAAAAAATCCTTCCTAATGGACATCCTCCTGCAAGCCCCCATAAAGAGCGTAGACCAAGTTTTGAAGACGGCGGGCATATTCCAGCTCCTAGAGGGCATGGGGCTGGGAGAAGCATTCCTCGCCTCCATACAGCAGTTTAATGACTCAGAATTGCTATCACTTTACATTTCAACTCTCGAGAAGAGAGTAACAGACTTGGGAAAAGACGAGCTGATGGCCATATTCACTAACCCAGTTGGGTGGCTCAAGGGTGGCTTACACCTCAATGACATAAAAGGCGACTTGATAGCGTGGCTTTCCCCTCTATGCGGTGCAATACCCTTATTGCCAAGCAGGGATGGGCCGAGGAGCGACGGCAAACACGTCTACTTACCAGCGGTGATAAACGAGTTCCCCGATAAGGATCGGAACATGCTCCTTTACCTATACGGTGCACTGCACGCTGTAAGCCACATAAGGTACGGTAGCTTTGCGGTTCCACTCTCAAAGCTCTACGAGGAGTTCAGGAGAACCGGGCATCCATGGCTCGCCACCACGCTTTTCACCGCCCTCGAGGACGCAAGGTGCGAGGATCACTTGGTGAGAGAGTTCAGCGAGCTTGAACCGTTAATCAGGACGATTAGTCTCTTCAACCTGAGAAAGCGCACGATACAGAACAGTTCCTCCTCCCTACTCGAACTGGTCTTGGAGAAAATAGTTCACGGAAAGACTAAGGGCGAGCACCTGGCGGAGCTCATGAAGAAGGGCTTGCTCGAGAAGAAGAGCTGGTCCTCTGAACGGGCAAGTGCGTACATAAGCCTAGAAAGAGGGGAAATGGAGAAGTACGGTGAGCTCGTAGAGCAATCAGTAAAGGTGATGGAGCAGGTTAAGGGTGGAACAGTTCTGGACTCTGTTGAGGCAACCCTTAAGCTCGTCGAGCTCCTCAAGGATCATATCCCCGAGCCGCCTGAGGACGAACAGGCAGAGAGCGACATGGATTCCTCTGAGGATCAGGAGTCGGTGGTTCCGTCGGAGGAATTTAGCACCGACAGGCTTCAGGAGTTGAAGGAAAAGTACGCTGAGCAACTGACCGCTAGAGTATGCAAGACGACCATAGAACCTGAAGAGGAAACTCACAGCGTTAGGAGAGTGCCTGAGTGGGATGAACAGTTCAAGACATACTCACTCTGGATAAACGTGGACGAGGTTCGCTTGCAGAAGGGCGCCCCAATCCCGTCCATATACGAGTACTCCTATGTGAGGCAGCAGCTCATCAATGAACTCGAAAAGATATCTCCAAGAAAGTTCACCATTAATAGGCGGGTCATGGATGGGAGTGAGCTCAACATGGACGGCATAGTGGATGCCTACTGCGACCGCAGAGAGCGAAGAATATTCGACAAGATACACAGAGACTCGAGGGATGTCGCCGCAGTACTTCTGATAGATGCAAGCGGGTCGACGAGCAGGATAATAAACAGCCTAAAGGTCTCAGCCATACTCTTCGGAGACGCGTGCAACGTGCTAGGTGACAAGTTCGCAATTTACGCCTTTAACACCGAAGGCAGGAAAGCTCGAATATACATAGCGAAGGACTTCAACGATCCATGGATCTCCACCGTTCAGGAGAAAGTTGGAGCTGTGAGGAGCGGGGGACTAACGAGGATGGGGGCACCCATAAGATACTCGTACGAGGAGCTCCTCAAGCACGAAGCGAAAACTAGGATAATGTTCGTCTTCTCGGACGGTGAGCCGGAAGGATACGAGCAGGAGGAAAACGCCATACCCGACGTCAAAGTAGCAATAGAGGAAGCGGAAAGCAGAGGGATAAGAGTGGTCTACATAACCATGGGCAGAGAGCCGAGGCACCTCAAAGAAATGTGCTCCGCTGCAAGCATATTAAAGGTCATAAAGTCCCCCGAAGAACTACCATGGGTCCTCATAGGAAACCTAGCGTCCATAAGGTGAAGCACGAAAAAACACGAAAAAGAAGTTTCGACGTAAACACCTGACACCAAACCACTAAAACGTGAACCATCAAAAGACAAAAGAAGAGAGGCGCCTAGTTTTTCCATTCTCTCATGGCAGCGACGAGAAACACTCTCCCCCTAGCAGCCGTAACAGGTATGGTTCCGTGCTCGGATATCTCTGGGGGCTCCTTCCTCAATGAGCTCTGTGACTTCAACCGGATGTCGGCACGCACATGCTGCAGCCGAGGCGTTTATCCGTTTTGACGCTTGCCGGCTTCCCTCGGCCTTTTTTCACGGCCTTAATTGAGCAGAGGATGCGGATCCCATACTCAATGCACTTCGAATCGACGTTTGCAACGTAACTTGAACGCACAATGACGTTCGGACGATTGCCTCATGAACCGCCTTAAAAAGGATGCAACAGTCGCTGCAACAGTTGCAGATAAGTGTTTATTGGCCCCCTTTGCTTTCTCAGTTGCGTGCACAAGTTCCTCCGTTCGCCCCCTCAGAATTCTAATTGCTTCATCCACCATTATCCTTCCCCGCCATATCGCTCCACAATTTATCTTGCCGAGAAACCGAATGGGGACAATTTGATTTGGCGCTGAAACAATTAAAAGACCATGGGTTCCCACTTGGACGCCTCCATCATACAGTTGCCCTAGCTCACTCTTACAAGACGGCTCCGCTACATCTCCTGGTTTCTGTTCAGCCAGCGTTACTCTTTCTTCTCATCTTACAGGATCAGTTTAACGTGTCACGTGATCTCTTTGAAGTCTTCTCTGGTGAAGACCGAGTTCAGGCTTACACCCTCAGAGGCAAGTTTCTCCTTGGCTCCTTCCAGCATGTCGACTATTACAACTGCATGGTCAACCCTGCACCCTTTCGCCCTCACTATCCGGGCAACGTTTAGCAGCGAGAGCCCGCTAGTTGCGACGTCGTCTACTAACACTGCTTTCTCGCCAAGGTTTCCCTCAACCTGCTCTTGGAGTCCGTATTTCTTGGCTTTCTCCCTCACGTAGAACCCGTTGTACCCGCTAAGGACGCAGAGGCTCATAATTATGGGAACAGAGCTGTCCTCTGTTCCTCCGATGCAGTCAATGTCCAACCCCTTAATCAGGGGTAAGAGGACCGCGGCCACAAGCCGGCTTCCCTCATAGCTGAAAAGAATAGGTCTCAAGTTAAAGTAAAAGGTGCTCATCCTGGTACTCGAAATAAAAATGGGTTTCCCCCTAACGACTCCCTTCTCGAGGATAAGCCGCTTGAGGGTTTCTCTCACATTATTCAAAGATAACCCTCCACGAATTTAGCGGAGGGAGGGAACCTAAAAAGGTTTCTTTGAAAACTGTTTTCTATGAGAGATGTTTTTAAACACGTGCCTCCCAGTTTCTTGGCGGGGTTGAGGTAACGGATGGAGGCCGCCGAGAAGGCCCTCAGAACTCTTTCAGCTGCAAGGTATGCTGACGTAAGGGTTTTGGAGCAACAGAGTGTTCAGGTCGCGTGGAGGGGCGACTCCTCTGAGCACTTGGAGTCAAGGGTCAGCCGGCTCGTCTGCAGATGTATCGCCAATGGTTATGGAGTCGCATGCGTGGATGTGGAGGATGAGGTTGATGGAGGAGAGGTAGGCGAGAAGGCTCTAAGACGGGCTTTGGTTGCTGAAGGGAACCTTCAACCCGTTAAGGTCAGAGTGGAAGAAGGAGAAAAAAGGTGGCCTGTTAAAGAAGAGTTCGACTTGGAGCGCGTAGAGGAAATTATCTTGGGGTTAAGAGGCGCGGTCTACGACCACATCGGGGACGCTGAATTCAGGTTGGAAACTGTTGCGACCTTCACTTTAACCGACAGCACCCTAATCACATCTGAAGGAACGAAGGTGAGAGAGGTTACGCCCACAACAGACCTCGTGGCATACCTTGTCGTGAGAAAAACAGGAGAAGGGTTCTCCAGTCTTTGTGTGGGGGGAGTGGGTGGACTGGAAACTGTAGCGGAATGGGAACGCCTCGTGGAGGAGTTCGTAAATAAAGCCGTGGACTCTGCAAATGCTAAGCTTCCACCATCCACGTTCAAGTGGAGGAAGCAAACCGTAATATTAGACTGCGAAGCCGCAGGAGTGCTGGCGCACGAAGTAGCCCACATGCTGGAAGGAGACTTATATACTGGTCAGCACTTCAGAAGGGTCAAGCTCCCAGAGGGATTCATGCTGATTGACGACCCCCTCCTCGAGCACGGCTACGGATCATTTAATTGGGATGATGAAGGGGTCAAGTCGAAGAAGAAGCTTCTGCTTGAGGAAGGAAACGTACGCCTTCTTCACACACGCCTCTCTGCTCCCAACGGTGACGAGGCGGGGAACGCACATGGCGTCGACCACAAGCCTAGGCCCATGATGAGCAACGTCTACATTGCATCATCAGACTGGAAGCCGACAGAAATAATAGAAGAGACCAAAGAAGGAGTTTACGTTAAAGCTTCCTCTGAAAGCAGGGTGACCCCCTTCAGCGGCATGCTCCAACTTACACCTGAGACGGCATACCTAATTGAGCGGGGAGAAATTATGAAGCCCGTCAGGGGGATAAGGATCGCCGGGTGGACACCGCGCTTCATCGCAGGTGTGGACGCAATAGGAAAAGATCTCAGGTTTAAGCCAGACATGGAGAAGGGGTTTAATGTGAGTGAGGGGGGCCCGCATCTGAGAATCAGGGAATGCCGCATCGTATTTTTCTAGTGGTCAAAATGCCGCCAACTCAACTTGTTACTCTTCTAGTATCTTCTTCTGATGCGCACTTCTCCCAAACTGGGAGTACCTCGCTCCTTATTTCATTGTATATTTCGTCTATGCCTTTGGTAGTCGAGCAATCCTTTCTCTGTCACGTCCATTTTCCTCAAGGCTGTCTCATGCGTCTCCTCTGAGACGAACTTGCCATAATGCTAGTCGAGGCAGTTATATGTTCTAATGCCCTTCTCAGTTGGTTTAAGCCGCCCCTTATGCTCCTCGCATCCCTCTTAGGAGGAACTTATTAATTATCGTGGCATACGTTGACGGCCTTTCCTGTTTCCCTTCTCCTTCACGAGCCTGACGACGTCCCGACTGAGTGTATGGGAGCTCTTCGGCAATCAATATTCTCGCCTTAACCTCGTATACGCCTTCAGAGAATGAGGCTTTAACTGGAGGCGACATGCACTTGTAGAACTGGATCCCGCCCCCCTCTACATTTACAACTCTAACCTCCCTCCCTCACTTCAACATCGTCCGCCTTAACCCTGTAAATCTCCCCGACAACGTTGACTGGCGGGCACTGCGAAGCCATGGACCGCCTTAAGATGAGGTAGGGGGCGAAGTGATTTGGGGTTTGGGGTTAACTCGCCGAATAGACCTATGACCCCCTTCTCCACCTGCTGTCCCCATCTTGAAGCCTAAAAGCATGAGGATTCCTTCGGCGTTCCCTGAAGCCTTAAGAACCGAGTCATCATCGTCGACAAACAAGAAGTTAAACACCTCCCCTCTAAGTTTACCAAAGTGGGATGAAAGAAACTGGTTTGATCACAAGAACCTGGAAGTCCCCCTCTGAAAGAGCCCTAAAGAAGCTTTCCCCCTCCCCTCATCCCAGAGTGATACCGCCAGACGCCGATCTACGCCAGCCCCCTCTCCATGAAAGCTTAAGTGACTCGACAACTGCCTCACAAGGAGCGTCGTCGGAAACTATAAGGTATGATTTGAAGCCTCTCCTCGCCAAGAAAAAGAGCCATAACAGTGCTGAACGAGGTCTTACCCATGCCAGTAGGCGCCACTGCGGCAAGCTCTCTCCTCAAAGACACGTAGCCCCAAAGTTTCTGGAAAACACGGGGACTAGCACCCACAGCCGCCTCGAAGAACCCTAAAACCCTTTCAAACTCATCGTCAAAGCCGAACGAGCAGAGCCTTCCACCCGTGGACTTACACGTGGACGACTCAACCTCGGCAAACGTCAAGTCTCCTCCACATGCCGGACAAAGCCCGGCGAAGACGCCGTCAGCCACTAAACACCCCCAATAGCCCCGTCTCTCCAACAGCATCCTAAACATGAAGCATCTTCCCTTTTTACTATGGAAGATCGAAAAGCCTCAGCTTGTATCCATGCTTTTACAGTGCATTCATGAACTTGTCCAGTTGTTGCTCAGTGTCCTCTGACTTTATGAATATCGGCACGTTGGTCATTCCTGTCGCGGTGTAGCTTGAGAGGAGCCACTCTCCAGGCGTGAACTCCAGTGTTCTTTCAAGTATCTCCCTGTCCACCATGAACGTGTTGCTGATCAGTCCTCTGTCATAGGGCCTCGGGAGTGTTCCGACGAAGTATGTGTGAAGTTGCTGTAGGGCTGAGGTGTTCAGGTGGGCTATGCGCTGGGTTACGAGGCAGCCTCCCAAACCATACTTCCGCCCCTGCCTGAGGAGCCTCTCAACCTCCTCCGAGCACGTCTTTTCCATCCCCCTCGCCTTGTCGAGGGCAGGGGCAAACTCCTGGGCTTCATCCCAAACGAATAGAATGTACGGCTTGACGCTGAACTCTCTCTTCCTCCGGGAGAGGGAGCTCCTCACCAAGTTGACCGTCAGCTGCTTGATGGTGTCAGGGTCCCCTATGGACAGGCATATGAGCCTCAAGTCGCTCTCAAAAATTTTTTCAATTATCGTTTTCGGGGCCACCCCGCCGGAAACCTCCTCCTCCCTCTCCCTCTCCTTGATCTTTGAATATATTACTTTCAGGGACGACATCCACCCGTAAAAACCGCTTCTTTCATGGATCGCATATGTCGACGCGAAGTAGCTTGTGTTCTTGTTCAAGTGGTTCACGTATTCCTCGTCAACCTCGTCCTCCTCCGCGTACCCCTTCGACGTCATATAGCTGTCCGTGAACATCCTTACCTCCGCTATAGCGTTCAGGTAGTTTGGCTTGTCTTTGTTCGAGTCTGCCAAGCTGTCCAATGCCTGGAAAACGTCCGCAAAGGTCGGCGCCTCCACGTTGCGCCTCACAAGGTGCGTAACCCTTCCCATCGAAAGGATCCTCTCGAGCCCCTTGAGGACTCGCGGCTCGCCCTCGTACTTTTTCGGCTTAACTATGGAGATGTTGAACTCTCGGGGGGATTTGATCATCCGCTCAAAGACAACCATCGATGGAATAGAGGGGTCTGCTAGGAGATCCATGAGGAGGAAGGGGTACTCGCACGAGACGTCGAAGACCACAACCTTCGTGTCCCGAGTGTGGCGTAATATTTTTCTTATCAGCGTTGCGAGGAGGTTGCTTTTCCCGCCCCCTGTGAAGGCGAAAACACCAAAGTGGTAGCGCACAAGAGATTCATAGTCGATGTATATGGGGATCTCCTCGCCAACCGACTCGAACATTTTAAGGTTCCCGATGTGCCCCCCTTCACCCTTAACCTTATCAGCCACCCCGCGGTTGTATATGCTCTTCACCGTCTCCCTGTTTAGCACATATACCTCCTCCCCCACCACGGGGTAGGAGAATCCCCGCACGTAATCAGCTGATTCGCCCGAAACAACAAGGTCGTAATTTATAGGTATCGCCGAAATGTAGATGGCCATGGTCGCCTTGTCCTCGGTCTCCCAGTCCTGAACCGTTTGCTCTATAACCTCGAACTGCATGGGGAAATACTGGTGCTCCTTGACACCTAGGAGGCCGAAGTGCACAGGCCAGAAGCGGGAAAGCTCCATGAGAGTGTAGCGCTCCACCCCACCTCCACTCTTGAAGTTTCTGACAGCGAGGAGCATGCCGACGTCGAGAAGCCTCAACAGCTCCCTATCATACTCGACAAGCACGGTGCAGGCGTATGGGGCTGAGGTGCCAAGCCTTTCATCCGACGCAGCCCTAGCAGGCTCAACCCTGCTCAGCCTCGCCCTGAAGCGCCCATCAAAATCAGTAAAGAAGAGACCCTTCAAGTCACTCAAGCTTCCCAACACCCAGACCGACTAGGAAAAAATAAAAATATAAACCTAAAAACTTATTGCCCACCCCTGAGCTTTGAAAAATGCCTTACCCCTCCATCTCAACATAGAGCAAGGTAAACTCACCCAAGAACACTCACACACCACAACTCATCAACCTTCATCTACATTCACGCCTAAGCCCTTACCCAGCTTTGGCAAACTCCGCGCTAGGCTACTCCCAAATAGGCGAAGCACTCGAGTGATAGCCATCTCCGATCCATTGAACCCGCCTTGAAGCTGCTGCACCAGCACTTACATTTGTGCAGCCTCACCACACCAAAGCCGCCCCCGGTGCCGCAGCCCTCCACCCACCATAACCCCCCCGGTTCCAGCCTGCAGATCACCCCTCGAAGCGGCAGCCCTCCCACCTATCCACGCAGGCTTTCGTGAAAGGCGACGCTGAAAGCTGGCGCGGAGCCCCAGCAGCACCCGGAAGACGCAAGAAAAACCCTTAGGGAACATCCACCGGAAACAACTCCCAATCAAGCCCAACACCACCCCCGCCAGCCAGACACACCAACCAAAAACCAAAACAACTAAAAGACTCTGAAATCCCCCCTCCACATAACCCAAACTGCATTTTCTCCCAGTGTGTCGTGGAAGCTGCCCGCGCAGCCTGCTGAGTCGTCTGGTGGCAGGGTCGGCTAAAAACGCCGCCACATAAAAAGACAAAAAATGTAATAGTTTTATGATCGGTTTTTGGAGGAGTTTTTTGGAGAAAAAGATGGTGCTATTGTGTTTAGCGTTGCTGCTCCTGCTAGCCACGCCAGCAATTCCGGCAAAGACACCAATAACAACGATGGCGGCAGCGGGGGTGAACGAAAAACAAACACAACAATACTGGGCAGAAAGCATACGGAGGAACCAGCAGTGATATTGCTTACTCTGCTCAGCAGACCGATGACGGAGGCTACATAGCAGCAGGATACACGCAGTCGTTTGGAGCTGGACTCGAGGACTTTTGGGTTTTGAGGCTTGGGAGCGATGGCGGAATAGTCTTTCGTAGCGATGTTTATGCTAATGTAAGTGACACCGATACAGCAGCCAGCTTCCCCAACTATCAGCTTGGAAGCATTAGTGCAGATGTAAATAGCACCACCGCCACCACAACAGATACTACAATTCTTGCGCCAGTGAACACAAGCGCCACAGTAAAAACACAAGCCCCACCTGAGCAACTTTCTGAGCAGCCTCCTGAGCAGCCTTCTGGGCAGTCTTTGCTGGTGTCGCTTCTTGTTGTGCTGGTGGCTTCGCAGTCCGCTCAGTGGTTCTATGATGCTTGTTGTTGCTGGTGTTGGTTTGGCTGCTGTGGTTGGTGCAGCTCTCCTGTACAAGCTTCACAAGCGTAAACACTAAATCAATTCCTCTTTTTCTTGTTTTTCATGTTTTGTGATTGTTTTGGCTGGTGGATTTTTTGGTCTTTAGTGTGTCTAGGCTTCGGGCTGCGTCTTTGGTAGTCTTTGGCTTTTCCTAAACCTTCTTTTTGGTTGTTGTGGACTTTATCTTTGAGGAGCACTGTCTTCCTTTTTGAGCTTTCCTTCGCCACTTCTTTATGAACTTTCTTTGGTAGGCGCCGATTTAGGTGGAATCAATGTAGTGGTGGTTTCGTGGTGGCAGCCGTTATCCCTCCTTTAACTTCGTTAGTTCTTTTTGAAGCCTCATAGTTAGCCTCTTAAATTGGGGGTTTATTAGAATCAGCCCTCTTTTTTCTAGTGTTTCTTCTCTGAGTTTAGCCGGGCTGTTTTGAGGTGGATGTGTAATGGTTTGGCTCATGCCTGCTTGAATTGAGGGTTTTTGAGTTTTATGGTTGACGTGGCTCTCGGTTAAGGTTGTTTGTATGCGTTCGCTGAGCATTTGGTTATGTTTGCAGTTCGATGCTTGTGTATGCTTAATTATTACTGCTTCGAATTTCATTTTTTGGGTCTTTAAAGTGACCGCGGCTGATTTTATCTTCTCATTGAACGTTTCTGTGATCGGTGATTTTGGTTTTTCATGTTGTATGGTCTGCGATTCCGGCATTAATGCTGGCGTGTCCTTTGAAATGTTGGTTGTGTTTTCGAAATGCGTGTTTCGAGGGCTGTTAAGGTGTTTTGTTCTTGTTGGCTCTGGGTGGTTGTTTGGTGGGCGGGTTACTTTGTCCTCGCCTGTTCGAACTCCGACCTTTTATCTCTGAAGCTGGACATGTAAAAGATGAATCTTTTGACTTCCCTGTTGTTGGCCACCCAGTTCTTCATGGAGTCTATTACTCTCTTGAAAAGGCTGTAGTGCCATTTAGCCGCTTTGTCGGCTATGAAGAGAGGCTTGTTGTGTCCGAACGCTTCAGGAATGGACGACGTGGTCATGGATGCTAGGATGCAGAGGAGCATGTTCTGTATCGGGTTCTCCGCCTTCCTGTCCCGGTACATTATGACTTCTAGGGGCTCCTCGCATCCGCTGTAAACGTTAATCAGGGGTAGGGTTGTCTCATGTCTCAGGTCGAACTCGTGGTATACCAGTCTGTCGACGAGGAGAACATTACTCCTCAGGAGGGGGTCATGCTTCCCCTCGGCGAGCTGAACATAAGTTCTCAGGAAGAGGCGCTCTATGGCAGTCTTGTTCTTCCTAGCTCCGAGAACGTAGTTAACGCCTCTATCCCTGTCGGGAATTATGGTTGGGAAAATGGAGTCGTACTCTATGAGAGACCACGGTGGCCTAACGTCCTCCCAGAACTCTATCGAGAAGGACTGGAGAAGCATGCGGTCAGTGTTAGGCAGGCTTGACAGCGTCTCCTGCGATGGGGCATCGTTGAACACTTGGATGCGCTGGCAGATGGGGATCACGTGGTTCTTGAAGTCGCGGGCGTAAGTGTCCTTAGTCACCCCGACAAGAAGCTTCCTATTCTTCCAACAATCCTCCATAGCCATGTGCTGGGCGAAGAGCGTGAGGAATGCTAGGTCAAGCGTTGTCAGGATGCGGCGGTCACCACCAACATCAATCCACATCTTGTTCTCGTCCTCTTCCCCCACATCCTCCATGAACAGGCGCTCTCCAATCTTCTCCACAACTCTTCTAACTCTACTCCACGAGTCCTTGTACCTCTCAGCCACATGGTACCTGCCCCTCTTCTCAACAAGCACTCCTTTAACCGCAAGGGTCTTAAGATAATGTTTGACTCTTTCCTCTCCCTTCCCCCTGACGCCGAGCACGTCACACAATTGACGCGGCGTCAACGGCGCGTCTGAACGCTCGAGTAGGAAAACTATGCTGGACTTCAAGTAGTCCCCTCTTGGAGGAGGAAGGTTAAGTTCAGCGTTAACGACTCGGTGCCTAGCCAGTATCAGGTCTTCCTCATCTATCGGAGTTCCGTCAACCTCAAATCCAAGTATGGCACACATCTTCCAAAGCTTTCTTCTAGAGGTGTCGTATAGGACTGAGGAATGGGTGTTTGAGAGGGAGCGATCCATGAGTATTATCTTCGTATCTGGGCTTCTAGAAGCGAAAAGGTATGCTAGGTAGAACTCGGCGAACGTCATGATCCAGTTCGCTATGCGAGAGTTGTTGATGACCTCCTCGTCCGCGAGGGGCCTCGATAGCCCGCTCTCCTCCGTGAAGAAAGTCTGGTCAACCTCAGCAACTTGGTTCAGGAAGAGGGGGATGCAGCTCGAAATCCCGCATCCTTCACGCAGTATCCTGCTGTCATAGCTCACACTGGGAGGCGCGTCATCATGGAACTCCAATGTTCCCGTTGAGGCATAAGCCCCGCCAAAGAAAAGGACCATGTCAAAGAAAACTTGGGAATACTCGGTTCCGTCTATGGCGGCGAAGTGAACCTTATCAGACCCGAAGAACGTGCAAGCGGTTTCACGCGCCCTCGCAAAGCTCGGCTTAGAGTAAATAAGGTTGGAAAGGAAACCGTAAAGTTCAGATGTTGCACCAAGCTTCTCAGAGTACTCCCTGACCTGGCCGCGGATACCCGACCTTAAGAGCCTGCTAACCCTCCCAAGTTGCTCGCTCAGAAAAGATGCACACAAGAAAACCACCAACCAGGAAAAAGGGCAACTATTCATCCAAGATGAAAAAAGAGGAAGTTCGATTTAAAGGTCTCGTGGGAAAAACATGGTGTAGCAGCTACAGGAAGTCACATGCCACGTAACCGTAGAGCGATCCTTCTTTTCTTCTTTTCCTCCCTCTCCATAGGAGTCTCCAGGTTTCACTAACGTTAGGGGAATGAGAAGTGATCCTAACAGCCGCAGTCCTATCCAGTCCTCAGCTTCAACAGTCACCTGAGTTTCTCTCTTGATTTCCTCCGGAATCCTCGTAGAAGGCTTAAATGTCAAGAACCCACGGTAGACAAATGATACCGAACGTATTACATGAATTTTGCGCCAACAAGTAATTGTAATATATTCATGTAAATTTTCTTTGTGAGGCCTTTATAAAGGAGAAAGAGGGGGTGATTTAGTTTATTTCGTAGTGTTCGTGCCTCCAGAACGATGTGAGCCTTGAGAGCTGGGCTTTCCTGACGCTTTCCGGCCTCTTGACCATTGTCGTTGCGTTGTTCGGGCAGTTTAGGGCGCATGCGCCGCAGCCATAACATGCTAACGGGTCCACTTCGATCTCGCCGTCCTTTAAGCGTCTTGCGTCGAACTGGCAGACTTCGATGCACTCCCCGCAACCTTTACACTTTTCCTTGTCGACGTAGGCAATGTAGTCGCCTGGATCAAAGACGTGCACGTTGGCTATTCTCTGAGCTAGGATTGGGATGCAGGAGTGCTTGCAGCAGTTGCATATGACGAAGGAGGTGAAGGAGCCCCCCACCACGCAGAAGGCGTATATCATCGGAACCAGCCCCTGCTTGTTGAAGCTTCTTATGAGTTCCTTCGCCTTCTCCTTGTCGATCACCTCATAGTCCTCCTCGAACAAACCCTTGTATATTGCGGCGCCCGTCTTGATTGTTATGTCGCTTTTCATCGGGCAGCTGCAGGCCTTCGTTCCAAGCCTGCACCTGCAACTTCCAACAGCGATCAGTAAGTTGCCATTCACGCTGTCCAAGTAGTTTGCAAGCTCATCGCCGGTCATAACCTTACCATGCTGGCCTAAGCCAAGCATCAACGCCACGTTAACGTATATCAGGGGAGAGAACAGCAACCTGCCTATCCTGTTCCTGTAGGGCCCCTGCAGGATGAAGTAGTTCAGCTTAACGTAAGGTATCTCGAAGCGAGCATAGAGCATCAACGCCATTTTTCTCAGAACGCTCTTCTCGCCGGGCTTAAAGTGAAAGAGACCCAAAAATCTCTCCTCCAGCACCCTTAAAACCACTAGGTGCCAATAAAAATTTCTCTTTCTAGAAGATTCTAAGTTATAATGAAGAAGCCATATTCAGGAAAAGGAAAGCGATCGAACTTGATCGAACTTCGCTTGGCGCCTCCCGACTCCGGCAAGCAAAGGAAATGGGCTGTTAATGTCTTGCTGATGGTTAAGCTTTTAAGCGCTAGGAGAGCTAAATTTAGCCAACAGCTACTAATGGCTGGATTTTAAGAGGGAGTGCGAGGAAGGAGGGTTAAATTGTGCCTAGGAGGAAGGCCAAAAAGGCGACAAGGAGAGCGAAGAGATACGTTCTTCTGGGGGCGTTGCTTCTGATAATTTCCCCATTCGTTCCAAACATATACTTTGGATTCACGTGGAGAGGAGGCTTCCCCTCACTAACTGGTGGGATAGAGTTCTGGATCAGCATAATTGGAGTCATGGCGCTGGTGATGGGAGTCCTAGTACTAGTAGGGTACCTCGTATCAGAGCGGAGCCTTTCATTAGTCCTCGTTGTGCTGGGAGGAATAATAGGCCTAATTTTAGGCGTTCTAGGGATCTCCTCCATGTTACCCGGATTACCCTTCGGGCCAGCGGCGGCGCTCATAGGTGGGCTCTTAGCCATGGTCGGGGCACTAATGCAGTAAGTTAACGTTTTTCCACTCGAAAATTTGATGTAAAAGTAGCAAAAGTAAGTAGCAAAAGCTATTCTACCCTCTTCAACCTTTTTTCTAAAATTTTTTACTCTAGGTTCATGATCGCTTTGCTGCACGAGTTTCATGTTTTAAGTTTCTTCATTCCGCGTTTTCCTTACTTGGTGTCTAAATGGTTTTCAAAAACATCGAACAAGCGTTTTCGACAAAGTTTATTAAATTTGCTTTTTCATAGTGAAACTAAGGGTGGGAGAGTCCGCCTCCGAAGGCCCTCAAGGATACATGGGGGGACTACTGATGGAGGTATGTTTGGTGTACAAGTTTGAAGCTTCTATATGTGAGGCGGAAGCTTCTGCCCGCAGAAATAAGACCGTTTAAGAGAGGGAGTACTTTGAAGGTAATGGTGCAGTCTTGCAATGGCATAGAAAAAGTCTACGGGTTGGTTGCAAGGGAAGTAGCGCGGATCCTAGCGGAAAAGCTTAGACCCGACAAGGTGACTTCTATCTGTCTTCCTAGGCTGATGAATGGCGACGATGAAGCTAAAATGATGATTGAGGAGAACCCATGCATAGTAATCGATGGCTGCGCAAACAGGTGTGCTAGGAACATTGTTGAGCAGGCTGGGGGGAAACTGGTAGTAAGCGTATCGGTGGTTGACGTGCTGAAGGAAAACAGGCACCTTATGCCGAGAGGTCAGAGTCTTAGGGTGCTGGACGAGAAAGGGCTGCGGCTCGCCGAGAAAATAGCGGAAAGACTGGTTATTGACGTTGACAATATACTGGAGGAGTGACCATGAGCTGGGAGGCCATAATACCTAAGGGTATAGGCATCCTGCCATGCGCCGGTAGTACTCCCGAGGGTGAAGCGTCCCGCCTTGCAGCAAGGATCGTTGCAGACGAGCTGTGCAGGGGGAAAACATCAGTCTTGTCATTATCATTACTCCTCTGCAAAAACAATAATGAACTCGCGTTCATCGAGAATTCTCCCGTTGTCGTGGTTGACGGGTGCGACAGGAAGTGCGGCTACCATACCATTGAAAAACTCGGGCACTTAGCGGACGAAGTGATAGTGGTATCGGAGATCGCAAAGAACGATGGAATGGAAAATCTAACAGTAGAGGCAATCGACGTCTTATCGCACAAGGTAGCCGAGAAGATAAGTATGAAGGTCGACGAAATAATACGCAGGGTCGCCGAGGACAGAAGGACAAAGCCATCAATAGTATAGTTGCCAGTTACACAGCGTCTAGCTGAGTGGGGGGAGCGTGCCGAGTTCCCCTCATTCAGCGGACGCTAACCCTCCTTTTTCCGCCTATAAATATTCCCCAATCGAAACTTGGCGCTCCCGTTCTATCTGGGCATTAGCTTTCGTCGCGTTCTTCATCCGTTTCCTTCTCGCATCGTGAGAGAGCTTCAGGAGTTGAAACATTGAACCCACACACGGTACCTTTGGAGAGTTTAACACCGACCTGTCGTCCTCCTCCACCACTCCGCATCTGGACTATTTATCAGGGTACACCTGCTTGACTTAACCATCATACGAACATATTGAATCTACCAGCGAGCTTCTTCGCAAAAACAGCTGAAAACACCAGTTAATAAAATCCACACAGGATGGAAGCAGCTACTACCCCATTAAGATTGGTGCTTTCAGTGTAAAATTTTAGAATAGGTGGAAAAAAGATATTTTTAAAAATTTACGATATTGCCTTTGAAATTTAGATAAAGGTTGATGGAAAAATTTTTATTTTTTTATTGCTTAACGGTTCTTTTGAAAGGCGTTTGAGGGGGGATTTTGTCTTACAGTTCTTTCTCTCTTCCAAGGGAAATTATTGATATGCTTAGCCGTAGGGTGGGCGCCAGCCTCCTAGTTAAGGGTGAGCCGGGATCTGGGAAGACCCTCTTTGCATTGAGCCTGTGTAAGGCTTTCAGCGGCTTTAATGAGTGCTTCTATTTAACTGCACGGTCCACAGTTGACGAAGTTGCGGAGTATTACCCCATTGCGAAGGGTCTTCTTGACGATAGAAGAGTTATAGATGTGACAGAAAGCAGGGCCGAGGTTAAGCTTGACGCCGCCGTTTCTATGAGAATGTATGACAAGCCATCCTTCCTTCAGGGTCTTTACTCCATGATTAAGGGCGGAAGGAATCCGCCCTTCGTTGTTATTGATAGTTTGGAATCCCTGAAGGCTGGTCTGAAACTACCAGAGAATGACATGAGCCTAGAGGAGGTTCTGATAGACATGGCTAGGGAGACAGGAGGGAAAAATGTATTCGTGTCAGAAAGAATGGAAACATCTTCCCTAGAATACATGGTTGACGGAGTGATAACGCTGCAAAAAGAGAATAGGAATGGGCGCTTCCTGAGGCTGATGAAAATAGGCAAGGCGCGCGGCGTCCCGTTTGCACGCTCCTTATACCTTTTCACACTCGAGGACGGCGTGTTTAGTGCCGTGAACTTTGAGGCCCTCTCCATGTCGCAAAAAGTTACTAGAGCCAATATGAAGTTTGATCTAATATATCGCGAGTCAGCCCTCGACGGACATGTTTCAACCGGGATAAAGAAGCTGGATAATCTGATAGGCGGCTACCTTAAAGGTAGCCTTAACCTTATTGAGGTAGACAAAGGCGTTGGTGAGTGTCACGACTACCTCCACCTTCCAGCGGTTATAAATCACGTCATCGGAGGAGGACGAGTAGCTCTGATTCCTCCGGGCGGGCTCTCCGCGGCCTTCATGAAGCATATCCTCCTGAGCGTTCTGCCCGAGGACAGAGTTAAGAAGAACCTCGTCATAGCGGATTTCGGAGAGAAAACGAATGAAGGTGTAATACTTCTTAAAGGTGATAGCCTTCTCCAAGACGCAGAGGCAATTTTCCAGTACCTTGATGAGGGAGGACTCCTGGTGGCTGGAATGGACACGCTTCAGCACATTTATGGGCTAGATGAGCTGAAGAATTCCCTTGGACGGCTAATAGCTAGGATTAAGCGCAGTAAAATAGTGACGCTTGGCATAGTTAAGTACGAGCAGGAGGTTATCAACTTGCTTAACCACTTAGCGGACACGCATTTTATGGTTAGAAACATGTATGGCACCGTGGTGGCTTATGGAGTCATACCGCACACACCAGTTTTCCACCCGTTTCTCGCCGAGGGAAAAACCTTAGAGGTAAAACTAACGGTAATAGTTTAGGTGCCTTTAGCCGAAAGGAATCTTTAACGCATCATTCACAGGACAATGAACATACTGCCCAGATTTGTAGGTGCGAAGGTGCATTGCTTCAATCAACTGGGGAAGGCTGAAGAATTGTTCCTAGAGCCACTAAGGGAGTGGTCTACATGCATAATACTTTTTTTCAAGGTGCTTCACTCCGCATCTTATGAGAAACTTTAATGAGAAACTTTAATATGTAATTTTTTTAAAATTATGTGGTTTGAGGAGGTTGATGGGTGGAGGATATTTGAGATCCGGTATTCAGGGATTGGACGAGGCTATGGGCGGTCTCCCGGACAGAGGGATTGTGATAGTTGCTGGCGGCCCGGGGATAGGTAAGACCGTGATGGCTGCTCAGTTCGTCTATAATGGCGCGGTCATGTTTGGCGAGAAGGGTGTTTACGCCAGCTTCTCCGAGTCTAAGGAGGAGTTTTACGGCAGCATGCTTACCCTTGGAATGGATTTCAACGAGCTGGAAAGGAGGGGGATGTTCCGCTTCCTCAGCCTCATGGTTTCAGACAAGAACTCGTTCACTCGCTGTATAGATGAGATACTTGAGTCTCTTGCCGCAACTAAGGCTAGGCGGGTGGTTTTCGACTCGATAAATGCAACCACGTCTCTCATGGATGACGTCGAGGCTAGGCGTTTCATCCAGCTCCTGAGGGTGATGATGAAGAATGCTGGCGTCGTCTGCTTCTTAATCTATGAGACTTCAAACGAAGTTAAGAGCGAGGAGCTTGGCCCGGTAGCCTTCATGGCGGACGCCGTCCTCCTCTTAAAGTGGAGGGATGAGGAAAACTTCAAGGTAAGAGAACTTGAAATCTTAAAGGCTAGGGGTCTCCCTGTGGAGAAGGGATTCTACGAGTTTGACGTGGACAGAAAGCATGGTGGAGTATGGGTGATCACCCCCCCGAAAACCATACCTGGCAGGGGAGGCGAAGTATTATCCACTGGTATGGAATGGCTTGACGCCGCTATAGGTGGAGGGTTAAGGCGAGGAAGCCTCACGCTGATCAAAGGAGAGACTGGCGCAGGTAAAACGTGCCTCTGTGCACAATTGGCTGCTGGCATGTCCAGCACTGGAAGGCTGTGTGTTTATGTTTCGACTGAAGAGGGAGAAGACGTGGCGTGGCTCATTAAGGGCTTCGGGCTTAACGCGGAAGACGTTGATGCTCGAATTAAAACAGTGAGCATCGTCCCGGAGGAGCATAGTGTCCAGAGAATTTACAGCTTTTTCGACAGCATACTGTGCGGCGAGAAGCCAGACTTGCTCGTAATAGATAGCTTGACGCCGTTCAGGCGTAGTGTTCAACAGGAGAGATTCTACAAGCTTCTAAGGTTCCTTCAGCTTCTGGCGAGGGCCAACGGCGTAGTAGTGGTAGCCACATTCTCCCTCTCACTAATCGAGGAAGCCATGGAGACGGACATGCTCGGGCTCTTCGACAACCTTCTGATCCTGAGGAACATCCCTACGAACGGGGCGCCACACAAGCTACTCTTCCCCGTTAAGGTGAGAGGAAGCGATCATAGGAAGACGCCGATAAGACTCGAGGTGACTGGTAGAGGAATGAAACCAGTCAGCGAAGAAAGCCTTATGCCAGCTACATAAACACACTTAGACCACCTAATAGTAGAGAAAAGTTTTATGGCCTGAAACCACTATTGCTATTATGTTTTTGTTGGGAGGGTTTTTCTATGAGGGCTGTTGTAGTCGAGTTTAGCCTTCTTAAGGCCGCTTTGACGCTTGCAGGGGCAAAGCTGAGTAAGAGCGCCTACTATGGTCCCTTTTCAATAATTTCTTTCCGCGACGACTACCCTGAACCCGAGCTACGTGGGCCCGATTGGGTTAAGGTTAGAAGCGTCCTGTCAGGTATTTGTGGCTCGGACATGCGTCTTGTGACCCTCGCGGAGAGCATGTACCTCTACCCACTTACGTCTTTCCCGCTGGTCTTGGGACATGAGGTTGTAGGTGTGGTGGAAGATGTCGGAAAGAAGGTGAGGGGGGTGGAGGAGGGTGACAGGGTTGTGCTGGACGATGTGCTCTCGTGCAGGGTTAGAGGGGTGAAGGAGCTTTGCCCATCTTGCCGCGAGGGGCGATACTCCATCTGTTACAACTTCGACAGAGGGAGCCTTTCCCCGGGGATGTTTACTGGGTTCTGCCGGGATACTGGCGGAGCTTGGAGCGATTGCTTTGTGGCCCACGAGTTTCAGCTGTTCAGGGTTCCGGAAGGGGTGAGCGACGAGGATGCTGTCTTCACGGAGCCGTTTGCCGTCTCTCTTCACGCTGCACTAAAAGCATTTCCAAGAGACGACGAGACTGTTGCCGTGATGGGGTGCGGGGTGATGGGGATAGGCGTCATAGCAGCGCTGAGGGCTTTGGGGTTCAAGGGAGAAATAATAGGAGTCGACCTTTACAGGTTTCAGGGCGAGGCGGCTAAGAGGTTTGGTGCCACAAAAATGGTCGTCGCCGAGGAGGGGGGAAGAGTCATAGAGGACTTAGCTGAGCTGACCGGTGGAAGGGTGTACTACCCGCCTAGAGATAAGCCCATGTTCGTGGGCGGAGGCTTGGACGTCGTGTTCGAATGTGTGGGACAAGCTGGAACTGTGGATGACTCGCTCAGGATAGTG
>JAHLWX010000029.1 GCA_019057675.1 Candidatus Jordarchaeum sp. LHC_1308
CCACTTTAAGGTTCTCGTTCCCAGCGTCAAACTATACGACGGGTTTCCCCTAAACCCCCTCGACCCGGAGGACGCCGGGGGGGCGGAGTACGCCACGGTCCTGTCAAGGCTCCTCCAGTCGGCTCTCGGGCTGACCGACGGGCAGAGGCGTGTTTTGGAGGACGCGCTCATGATGTGCTATGATGAAGGCGTCCCAACACTAGTGGAGCTGAGGGAGAAGGTCAGGGAGGCGTCGATAAGTGAGCTTCGGAGCCCGGCTGAGAGAAGGGAGGCTGAGGAGCTGCACAGGGTGCTAGGGGCACTTATGTCGTTGACGGGGGCTGAAAAGCTGACGCCCAAAGCCCCGCTCAAATTCAAGTGGGTGACCGAGGTGCCGATGGTCGCCATACTCCCAGATCCGAGGCTGGCAGCCGCGGCGCAAGCCTCGCTCCTAGCTAAAGCCCTAAGCTTCAAGGCTGAGGGGTTCTCTGTGCTGGTTGAGCTCGACGTCTTCGAGAACCCGAGACTCTTAGCGGATGCGTTCAGAAGACTTAGGGAGAAGCATGTGGGTGTTGTTGCAGTGGCGCCCACACTGTCTCAGGGAGGCGACGCCGTCAAGTTTCTCGGCAATAGGATAGTTCACAGGCTTGAGGACGGCTGGGAGATGAGGTTTGCAGAGGAGCTTATGGGGCTTAGGGAGGAAGAGAGCAGCGTCCAGAGCGAGAGGCGGCACCGCCTCTACCAGAGGGAGATCCTCAGGTTCCTCGAGTGGGGGGAAGCCGTGGTGCAGAGAAGCGACACGCCTCATCCAGTTATGGTTCTTTTTGGGAGGGTTAGGCGTGTTGCCGGAGCTGAGTTGGAGCTTGTTTCCGAGGCTGGAGGGGGGCGCACGCCACTGGAGGTTGACTTCGGAGGAGACGCCGGGGACTCGTTGAAAGTTATCCAGCTCGTCCACGACTTTCCACAAGTCACGCTTGGACAGGTTGTTGGCGGGTTGCCGGAGCTCGGGGAGAAGGCTAGGGAGTTAGCGCTGAGGCTTGCCGACAGAGGATACCTTGCCTCCTTCAGGGATGGGAGAGGGAGAAAGGTGTTTGTGGTCACGAGGAGAGGTGAGGAAGCTTTGAGGAGGGCTCAGTGTGGGCGCTGACCTTTCTCCTTTCACCATGTGGCGACGCGTGGATGCACCTGGAAGGGTCGCAGTGGACGGCATGAACCTGCTCGTCGGCCAGCTTCGCTTCTCCAGGTGGGGGTGGAAGATTGCGGCGACGAACACGATATACAAGCTTCTGGGCCTTATGGAGTCCGGTGTTCTCCCTATTTTTGTTTATGATGGTAAGCCTCACAGGCTTAAGGCGAAGAGGGAAGGTGGGGAGATGCTGGAGTCAGCTCTCAGAGTTGTTGTTGAGGGGTTGCGGCTCATGGGCTTGCCTTGCGTTCAGGCTCCGGGAGAGGGTGAAGCTCAAGCGGCTTACATGGCGGCCACAGGGACTGCTGACGCTGTCTACACGAGGGATTACGACGCCTTCCTTTTCGGCTCGCCTTTAGTTTTGAGGGAAGCTGTTGAGGGAAGAGTTGAGGGGTGCACGCTGAGAAGCGTCCTTGAAGCTGCAGGGCTAAGCCTGTGGCAGCTTATCGACGCCGCCGTCCTGTCCGGGACAGACTTCAACATGGGAGTCAGGGGTGTCGGGATACGTAGGGCTGTTAAGCTGATAAAGGAGCTTGGAAACCTTGAAGCAGCCCTAGACTTCTTAGGCATTAATGAGCGGGAGGAGTTTCTCGAGGCCAGAATGGTCTTCGTTGAGCCGGATGTAGCTGACGTCAAGTTTTTCTTTTCAGCGCCTCAAACGGGGAGGCTGAGAAAATTCCTTTCAATCCACCTCTCCGAAGTTCATGCTGAAAACTTCGTCAGAAGGCTTCTTGCCTCCCACACGAGGCAGGCGAGGTTGATGGAAGAATGATGGTTGAAGCGATTATCATACTTGCATTGTTACTCTTGGCTTTGCTTGTGTGCTTTTTAGGCGGCCGCCTCCACGTCCTCCTTCTATACTTGACGCTCGGGCTAAAGTTCACATCAATTTTCCTCTCCACAGCATCACGGTACTGGAGGTTCATAGCGGCAACTTTTGCCTCCCTAACTGTGATGTTTGTCCTCTTTGCGGCTTACGGCTTCGGGCTTGAAGCCCTGCACCCACTTAACCCTCTAACCCCTCTGCTGGTTTATGCCTCATGGCTTCTCCACGGTTCCTCGACAACCTTCGACTTTGCCGGTGCAGTTTGGCTTCTCCACGGCCTGCTTCATCCAGCCTTCATAGCGTCACCCTCTTTACTTACAGGCTTAGCTGTCTGGACGTTTCTGCATGGGAAGCGACGCTTATCTGGAGTATTAGCCTCATCATCCCTCATCCTTGTAGCAGCTCCTTATGCCGCTCACCGGGTAGCCGTCTTCCCATCCTCACAGCTCACCATCCCGCCTTCAGCTATTCTCGCCGTGGCAGCCTGCTCCGCTGCAGCCCTCTCCGCATTTCTTATCGCTCATGTCTACTTTGGGAGAAAGGCTGTTTGCGAGTCTTTTTATGCTTCTTACGTTTCACACCCCACCAGTGGCGGGAAAGTTGCCGGGGGCGTTGCTGAGGAAGGCTCAGTCAGAGTCGTCATGCTCGCTGTGGCAGACGGCGGCAGGGTTCACGTGTTGGTGTCGGGCTGCTTCAGGGAGGAGTTCGAGGACAGGGCAAAGCATCTTGGGGGAGTTGAAGGGGTGAGGGTCACGGTTTCTCAGGAGGTTAAGAAGGCGTGGAGGCGCTACCTCCTCGGTGGGGATCCCCAACCAGCCGTCAACCTTCTCCTAAAAATGCTCGAGTCAAGGGAACAAGGCTAAGAAAGAAGATGAGGGAGCATAACTACTCACACAAACATAGAGAAAGCTGCCTCCCGGAATCCTATCGGCGACTCCTGCCTCATGTTATAGGCTGGCCTTCACAAGTCTTTATCAGTAGGGAATGGTTTTACGTAGTTTATTTTTTAGCACTCTCTTTAAGTCTGGGAACCATTCCGAGTGACGTGTTTAACTGTTTTCTTGTTACCTTCAATTTTAATCCATTCTTTGAATGACTTGAAGAGTTGAATCCTTAACATTGGATAGTAGATTGACAGCCACGGTTGCCTTTTCACGTATGATAACGCTAAGCCCACTAGGGGCGAGATGGCAAGCCGTGTAGCCACGTGTTTAAAGGTGAACTTTTCCACTTCGGACGGAGGAAGTTGTTTCCTTGAAGCAAGCGTGAAGTATTCAGCCATGCGGGCAGCGCCATACCTCCCCCTGATATACTCGGCGAAGCCGACAGGCTTTAGGTGTATCGATAACACGCTTTGCTCTGTGACCCACGTGAATCCAGCGTCTAGAATTCTTGCCAGGAGAACCGAGTCTACTGCGTAGTGGAACTTCTCCAAGCCACCAGCAAGTTTTCTGATCACCTCTGTTTCATAAACATTGTTGTCTATGCTGTAAAGGGGGGCGCCGATTACGGGCTTAAAGTCAACCGTTACTTTCTCGATGGCGTTCAGAACGGGGTGACTGGGGAGCCGCCACCCCTGCGCCACCACGACCCTCTTCTTCCTCATCAGTAGCGGGACAGTTGGCCACCACTTGCGACTGAGGAGAAGATCCTGCTCGAAGGAGGCGAAGAAGGGACAGTCGACGTGCTTCAGCGCCTCCTTAAACCCGCCACCTATACCGCCTGACGGGTTGTCATAGACACTCCACCCGAAACTATCGGCAATTGAAGCAGACTCGTCTACAGAATGATCATCAACAAAAATCTTTTCATGAACCACTTTTTCAGGCAAAACCTCGCTTATCCTTTTGAGCGTGAATGGAAGAAACGCTGCGCCATCCTTTGCCCACATAACAATATCAACAGTCTGGGGAAGGCCACGTTCCTCCAACCTGAACACCCTCACGTTTTCATCCACATGAAAATTAGTTCTTTTAATGTTTTATGGTTTTAAACAATGCGGAGGCGTTTCGAACTCTATAGTTTTGATGCTGCATATGCCAGGATAAGTGACGAAGCTAAGCATATCATGTTAGCTTGGTACCACTGGGGGGTAAGATTTGAGACGGCATAGTTCACTATGACCGGCTGGAGGGTAGTTATGGCTACAAATGGCGTAATGATCAACGCCGTCGCTAAACTCATTAGCGTTATAGCTGCTTTTCCTCTCCATTTGTTTGCTTTTGGTTTCAGGTAGCTCATGGCCTTGCTCCAAGCGTCGCCAAAGTTTTCGCTATCCTTGAATCGCCTTATGCACAGCGCTTTGAAGAGCGTTAGCGGTGTTGGGGCTGCTACGAGAGCTGAGAAAAATATTAGTAGCTCGTCGTTCGGAGCTTGGCGCTGAAGGGCGTAATAGACGCTGAAAATGTTCAGGTCGATGTTCCGAGTGAATATGACGTTTTTCGGGAGCAGTATTACGTTGAGAAAGAACAGTATCACGGTGAGTACCAGTAGTGAGGCGAAGGAGACGTCTAGGACTTCTATGCCCGTTTCAACGCTGAGGCGGGATAAGCGAGACTTCACGCTTCTCAAAGCCTCAGCCATGAAACCACCTAGATAAGTCATAGACCCGAGTTATGGGGGTGCGAGGATTTAAGTGTTACGGTGGCTGCCCGGCTTCTTTCCTATTATTCATGCGCTCTATCACTTTTGGAAGCTCGTCGAGTGAACTGATAAGAGCTGCTCCTTCAAACGCGGCTTGTTTTTCCCTTTTGACTATGACGACTTTGCATCCGACTTCCTCCGCCGCCACCTTGTCGTTTCTGCGGTCTCCCACCATGAGAATCCTTTCCTTGTCTATTCCGAGAGCTTGAACCGCTTTCTCTATCTGCTCCTTTCTGAAGAAAGAGTCCTCCCTAGTGAATATGAACTTGAAGAACTGCTTGATTCCCAGTTTTTTCAGCACTCTTTCAGTTGCCTTCCTTCCTTGCAGCGTGACTAGGGCGAGGGGGTAACGCTCCCCGAGATGGGCAATGACCCTTTTCGTCTCCGGGAAGACAGTCATGCGTCTCTCGACAGCTGACACCTCGAGCTCGTCTATGGCCTTCATGAGTTTTCTATAAAACTCCCCGTCTCTCATGGCTCGCTCCAGTATGCCTCTGAACCCCTTCGAGTCCGGCTTAACGCCAACTTCATCCTCAGCCTTTTTCGCCATTTCCTCTAAGCTCACGTTTAAGGCGACTAGTACACCGTCCATGTCGAATATTATTCCTTCAATCAAGAGGAGTCCGTCCTCTTCGCTGGTGAAGTTAAAGGCAGCTGAAAAACTGAGCTCGCCGAGTTTATAAAAACTTTTATCGTCCTCTTTTTTATACTGAGTGTTGGGGGAATTTTTTGGACGTTGACATCGACTCCTTGTTCGCCTATGGGACGCTGATGGATCCTTCCTTCATCAAAAAAAGGTGGAATATTGAGCCGGTCAGCGTGGAGGATGCCTTAATCATAGGGAGGCTCTACAAGGCAGGATGGTTCCCCGTCTTCATAGAGGATCCTAATGGATTCAAGGTCTACGGGAAGCTGCTCAGGGTGAAGTGTCTCGCATCGGTCATAGAAAGCATAGATTACTATGAGGGATATGAGGAATCTGATCCCGACTCTCTCTTCGTGAGGAAGAGGATGAGGGTTTTCCTTTTGGGTGGAGGAGAGGATGAAGCGTGGGTTTACGTCGGAAACCCCAAGAACCATCAGATCAGAAGCGTCTGCGTTTCAGAGAACCTGATTGCGGATGGCAGATGGAGACGGGGTCACCAGCATGGTTCCAGCTACACGAAGTAATTTGTACCCTGCTGGCTGAAGTTCCTCACTATCTCCACTTTTAGCTCAGGTAGCGTGCCGGGGGCATAATGCATTATGAACGGGAAGAAGTGGGTGACGCCTTTGACGCTCATGACGGTAGCCGGGTGATTCTCCCCCAGAAACTTCCTGCTTATCTCGTGCACCATGGCTCCCACCAGTTGCTCGTCGAGCAAGCCGAGCGCGTGAAGGTATTCGTGAAGCAGAACGTGGAAGCAGTAAGCGTTAAAGAGCTCTTTAGGAGCGTTAGAGCCTATGCGTTCCAGCGGCGTCCTGTTGAGAACTATGAGGTTGGAGCCGACGGGATGGAACGCCCCGATCATGAACGCACCCTGAACACCTAGGTCGGCGAGCCCAAGCATAACCGGCCTGTGCGCCTTAAACCCCTCTAAGACTATCCGCTCAACGACGCTGAAAACTTCCGTTATCGTGTTGGCGCCGTCAACCATTCCAGCGAAGGATTCGCTCTTCATTTCCAACACCGCTTTTCTCCACCCCCTACAGAAGGGAAAGGTGGGAAATATTATTTTCCTTTTAGGTTGAACGTGTTTATTGTGCTGGACGCCACTTGAAGACTTTTCCTCCCTTATCCTCCTCTATTTTTCTCACCATAAGAGTTATTCCTTCGTAGCCCACCACTTCCACCTCTTCACCCTTGGCAATGTACTCTTTACCCTCAGCTATCGCTGACCAGAGCTCCCCTCCGACGTTGACCACACCCCGAGGGTTGATGTCAGTCTTCGCCACTCCCTTCTCACCAACCACGCTGGATATGTCAACCTTTTTCCTGAGCCTTTTCGCCTCGTATGCCTTGTAGCTCACAAATGTGAAGAAGCCCGCAGCCACCACTCCGCAAGCCATCATCACGTTCCTAATAATCACTACGAACTCCTGATTTTCTGGAGGAGCCTCAACGGGTATTAATACGATGACAGCCATGAAGGTGCAAGCTGTCCCCATGAGAGACACAAGTCCTGTTCCAAGTTTGACGTCAGCCAACATCAGGACGACGCCTAGAGCGAAGAGAACCAAGGACCCTATGACGTTGAGAACCCACCCATCAACCAAAAACTTCACCTCTCCACCGAAAACGTTATGTGAAAGGATGATAAAATTTTTTGGATTTGAGTAAACGTAAAGGGCGGTTTCATTTGACGACTTTAACTGGTCTTCTCGAATCGCTCACCGTAGACTTCACGTTAACTCTTACCATAAACATGGCTCCCGCCATCCTGTTGGCATTCGTCCTGCTCCTGATGAGGCGTAAGGCGGGACGATTTAAACCATTCATTGACGCCGCCGCCATAGTAGCTGTAACGGTGGGCGCCCTGAACACCGGGAACATCCTCATAACTCACTTCGAAAACGTCAGCCCTGAAAACCTGCTGGTGGTTTACCTTACCTCCATGAAGGGCCCTGAGATATTCTTAATATACCCTTTCGAGAGCCTAATGAGCTTCGTTTCCTCCCAGTTTCTCACTTTGCTGACACAATACTCCGCCAGCGTGCTTCATACATTCGTCCTCTGGGCTTTCGTCGCCCTCTTTTCCGCCCTCCTAGGAGTGTTCACCCTCCTCTTAAGGTTGCTAATATTTGAGAGAAGGCTGGGCGCCTCGATCAAGGATAGGGCTAAATCGGTCATTTTCACCAAGATTCCGGTTAACCCGCTTGACGAGGTTTCAGGGGTAAGCGTCGTCAAGGACTACATCATAATAGGTTTAGTCACGCTGCCTGCCATCGTCTCCTTTAGCCTAACCGTCGAAAACTACCACAACATGGGGATAGTGGGCGGCTTCGGCCTTAACATAGCCATATACATAATGCTCCTCTACCGGTTTTCCTACCTTACATCCTCAAGGCTCGCGAAGATAGGAGGCGTAAAGTGTTATGATGTGGATCTAGGAGAAAAACTGATGAGAAGCGTCGTTGGTTCATTCACGTATTTCAACGTTTTCCTCTCACTGGCGGGGATAGGAAGCATAACCTACAGCTTATTGACGCAAAGATACCTCTACGCTGCGCTTCAACTTTTAAGGCATAGTTTGATTGCCGACCTCACGGCGCAAGACCCCCTCCTCGGCTTGGTGGCATCGACATTAATACCTTCATTTCAAGGGATAAACGTTTATATGCTCTCAAGAATAACGCTCACGAACACCGCGTCAGTAATATTCGCAGTAGTCCTCCTACCGCTTTTCGAAAAATTCGCCCTCAGCTTTTACCACAAAGCCTACTTCCTCATGGTAAGCTTCCAAGAAAAGATCCGTGAACTCAAAGGCGAAGACCTAGCTGAAGCGGCATCCCTAGGAATCTCTCTCGGCGCGCTCACATTTATAGCGTCCTGCGCTGTCTTGGCGGCAGCATCAGCGCTGACAACAGGAACATACGACCCATCCCTAGCCTCAACCATAGTATACTACACCATCACAGCATACCCCCAGCTTTCCGGCATCATACCTCAGCAGGGCCTCCTTCCGCTCCCGCTTTCTCCGTCACCCTTAACACCGCTCTCCATATGGGTTCTTTTAACAGTCCTTGTGGCCATGACGCTCAAGCTCATTCTAGGAGTCGCCTCAGGTTACCTTGCAACCTGGGAAGTTAAACCTGAATGGATTGCCTTCATCTCGGCGTTCGTAGTGGCCATAGCTTTATGGAGCATTCCCTCAGTCAGCATCCCCCTCGTCGGATATGCGACATCCTATGTTGCCACTCCAGCGATGAGCATCATAACCATAAACAGGCCAATAATAACTCTCCCGGAAACCATGGATCCTTCATTCTACATTAGTGGAAACACCTTCTTCGCCTTGGCAATTCAAACGGCATACGCGGCCCTCTTCGACCTGCCAATCTGGATATTCTCAACGACGCTCATAGCATACATCGCCTACCATGCTAGGCCGGCTGAAGTGCTGGTAAAGCCCATACCGATGAAGGTTGAGGCGCCGGCTATAGCTGAACATGCAGCTGGAGTAGAACCTTTCAGGCTGAACTTGAGGGACGTGGCCCTAAGTTCAGTAGTCTTCACCGTGGGGCTAGCTGCAACAACGGTTGCCGCCTTCGCCCTTTACCACCTGACGGGCTTCACCGCGGTGTTGCTTTTCAGAGCGGTGATATTCGAGGTCGCAGCCCCCGAGGGAGTAGAGTACTGGTTATACCTTAACTATACGCTGATGCCTCAACTTGTAGCATCACTCGTTCACGTTCCTTCATGGACGCTGGAAAACAACCTTCCAATAATACTGATTCACAACATAAACAGGTGCATCCTGTCAGCTATAGGGGCATTAGTCTTCTGGATAGTGGTGGCTGGCATCCATGAGGCCTACAAGGGAAGGACGAGTGGCGTCGAGTGGTACATGCTCGGGGCAGCGGTCTTCGTGGCAGAATACGTGTTCTTTGACGATCAGTTCACCCCGATAGCCATGCTGGCAGTACCTATAACCGTAGCCGCAGCATGTAAGCTCGTCCGCAGAGGATCACCATTCATCACTACACTCGTGAAGTCATCCCTATACTCCCTCTGCACACTCGAAGTACTCTCAACGGCATTCGTGATAGGCGGCCTCTACATGATAGAGTCCGTCACGTTCCTCTGGCTTGGAGGAAAAGGCGGATACCCATACCTGGTCTCAATACTTCCGCATGGAATAATAGAAATACCGGCAGCAATCCTCGCAACGGCAATTGGCCTGTCGGCGGCGAGAAAGCTGTCGTCAAACATAGACGACCCCGAAAGGTTCTTGGGGCATGCGAAGGGCATGCTGAAATCATCAAGCCTACTAGCAACCTTACTGCTAACCATGGCGATGTTTGCCGCTGCAGCCGTAGTGGAAGCGTACATTTCACCACAAATATACTGGAGTACGTTCCCGCTACTGGCGGCAATAGTAGGGTGACTCGGCATTAAGCATGCACGCCCGCTTCCCCCAAAAAATAAAAGAAACCAGAAGTCATCATTTCACCGTAAGAACCTGCGGCTCCAAAATAAACGATTCGGAGGAAAACGATAGAAAGAGAAAGCTAATTAATTTCACCTTTTCGATCTTTATTTTTCTCCACGTTCGTAGCTTAACCGATTAGTACATGGGCCTGAATGCGGTGTACCCTTTAGTTGACACTTGCACTTACACTCTTCGCCTTCCACGCCTCCTGCCGGGAGTTTAAGCCGACTGACGGAAACCCGATAAAAAGGATTCCTGAAAAATGTAAAGGGGGAGAGGTTTTAGGGCATCGCAAGCCTGCCCGGGTGCATTATCATGTTCGGGTCAATGACCTTCCGCAGCCTCACAAGCAGGTCGTAGTAAGCTTTAGCCCTAGCGAAGGTTAGTGGAGCATGCACGTAGGGGTCAGGCCTGTAGTTCAGCCACCCCTTGTCCAAGAAGATCTCCGTGGTGACGCGGTTAACCTCCTGCACGCGTCGCACATCTTCAGGGTTGGTGTAGTCGAAGCAGACAATCGGCATGCATATGGCCTGCCTGCAGTGGTCGATCGAAGCGATCCACATGACTGGTGGGAAGCCGTACTCTTCGAGCTTCTGGTTGTAGATCTCGGCGAACTCGGCGCAGTCCTTCCAGGGCGTGTACCACGTTATGAAGAGGAAACCGGCCTTCCACAGCGAGTAGGGTATGGCTATTTTGTTGGGCTTCTTGAGCCTGCTGGCTATCTGCTTGGGGTGTAACTTCCATTCTTTTATGTCGTGTCCCGTTTTGGCATTGTATTCTTTGGCTATTTCGTGGATCTTGTTGACGGTGAAGTCCAACTCTTCCTTGCTGTGGCACCATACTTCGAAGTTCATCCACCATTGGGGTATGCCGAGCTTCTTGTAGAACTCGTAGTCTGTTGGAACCTTCTCTTTCGGCCACCTGGTCATGACGAGTGGCCAGTTCCCTCCTTGAACCATTACGAGGTGGTCGGCTATGCCGAGCTCGTACTTGGAGACGTCTAAGGTGAAGTCTTGCATGTCGTATGGGTTGTCCATGCCGTATGCGACTATGGTCTTATACTGTGGGTGGGGAACTATCTTTATTGCCAGCTTTGTGATGACTCCCATCGTTCCTTGGGCTCCTAGGAAGAGCCCATCGAAGTTCGGCCCCAAACCCCACCTGTAGAAGGGTTTCGCTCCAGGCAGAGCCCAGCTCCCCGTCCTGACTATTTCACCCGTGGGGAGGACGACTTCCATGCCGAGAACCATGTCCGCTTGTGGGCCGTATCTTGCAGTTACCATACTGAATCCTCTTTCGAGGGCGTCGCCGACCACTGTTGCTGCTGGCGGCGCGCCGTCGGGAACCGGAGGCGCCCAGTCCGGGTAGTATTTTTCAGGGCAATTACATTGCCTTTCTGAAGTACGCCCAGACCTTGCCGCTTCTTACCCCCGGCTCTAGGACAACGTACCTTGCTTCGGTGTTAACTTCTATTATGCGATCCATTCGTGAAAGGTCTAGGAGTATTCCTCCAGGCTGGATAAGAGGGGCCGCGTAGCCGCCGCTCAATCCTCCTGCAGCGGGGGTTACAGGTATGTGGTTCTCGTTTGCAATAATGAGGATTTTCCGCACTTCCTCCACGTATCTTGGCCTCACGATCACTTCGGCTATCGTCGCTTCAAGTCCCATTATTCCTCTCGAAAGGTAGCTGTGCCTCATGGCTACGTCTGATGAAACATACTCTTTCCCCACTATGCTCTCAAGCGTCTTGACTACGTCGGGCGTGACGTGATTATAGCTCATGGCAACTCCTCCAAGAGTCGATTTCGAATCAACATCTTACATTCTTTATTTAAATTTGTCGTCGGTACGCGGGCCCCCATCACGCATTGTTTTACTTTTCCGGATACGTTTCTCTAGGAGTCTTCCCTAAAATAGATGGTTGTTCATCGCCTTTTCGTCTGAAGATAATTCGAGGAAATTTCCGAATTTTGTCCACGATTCCCTAAAGGGATTTGAGGTGGTTTGCGATCATTTTTAGGCCCACGAGCACCTGGGGCACAAAGACGTTGCTTTCTACGAGCGCGACAATGCTGTTTTTGTCTGTTGCTTTTATCATGATTATGCTTTTATCCCTTCCCTCCAAGAATACATGGTTGACTTCTCCTAGATCAAATCCCGATGCAATACGCTGGGCGATTAACAACAAGGACGATAAGAATGGCCACTCGGAAGTTGGGATTGGCGGGCTATCCGAGGCCGCGGAAATGTTCCCTTCATCATCTATTATGAAAATCAAGTAAATGCTTGGGGAAGACTTCTTGACCGCTGCTATTATACCTTCAAGTGACGGCTGCAGTCCACTCACCTTCCCCTAAGTTAAGCAAAAACATAATATCACTATCCTTTTTTTATTTTTTCACCTTCCAGCGATTTTTCCTCTTAATTTTTACTTCCCCCCTACTGTTTCATATCGCCGCTGCCGAATCCGACCTCGCTTATCCTCATAACTCTTCATGAACTATCCCTCCGGGCAAACCTCTTCGCTAGAGAAGTTAAAATAAAAAATGAGGGGGACGTAAGCTTCATTTTCGAAGGAGGCTTTTTTTGAGATTAATCGATAAATCACGGAATGACTGCTACGCTTTAAGAGCTTGGTCGTGTTTGTTGCCAAACTATTTCTGGGGAGCTATTTTGGTTATCGCCGTGTTTTTAGTCCTTTATTCCTGCGAGGTATTTTGCTATCTTCTTCTTTTCTTCGATGTCATACGTAGCCATTATCGCTATTTCCTCCATTACAGGGGAGCCTCCCCCATGGACGTCTGCAACCGCCATTACTCCCCCTAGAGAGGAACACAGCATGTCGGAGAGCATTCTGAAGCAGCGGTGGACGTTTTCTGGTGGAACCTCTGATCGTCTAGCTATGTATTTCTCCATTAGAGGGGCTGTTTCAGGGTTTATGAATTCCTCCTCGTAGGGCAGCGTCGCTGGGAGTCCTCCTGCCAGGTCTGTTAGAATTTCTATGGCGTTGTGAGCGTTCAGCCCCGCGTGCCTCCTTCCGACGTTGGCGTAGACTACATTCGGCACGCACGTCCCAGATCCATAGACTTGCGACTTGACTGCTGAAGCGATTCCTGCAGCGTAAACCAGCTCGCTCAAGCTGACTAGGTGGGCGAGCTTCGACCTTACGTGAGGCTTATCCGCCACACCGTTGTAGTCCGCCACTAGCGCCGCTGCCCCCATGAGTATGTCGAAGAGTGCTGGCTTGCAGCCTGTGTAGCTGTGCCTGTGGAATAACGCGAAGAGGTGCGCGAGTAGCCCTGCGAACTGCCACTCGCCACACAAGAAGACCCGTTCCCAGGGAACGAAGACGTCCTCGAATATGACGAACGAGTCCGTTGAGCCTATCTCGGCTAAGGGTGCCTTGAACTTCTTCCGCGGCCTGAAGGAGGATGCCCTAGTGATTAGCTTAACTCCTTCCGTGTCGGCTGGAACGGCGAAGGAGACCGACCAGTCCGCGTCGTCCTTCGTCATGATTCTTGTTGGTAGCACTATGATTTCGTCCGCATAAGCAGCCATGGTTATGTGGTTTTTCGCCCCCCTAACTATTATACCCTTATCCGTCTTTTTTACAACGCGCACGTATAGGTCTGGGTCCTTTTGCTGGTGTGGTCTAAGGTTCCTGTCGCCCTTAACGTCGGTCTGGGCGCCAGCCGCCACGAGGTCGTTTTTCTGGAAGTATTCAAGGTACTTGAGGAAGCGCTTGTAGTAGTCTGTTCCGAAGGCTTGGTCAACCTCGTACGTTATGACGGAGAGGGCGTTTATGGCGTCGCAGCCCATGCACCTCTGTATGCATCCGCCGGTAAGGTGACAAAGCTTCCTTATCATCTCCTGCTTCTTAAGAAGATCATCAGGGCTACGGTTTATGTTAGTGAACCTGTTTATTTTTTCTCCAGTTATGTGAGACGTCGTCACCAGCAGGTCTTTAAATTCTGGGTCGTCCACGAGCTCGAAGGTTCTAGATATGACGCCTATTCCTCCTTGGAGCGCCGGGTAATCTCTTCCAACCTTTTTTCCTTCGAGGTAAATGTTGGGCTTCATTCTGGATAGGCTTTCCCGGTATTCTTCAGGGGTTCTCACTCCATCCCCACCCTTAAAGGTCTATTTGAACATCTCATCAAGTCCACTACTTAAGTGTTTTCGACGCTTCTCTAACATTTACAGTATCCCAAGCCAGTATTCCTGGTTATCTTCCACTATGAAAACTGTGGATACGAGCCTATTCTCTTCTTTCTTGTCTTCAAGGTACATTGACCTTACCCTGACAATGTATTTTACTTCGCACTTGCTACACTTTACCATGTAATCTATGGTTTCGAGTATGTTCTCCCCTGAGACTTCATCGTTACTGCTAACGTCCACGACTTCAACGGAGTTCTCGCCTCCGCACTTGAGGCACTCCCTTATGGAGATGGCTTCTCTCCCCCTAGTGCCTAGGGGAGCGTAAACCTTAGATGGCATGTCCTTTACTTGGTCTTCTTGCGGCATTCGGGACACCGATTTATTTTTTAAACTCACGTAAACTGTACGCAAGCCCGTTATTAATGTTTGCACCGCAACCAACTCGAAACAGCACCTTTCCAAAAAGACTGACCACCTAAGGATACTTTTTTAAAAGGAGACTGAAAGTTTTATTTTAAATAGTACCTTTTTAGCCAAGGTTCCTTGCCGGGGGATTTCTAGGTTGAAGGCGGTTATAATGGCGGGAGGAAAAGGGACTAGGCTGAGGCCGCTGACCGTTAACATTCCGAAGCCAATAGTTCCCATAGCTGATACTCCGATGATGGAACACACGATAAACCTCCTCAAGAGGCACGGTATAAGGGACATAATGGTCACAGTCAGCTACCTAGGGGACAAGATCAAGAAGTTCTTCGGAGACGGGTCAAGGTACGGTGTGAACATAGGCTACTCGCACGAGGAGGAACCACTTGGCACGGCTGGGGGCGTCAAGCTTCTCGAAGAACAGATCGATGACACGTTCATTGTGCTGAGCGGCGACGTCCTGACAGACATAGATATAACTCGCCTCGTGAAATGGCACGAGGAAAACGATGCGATGATAACCATAGCTCTAACACGCGTCGATAACCCTGTCGCTTACGGGATAGTGGCTATAGACGAAAAGGGGAGAATACAGAAGTTCTTGGAGAAGCCAGGGTGGGGGGAAGTCTTCAGCGACCTCGTGAACACGGGAACATATGTGATAGAGCCCGAGGTCCTCAACTCCATTCCAAATGGAAAAGAGTACGACTTCAGTAAAGACTTGTTCCCCCGTCTCCTTAAGGAAGGGAAAAGGCTTTTCGGCTACCAGATGAAGGAGTACTGGGTAGACATAGGGAACCCTCAAAAGTACATTCAAGCTAACTACGACATACTCAAGGGGCGGGTCAGCGTCGAGATACCTCACAAGCAGGTTAGGGAGGGCGTCTGGGTTGGAGAGGGAACCGAGCTCCCCGACTGGTACGACGTCCGTCCCCCAGTTGTAATAGGCAGGTTCTGCAGGGTGGATGAGGGTGCCATCATAGACAGGTTCAGCGTCATAGGTGGAGGATGTTACGTTGCAGCGGAGGCGGTCGTCTCGCGGTCAATAGTTTGGGGCAACACTTCGATTCACAAGGGGGCTGAGCTGAGAGGGTGCGTCGTTGGCGCTCGTTGTGAAGTTAGAGAACGAGTGCAGATCCTTGATGGAGCCATCATAGGAGACGACTGTATATTCGGCCCTGGCGCTAAAGTCATGCCTGAAGTCTACATTTGGCCTGACAAGGTTGTGGAGAAGAACGCCATCGTTAACATGAACCTTAAATGGGGCGTCATGTGGAAGAAGAGCCTTTTCACGGAGTACGGAATACAGGGTCTGGTCAACATAGAGATCACGCCGGAGTTCGCTACCAAGCTCGGAGCAGCTTTCGCCACCCATCTTGGAGAGGGGTGCACGGTCGTCGTTGGCAGGGACTCCCACATCGCGTCGCGCATGGTGAAAAGGGCGATAATAGCTGGCCTGCAGTCGGCGGGAGTCAACGTTTACAACATGAAAGTTCAACCCGTCCCGATAGTCGAGGCTGCGATAACGTCATTCAAAGCGTATGGCGGCGTCTTTATATCAATATGCCAAGACGACGCGAATAAGGTTTGCATAAGGCTATTCGACTCGGACGGGTTTGACCTCTCACGTTCAGACCAGAAAAAAGTTGAAGACATATTTTTCAAGGAGGATCTAAGGCGGATTGATGCCCGAAAAGTTGGCGACATAATCTACCCTTACGAAGCCCTCGAGACCTACTTTGAAAGGATAATCCACCATATTGAGGCGGATAAGATCAGGAAAAGACGAATGAGAGTTGTGCTTGACTGCGGGGATGGCTGCACCTCGCTCACGGCTCCATTCCTTATGAGGGAGCTTGGATGCGAAGTTGTAACTCTCAACGCAAACATAGGCGCTGCGGTACCTAAAAGGGAGCACCACCAGTTGTCAGATGCCATTGAAAACCTCTCTAAGACCGTTAAGGCGCTGGACGCCGACATTGGCATCGCATTCGACAATGACGGAGACCAAGTTCTTTTCGCGGATAATAAGGGAGAGAAGTTGAGTGGCGACACTTCAACAGCGCTCTTGGCACTAAGCCAGCTTGAGCGATGTAGAGAAGGAAAGGTCGTTGTTCCTGTGACGACAAGCCACGTGGTGGAAGAGTTAGCTAAAAGCCATGGCGGGGAGGTTGTCAGGGTTAAGCTTGGCTTCAGGCCTCTCCTCGAGACTCTTAAAGAGGTCAACGGGGTGTTTGGAGGCGATGAAAGCGGCGGCTACGTGCTCCCTGACATCTACTTGTTTAGAGATGGGCTGGTAGGAGCAGCTAAGCTCTTAGAGTTCATGGCAACGCAGGAGGAGCCCCTGTCCGAGCTACGCAGGAGAATTCCGGAGTTCTACATGGTTAAGAAGACCGTTGACTGCCCCATTGAGCATAGAGGCGCCGTCATGAGGAGTCTCATGGAAGAAACTCAGGGCTCGATCTTCGACACCATAGACGGCATAAAGATATACTTTGACTACGGCTGGGTTCTGATCAGACCAGCCCTTAAAGAGAATGTCCTCGAAATTTTCTCGGAAGCGAAGACGAAGGAGAAGGCTGAAGAGCTGCTTGAAAGCCACGCCAAAGAAATAGAAAAAATACTTTACGAGATAAGGAAGAGCATCTAGTGTCTTCTGACTTCAAGGGAGCTTGCTAGGGACTCGAGGACTATGACTGCTGATAACTCGAAGAGCCCTCCCGGGGGTTCGAGCTCCCCGTAGACTGTGCGTTCAAGGAAGCTTTTTTCAGTTTTTTCCTCTCGCCCCTCAATTTCCAAAACGATGTCTGCCATTTTACCTACCGAGGAGTTAGGGTGAGATGTTACCGCGATTATTCCGCATCCTATCTCCTTAGCGGTGCTGACCACAGAAACAACTTCACGCGTTTCCCCTGAACCCGAAATGGCTATAACCAAATCGTCTTTTTCGAGCGGCGGGATGAGGTCGATTACGTCAAGCCCGACAAAGTAAACCCTGTAACCTCTATTCAAGAGCCTTATCGCAAATATTTTTCCGACAAATTCAGACCGTCCCCTCCCCGTGATAAAAACCCTGTCAGCTTTGGCAATTTCCTCTCCAATCTTAACCAGAACAGCATAATCTACTTTACCCACGTTTTCACGTATTCTACTTAACGCGTCCTCCACTCGCTCCTTAAGAACTTCCTCGGAAAGCAAGAGCCCACCTCTTAGCACTCACTTAAATCTAAACGTTGCGGCATCATCTTTTAACTCTTACTACACCGTTTATTAGGTTGGTAGGATGGATGGCGACGAAGTTTGAACACTGAACTTTGAACACTACTCGTGATCAGAACAATGCTCCTCGAGGTCAGCGTCCCCCTTCCTCGACGAAATGTCGCCCCTTCTTATCGAGAGGCGAATACGCTTCTTTTAAACTGTTTCCAGAAGATTTATTTTACCTCGGTTCTTTATACATTTGAAGCGTGTTTCCGTTTTAGGGGTTGGGGAGATGAAACTGGACGTGAGAAGTCTCTGTTCTAGACTTCCAACTTACTTTTCGATGGTCTACAGTGAACATGTTTTCTCGGAGGAGATGAGGCTTATCAGGCCTCTGCTCGAGGTTGAGGGGGAGGAGGAAGTTAATAATGGTGATGTTGCCAGCGTTATTAGAGAGGAATTTTACAGCTTCATAGAGCAACTCTTGGAAGGACGGGACGCCGGTAATCTTAGAGATGTTTTGAAGAAGTATGCTGACTGGGCGATCAGCCAGCTCGACCGTGTAGGAGTAGAAAAGTGAGATGAGCCTCAACATCTGCATGCTCCTATGGGAGTGGCCTCCTCAGCTTCAGGGTGGACTAGGCGTCCATGGTTACGAGAACTCTAGGGCACTAGCCAAGCTCGGCTGTCATGTGAACGTCATAACGAGGTTCGCCGTCTCCAGCCCTGTATTCCAGAAGGAGGGAAGAGTGAGGATCTACCGGGTTCCAGAGAAGAGAGTAGTGATGACCATTCCGTTCAACGATTTTAGGGCCTTCCTGTCTGCGAACCTTGCCTTCAACATTGCGGCGACAGCCAAGATCATTGAGCTTGAAAAGGAGAAGCGGCTTGACCTGTGCCACGTTCACGATTGGCTTTCAGCCATATCCGGCTTGTCGGTTAAGGAGGCTCTCGGGAAGCCTATGGTGTTCACCGTTCACAGCACCGAGTCCGTGAGGTCGGGTGAGAGAGGCATTGAGTCCATAAGGGAGCTGGAAAGGCTCTGCGCCGAGAAAGCCGACATGATTATAACTGTGAGCAACTACATAAGGCAGGAAGTAATGAAGATAGGGGTAAGCGAGGAAAAGATAAGAGTAATTTACAACGGGGTGGACTCTAGAAGGTTTAAGCCTGCTTCGGAAAGAGAGAAAAGAAAGGTTAAAAACAAGTATAAGCTGGACGACTGCAGGGTTGTTCTTTTCCTCGGCAGGCTCGACCCGTCAAAGGGGCTCGACTATCTCTTAAGGGCTCTCCCAATGGTGCTCGAGGAGGAGCCAGAAACAAAGGTCGTAATAGCAGGTCAAGGCTGGCTGGAGCCTATGCTAGTAACCCTAGCCAAGCTTTTGGGAGTGGAGGAGCATGTCGTCTTCGCCGGCTACGTTCCATCGAATGAACTTCCAGCCCTATACTCCACGGCAGAAGTCTTCGTCTCTCCATCCCTATGCGAGCCTTTCGGCATAACGCTTCTAGAAGCGATGGCGTGCAGGGTAGCAGTAGTATCAACGTATACTGGAGGAATACCGGAGTTCGTCAAGCCGATGGAGAACGGGGTCTTAGTTGACGCTCACAGTCCAGACCAGCTGGCGTACGCGATAACTCTCCTCCTTCAAGACGAAGCCCTAAGGCACAGGCTGGCTGAAAACGGCAGAAAAACCGTTGAGAAGGACTTCACGTGGGAGAAAACGGCTATGAAAACACTCAAGGTCTACGAGGAAGTACTGGAATCCTCGCCCTGACCGCCCTCGAGCCTATTCACTATTCTTATGAGCTCGCCCATAACCCTATCCCGAGTCACCGGGCTGATGCGCCCCTCATAACACATGCGGCTAACGTGATTTACAAGCTCCTTATACACCCCTACCTCGTCCAGAAGTCGTGAATTCACAGCTCCTTGACTATACCCGCCACCAGGTGCAACCCACCTAAACGGCTCCTTAAAAGTTCTACCAGACCTCTCACCCCTCCACTCATCTCCCTCACCGATAATGATAATGGGCTCAGAAGCGAGTCTCACGAATATGAACATGAAAAGAAGAATGAAAACGAATGGGACAATTATCATGAGCAACAATAAGATCGGCGTCGCCAGCATCATGAACACCTAGAATCACCCCAAGAAATCACCTTTAAAGGGAGAACTTAATATTATTTTCTTGCACACGTCAAAGAGAGAATAACGGGTGTCGTCCTATTGGAACTCGTCGTTCTAGGAAGTGGCGATACCGTAGGCGTCCCGAAGATAGGCTGTAGTTGCCCTGCCTGCACCATAGCCAAGGAAAAAGGTATACCGGATGCTAGAACGAGGTTCTCCATTCTGCTGAAAGACATCGAATCAGGGTTCAACATGTTGATTGACACTTCTCCCGACATGCGGCTCCAGCTTATCAGGGAAGGTGTCGAAAGAATCTCAGCCGTACTCTACACGCATCACCACTGGGACCACGTCCTAGGATTCAACGATTTTTACCGCGTCCAAGCGGTTGTGACAGTCTTCGGCCTAAAGGAAACAGTGGACTACGTGCTCGACAAGGTGGGCTTCGGAAACTTAGTTAAGGCTAGGAAAAAGTACATTCAACCATTCGAAAGCGTGAAGTACAAGTCGGTTGAGTTTACAGCTTTCCCGGTTTATCATCCTCACCTAAATGAGGGGCTTAATATTCGGCCCGTAGGGTACATGTTCAAGCTTGGAGGGGCGAAGCTGGTCATAACAGGAGACACCGGAATAAACATACCTGAGGAGTCTCTCAGGCTAATTAACGAGCCAGACGTCCTCGTAGCAGACGCCTTCATATCTTACCCTAAACACTTTCTAGACCACCACATGACTGTTGAGGAGGCCGTGAGGCTTGCAGAGCAACTCGGAGCCAGAAAAACCATCTTAGTGCACTTAACACATGCCAATCCGCCTCACGCAGAGCTCCAAAGGAAAGTTGATCCAACAGCGGAGAAGGTAATCGTCGGATACGACACGTTAAAACTAAAAATCTGACCACAGGCCGCTTCGTCCCTTATAGGGGAAGTTAAACTACCGGCGTGCTCCTCCGAGCCATGGGCTTCGTTATGCATCAAAAAGAATATTTCTTTAATTTAAATATGAATATTATTAATTAAAATTTCCCCTTCAGTTTAGTAAGACTTAAAAAAGAGGCGAGACTTCTTTCTTTTAAGTTGAACCTACAACCGCTTGCCGCTGGAGGTTGTCGTGATGGTTTTGAACGTCGAGGTCTGCAAAGGCTTGGGGGTTCCTACACAAAAACTCGACATGGAGATGGTTGAAAGAAAAGGTAAAGGCCACCCAGACGTGATCTGCGACAGGGCAGCGGAGGAACTGAGCGTTGCCCTTAGCAGGTACTACCTAGAGAAGACTGGAAGAATTCTGCATCACAACGTTGATAAGTGCGTCCTCGTCGGAGGGCAGTCCAACGCCATGTTCGGAGGAGGCGAGGTCATAGAGCCAATATATCTGCTCCTAGTTGGTAGAGCAGTCCTCAACTTGCCCAACGGTGAAAGGGTGCCCATAGGGAAGCTCGTCGTCAAAACCACCCGGGACTGGCTATCAGATAACTTCCGCTTCCTAGACCCGACAACAGACATCATCATAGACTACAGGATAAAGCCGGGGAGCGTAGACCTTGTGGAAACGTTTGAGCTCGGCGTCGACGTCCCAAGGGCGAATGACACAAGCTTCGGCGTAGCCTTCGCCCCTCTAACGGAAACCGAGAAGCTAGTCTACATGGCTGAGAAAACACTTAACTCACCCGAGGTCAAGAAAGCCCACCCAGAGATAGGGGAAGACATCAAGGTTATGGGAGTTAGGAGAAAGGACAGGATAGACGTCACAGTCGCCTGTGCCATAATATCAAGAGTAACACCGGATCCAGACCACTACATGAACGTCAAGGAAACAATCAAGGACATCGTTTACAAGCTTGCGTCAGACATAACCGAGAAGGATGTTGAAGTCCATGTTAACACGGCTGATGACCCCTCCCACAAAGTCTACTACCTTACTGTGACCGGCACCTCAGCGGAACACGGCGACGACGGCCAAGTTGGAAGAGGCAACAGGGCGAATGGACTTATAACTCCCTACAGGCCCATGACGCTCGAAGCGACAGCGGGGAAGAACCCCGTCAGCCACGTTGGAAAAACCTACAACATCGCTGCG
>JAHLWX010000030.1 GCA_019057675.1 Candidatus Jordarchaeum sp. LHC_1308
AGACCACCGAGAAATACACAACGTTTATAGTTTACTCATGGCTAAAGCCACGTATGAAGGTTTGCTTCGAATCCAGCCGGGTAGGCGCCCATTCATACTTACCCGCTCCTTTTTCGCTGGCATTCAAAGCTATGCAGCTGTCTGGACGGGGGACAATGAAAGTAGCTGGGAACACTTGAGGCTAAGCATCCCCATGTGCCTCAACATGGGCATCTCAGGTGTGCCGTTTGTCGGAGTAGACATAGGCGGATTTAGGAGAAGCCCATCGCCTGAGTTGTTCGCCCGGTGGATTCAGCTCGGTGTTTTCTATCCTTTCTGCAGAAACCATACGATGACAGGAACCCCTGATCAAGAACCGTGGGTTTTCGGGAGTGAAGTGGAATCCATTAGCCGCAAGTACATTGAGCTCAGGTACAGGCTTCTCCCTTACCTCTACAACTGCTTCTACCAGTCATCCCAGACAGGTGTTCCTGTCATGCGTGCAATGTTCGTCGAGTTTCCAGAAGATCCAAATGTTCTCTCCGGCACAATGGACGGAAACGTCTCGGAAAGACAGTTTATGGTTGGAGACTGGATTCTAGTCGCTCCAATAGTCTACGAAGGGGCAAAGTCACGCATCGTCTACCTTCCTAAGGGAGAATGGTTTAACTTTTGGACGAACGAAAAATACGGCGGTGGACTTCCAATCATGGTTGAGGCGCCGCTAGACGTTTGTCCCATCTTCGTCCGGGGAGGTGCAATAATTCCCATGTGCAATGTAGCCCAGTACTCTAATGAGAAACCATTAGACCCGCTTGTGCTCAACGTATACCCATCTGGGTCTTCGAAGGTGGAGTACTACGAGGATGACGGGGTAAGCTTCAACTACACTAGGGGCGAGTACCTTCTGGTTGAGTTTACCTGTAAAGAAAACGAGGATACCATAACCTTCGAGATCGGTGAAAGAAAGGGGAGTTACAACCCCGGCGTAAGAACATACGAAATAAGGTTTAACGGCATAGAAGCAGAACCAATAAGAGTCTTATGGAATGGGAAAGAATTAAAGCAGGAACCCACAGGCACCCCTTCCTGGACATACATCGAAAGAGAAAAAGTAGTAGTCGTCAGGATACCGGACGAAGGAAAAAGGGAATTACTTGAAATAATAAAAATGCGAGGATAAAAATCAAACATAAGCCACCCTTTGCAATATGTTCCTTTCAAGAGGTCTTAAGGAAATAGGGCGGGTTACCCTACCTTAGATCCGGCAATCAGGCACTTGAATTTAAGCCTCCCTCGTCCCTCCATTATACAAAATGGATTGCTAACAGGGGCAGATAGTGCGATAAACACTAACAACTAGATTGACCGCTGAAAGATGCCAACTCCCTCTAGGAGAGGCTACTGGGACAAACCTGCTTGTCCCAGTAGCGTCCCCTTCCCCCTCCCCTTTTTTGATGGGGAGTTGGACAATATCTTATTTAGAGTATCCTCCAGCTCTCTTTGAACTGTGACTTTTCTCCCGAGTATTCGTGATATCTTTTCGCTGAAGTCTCTGAACATGCTGACTTCACCACTCCAGCCATTTAGGTGCTTGCCATACTCTTTAAGAAACTCCATACCGATCCTCTCCGCGACTGCTTCAATCTCTCCATCATCGTCACCCACAACCACCACTAACAATGGAGAGAACTCCTTCAGGTGGATGAGGGATGACCCCATCTTTATTGTGCTTATTCCTCTCTTAAGCTCATTTTTAGCTATCTGGAAAACAGCATTAAGGAATCCTGAAGATAACAAGGGATCCTTTAATCTACTCTCCACTACCTCGTACCAAAAGAGAGGCACTCCGTCCTTCAGTATCAAGATCTCCTGTATCAACGTTGAACCTCGTTCATTTTAAGGATTAATCTTCCTCTTCACTAGAGGTACCATGCGTTGCTTAAAAATTTTTCGTGAATTTATTTTTACAAAAAATTAATTCATCTTAACTAGAAATAGCGAATCTACCAGAGAATATTAATATAAATGCAAAACAACTCTTTTATGATGAAATTGTTTCATATTTTACATTCCCCAAAAATGAAAAGTCTCAATTTATTATCTCAAATATATTTAATTTTCCTTTTATAATTAAAATTTAGACATTAACATTTTTTAACTAGGTTTCTTAAGGAAAACATGCCTTTCCATCTCGAGCTTTATTGCCTATAACTCAGGTTACGTGTTTCTTTCCAGCGCCGTCAAACGCAGTTACACTAATAAGTTTTTAGAAGCCACCGTTACTGTCAATCCCCGAAGGCTGATCTCTAAAAATGGGAAACATTTAAAACTTCTCCCTCATAATATCGCTGGTCGTGTAGGGGGCATTGACTTGGAGGCTATTAAGACAGTCTCCCTAACAAAGATTTACGGGTCAAATGTCGGTGTGGAGAACCTTAACTTAGAAGTTTTCAGCGGGGAGACGTTTGGCTTCTTAGGACCTAATGGTTCGGGGAAGACTACGACGGTCAGGTTGCTGAATTGTATTATTCGTCCGACGAGCGGGAGAGCAAAGGTTGGTGGATACGACATTCTGAGCGAGAGCGAGAAGGTTAAGAGGATAACTGGGCTTCTCCCGGAGACTCCGGGAATATACGAGAGGCTTACAGCACACGAGTTTCTTGAATTCATAGGTAGCCTTTATGATGTTCCACAGCCTATTTTGAAGCGAAGGATCAATGACCTTCTAGATTTCTTTGAGCTAGGCGACAGGGGAGACGAGCTCCTTGAAGGATTTAGCAAGGGGATGAAACAAAAGGTTCTGCTCGCCTCCGCCCTTATCCACGATCCTGAAATAGTTTTCTTGGACGAGCCGACCAGTGGCTTAGACCCTGTTTCGTCCCGTATGGTGAAGGATCTCATAAAGATGCTATCGTCCGAGACAAATAAGACCTTTTTTATATGTACACACATACTTCCCCTCGCCGAGGAAGTGTGCGAAAGAATAGGAATAATAGACCGTGGCCAACTTAAAGAAGTTGGCTCACCCGAGGAGCTAAAGGAGAAGTACGGAGCGAAAAACTTGGAAGAAGTCTTTCTTCAGGTCACTGGAAAGAACGTTACAAAAGATATGATCGAGTGGGTGTAAGCTTGCCCTCTTGGCTGGCTGTGGCTAAAAACGAGTACCGTTTGATGTTGTCTGGAAGGGTGACAAGGCGCCTCCGCAGAATACTGCCTGTCATGCTTGTTTCCCTCGTGGTAGTAATAGCTGTGGCTTTGCCGCTTGTCTCAAGATTCCTCTTCTTGGAGTTAAGAGTTAGAGAATACCTTGAGGATATGCTGACGCTTCCCCTAAGGCCAGACCCCGTCTTATCCCTCTTTATTGTTGATACCTCCATTGTTTTGAGAATGGGCGCAATTTCAGGAACCCTCGCCTTTGTCATACCTATTCTTGTTGCTATTGGCCGGCAGTTAGAAGAGGTGGAAGTGGTTAGCAAGGACGTGGTGCTCTCCTCCCCTCTTAAACCAGTCCACGTCATCATAGGTGAATTCATGGTTAACCTCATTATGCTCCCAGTTATCCTTCTCGTCTCAACCATAATGCTCGTCCCAGTTGCGCTCACCTTTTACCTCACATTCCAAGCTGTTGCCTTGATCTTAACAGCCATAACTCTAGCTTGCCTAACCGGAATCTGGGTTGCAGTAATAGCCTCAACGTACTTATTCACGCGTGAGCCAACAGGAAAAATTAAATCGGCTTTAAAGGCGTTGCTGGGGGCTCTTGGCGTATCAATGGGCATCGGCATCCTGTTCCTTTCAATGTCAGTCACGCCTCCAAACCTCTGGTTTCTGCCTTCACTATGGGTTGCAAGCATAATTCACTTCGCCGCCACTCAAAGCAACATAACAATAATAAAGATAGGATTCACATACTTGCTTATGCCGGTTCAACCTGACGGGTGGACGAGCTTCATACTTCTAGCCTCTCTCTTTGTTCTCTCGTTCCTGATGGGTGCAGTCTGCCTAAGCAAAGTAAATTTTACTGGCATAGAGAAGAAAGAGGAAGCATTAATCGTAAAGAAGGAGAACTTTTTCTACAGGGCAATTAGGAGATCGCTCCCATCCCCGCTGAGCGTCGTGACGGTTTCCCAGCTTAAAGAGTTTACTAGGAGAACCGACAATATCGCAAGATTTTTATCAGTCATAATGTTTCCCGTCATCGTTCTGCTCATGAGTAAAATGATGCAGTTCGACTTCACAAAAGTAGGCGAAACATTGGTCTCTCTCGCCTCGCTCTCGGGTTTCTACTTCGTGTTAGCAGGGGTAATCCTTCCCATGATGATAATCCCGTACATCTTCATTGACACCAAGGATATCTTGTGGACGATAAAAAAGACGCCGAGAGGCGTCAAGCTTCTAGTATACTCCATGCTTGCCGAAACCATAATTCTATGCGTTCCGATGTCCATTGTCATGGCGCTTCTTTTCTACTTGGCTATGTGGAGTATCGGAGGAAACCCTGCCGTTTTCCTAGCGGTGATGCTTTTCATGGTGTTCGTCAGTACAGCTATAGCTACAGGCGTCTACGCTTCAAGGCCTGTTTTTAAGGAAAAGGGGCTAGGTCACTTCGTAAACTTCGTAATAACCCTAATAGCAACAGGCTTAGTTGTGTCTGCAACGTTCATCTTACTTGTAATCCCATGGATCCCCAACCTGTTAGTAGCTGAACCATTGATCAAAGCAGCCTCATGGCTCCCACAGCCCACTTCAACGCTAGTTAGCCAAGCCGTAGCGTTCTTGTTAATCAATGCAGCCCCAAAAGACCCCTTTATCCAAATAGCGGGAGCTGTAGCCTCCTTCATGTTGGGAGTTGTTGTCGCTTACACATCAATAAAGCGAGGTACAAGGAAGCTGGAGCTATACGAAGGTTAAAAAAGGAAGGTAAAAGAAAAATACCCTTCTCTCCAAAATTTTCCTCTTGGGATGCTGTTTGCCGTATTTAAAGTACGAGAGAACTAGAATGTGTGTAGGTTGCGGTTTTTGCGAGTCTGTGACGAGCTGTCCGAGTCCCGATAGATGCATAGGTTGCGGTTCATGCTACTTTGCATGCCCCTTCATGGCCCGTAAGCCCGTTCTAGACAACCAACCAAGAAAAAGAATCAGTATTAAAGTCGACGGCGCCGACTACGAAGTCGACGGAGAAGTAACGGTCAAGAAAGCCCTCGAATCTATAGGCTACAAGTTTTCAAGTTTTCCGACCAAAGAAGCCATATTCTCGCCGTGCCTCACTGGAGGTTGCTACAGCTGTTCTGTGCTAGTAAATGGCGCACTCAAACCAGCATGCCACATAAAGATCCAAGAAGGCGACGTAGTAGAAACTCGTGTCGAAGGCAAACCTCCTCTCAGAATAGTGGAAGGCTTCACCCCACACCAAGTTGGCGGAGTTGGAACCCCTTACTGGGTTAAGAAGAAGGGCGGCTACATAGAAGTGGCAGCATTCACAGCGGGGTGTAACCTCAGATGTGCTTCCTGCCAAAACTACCATGTAACATACAATAGCTTTTTGCCCCCAATGTTCCCTGGCGAAGCTGCTGAGAGGCTGAGCCTGATGAGGAGGCGTTACGGCGTCGACAGAATGGCTGTGAGCGGGGGTGAGCCAACGCTTAACCACCGGTGGCTTGTCGCCTTCTTCAGAGAGCTACGTCGCCTTAACTCTGACGATAAAGCTAGGTTTCACCTTGACACCAACGCAACAGTCCTGACCAAAGAAAGAATAGACGAGCTAGTTGAAGCTGGCGTAACAGACATTGGCCCCGACCTCAAAGCCCTCCGCCTAGAAACTTTCCAACTGATTACTGGAGTTGAGGACAAAGAACTGGCGAAGCTCTATCTTGAGTCCTCTTGGGAAGCAGTGAATTACATTGCGGACGAGTATTACCCTGAAAAAATATTTATGGGAGTGGGAATACCTTACAGCAAGTCCTTTCACCCAACAATGGACGAAATAACAGAGATGGGGGAGAGAATAGCCAGCATTAATCCTGAAATTCAAGTCTGTGTTCTAGACTACAGACCGGAGTTTAGGTCACGCATCGTTCAACCTACTCCTGAGGAAATGATGAAGGTAAGAGAGGCCCTTTTAGGGGTGGGGCTAAAGAAAGTCATGGTCCAAACAACTATAGGACACATTGGACCGTAAGCTACATGAGCACACACCCCTTCATTGAGATGGAAAAGAGTTATTATTCTTGGTTCTATGAATTTTATTAGTTGCGTTTCACTTTGTTCTTTGAGCACATCGTGGAGGTTTGTTCTTTGTTTGTAATTCTCTATTGTGGCTTTGAGGTGAACCCGCTTGTTAGGACTCTACTTGGAAACTACCATGCTGAAGATTTAGTTGTTGTTTCGGGGACTGTTCACGACTTTATGCTTTCCGGGTTAAGGGTTTTTTACGAAGCTGATAGCGTCATTTTTATGGCGTCGAACATCGGAGAAAACATTCCAAATGAGGCTAGGTACGCCTGCTGGAAACTTTTAGAACGAATAGGCGTAAGCGTTTATCCTCCTGTGCCTGAGGAGATGGTCGCATTCAGCGTTTTTAGGATGGGGTTAACGAGTAGAGGGGCGGATGTAGCTTCGTCGTTTACGTCGCTTTGTGACGCGCTCAAGCTAGGCTTCACTGTTATTCCAATAACGGAGAACATACCGGAAATCCACGTAAAGTCTAATGGACACGAAACGAGGTTGCTCGGCTTCCTCCTATCCAAGGAGGAGAGAAGGGTTGAGGGAGTGAAAGTTAACTGGGATTTTAAGCCGTTAAAGCAGCCTCTTAGTCACCTTAAGAGTAGCGAGAGCGTTTTGATCGTTCCAAGCGACCCTGTAAGCATACTACCCCTTATACGGAACGCCGAGGTTTGCAGTGCCCTGAAAGCATGTGAGGGACAGGTAACACTTGTGCTTCCCCCAGTCACACCTAAGGTTAAACATGTCCTCTCCGGTCTTGGCGTTGAGGCATCGCCGCTAAGTTTGGTACGTCTTTTTGAGAAGCTAACAGACAGGATAATCCTTGACCAGTCATTATCAGAGGTGAGAAAAGAGGTCTCTTCGTCGATGAACGTGGAAGTGCTTCTCGCCGACCTTTCACCTTCAACGTTGGAGAGCGATGTTCCAAAGGTCGTCTTAAATTCATTTCCACTTCAGAAAAAAAGAACAGCAGCAGTGAAAGACATGATTAAAGGGATAACTAGGCTAATTAGACTTGAGAAGAAAGAGGAAAGAGAACCCTAGCTAAGGAGGGTTTGCCTTGGCTTTAAGGGCGCTTCAACTAGTTGTCCCTCGAGATAAGGCTGATGAGGTTCTCGGCCTCTTAAGAGAGGAGGGGTGGGAGCACTCGTACGTGTCAGGCGTGGACAACGTGTTCATTTTCGTCGCGGCAAGCATTAGAGAAATAGAGGAAGTCATGGAAAGGCTGAAGATGATTGGTGTTGGAATAGAGTACGGCTCACTATTCTTGATGTCTCCCCTCACCTTCTTACCTCAGCCTCCGAAGCGTAAAGCCCTCCTACTGGAGAGAGCGTCCAGGGACGAAATACTATCAGTGCTTGAAAGATCAGGGAAACTGAGTGGAAACTACGTTCTCCTCATAATTCTGTCGGCTATCCTAGCGTCACTCGGACTTCTGGCAAACAACATCGTAATTATACTAGGATCCACATTGCTCTCTCCCCTCATGGGCCCCATAACAAGCACAGCCATAGGGACTGTTATAAGTGAGAGGCAGATGTTCAAGAACGGCGTCAAAGCGGAGCTGGTGGGGATAGGGATTGCGGTTCTTGTCGGATTCTTTTTCGCTAAAATTTTCCCCGGCGCCGCTCCGACGGCAGAGATCCTAGCCACTACTCAGCCAACAATAGCCGACCTACTCCTAGCCATAGTTTCCGGCATCGCCGCCGCAGTCTGCCTAACCGGCGGAATAGAAGCAGCCTTAGTTGGCGTCGCCATAGCGGCGTCGCTCATGCCCCCCGCAGCAAGCGTCGGAATAGGATTTGGGCTTGGAAACCCGGCAATATCCCTCGGCTCGGCCCTCCTCCTACTAATAAACATTTTCAGCATAAACTTGGCTTGCACTCTAATGTTTTGGCTTCAAGGAATAAAGCCCACCATAACACGCAGACGAATGGTTGCAGCCAAGGTGTTAAGAAGGCGGGCAGTAGGAGTTTTCTTAGCACTACTCGTCCTCTCTATACCTCTAGGACTAGCAACGCAAGGAATCTACGAGCAGGCAAAGGTCATACCGGCAGCAACAGTAGCAGCGTACTCACAGGCGTGGAGTAGTGGAATGTCGGTTTCATCTATCAGCGTAACCTATGACAGAACTAACAGGATCGCGGTCATACAAATGACTCTTTACTCTGACAGGTCACCATGCTTCGACATAGCCTCAAGGATTAGCGCCATAACGTTGATTGTCTCTGGAACCCCAACAATAACAGTAGCTCGCGTAATCCAAGTGAACTCGATCAGCATACTTCTCTGACGTCAGAGCCCTTACTCCTCCTCGACATGTTTCTCTTCGATGTAGTAGTACATTGATTTTGCCTTTTGCTCTTTGTCGAGGCGTGACCCCTCCTTATTAACTCTAGGTCTCCCGCTTCTAGGGTCTCTCCTAAAGGTGATGTTCATCTGTTTAAGGAAAGCGTTCATTCCTGTCTTTAAATCAACAGGCTTGTGGGCTATTCCATGCACTCCGGGCTTCCCTGTGAAAATCATGAGCGAGTCTGATATGGCATCGACTAAGACTATGTCATGTTCGACTACAAAGGCAGCTGCTTCAGACTTTTCGATGACTCGCCTCACTACGCGCGCCATGTTAAGTCTTTGCTCCACCGATAGGAACGCGCTTGGCTCATCAATGAGATAAACGTCTGCTTCCCTAGCTAAGCATGCAGCTATCGCCACGCGTTGAAGTTCACCGCCGCTGAGGTTTTTGATTTCTCGGTCTAGTAGAAATGTGACCTCTAAGGGCTCTAGGACGGTTGTTTTAAAGTCACTTGAGAAAACCTTATTTCCTCCAGTCTCTAGGAGTAACGCTTGAACAGTCCCATCGTAGGTTGCCCTCAGATATTGGGGTTTGTAACTTACCTTAAGCGGCGTCCGCTGGGATGGGCTTCCATCGTCCGGCTCTATTATTCCTGCGATGAGCTTGACAAATGTCGTTTTTCCAATGCCGTTTGGCCCTATTATGCCGACAACCTCTCCCTTATGTGCAGCGCCCCCCTCCACCTTGAGGGTGAACCCGTCGAGCCGCTTCTCCATTTCGCTGAAAGATACTATTACGTTCTCGCTAATCCACTTCTCGACTGGGGCAGGGTTCACGTGGAACCTTATGGCTTCGTTCCTGAACCTTAAGTTCTCATCGGGCAAGTATCCGTCTAGGTAAATGTTTATTCCCTCCCTGACTCCATGAGGATGTGTGACTACGCCGTAGACTCCGGGCTCACCATAAAATATGCATACGACATCGCTCAAGTAGTCAGCTAAAGCTAGGTCGTGCTCTATGCATATGACCGTCTTACCATGTTCAACTAGCCGCCTTATGACGCGAGCTGCGTTAAGCCGCTGGTAGACGTCGAGGTAACTTGAAGGCTCATCGAAAAGGTAAACATCTGCCTCACGGGAGACGGCGGCCGCTATTGCTACCCTTTGAAGCTCGCCTCCGCTGAGAACATTTAGCTCGCGCTCAAGGATGGCTTCTAACTCGAGCGCTTTTACAAGGTCATGCATAACCCCTCTTTCATCAACTCTCTCGATGAGGTCAGCTACCACGCCTTCAACCACTTTTGGAAGAAGAGTGATGTTTTGGGGTTTATGGACGACTTTTAAGTCGTTGTTTGCCATCCTTTCAAAGTATCCTTGGAGCTCGCTTCCCCTGTAATACCTTATGATTTCATCCCAGTCGGGTGGATCGTCGAAGCGACCAAAGTTCGGTTTTAGCTCGCCGCTGAGGATCCTTATTGCTGTTGTCTTCCCAACACCGTTTGGGCCAATGAGTCCTGTAACCCTGCCGCTCTTAGGTATGGGAAGGCGGTAAAGCTTGAAGGCGTTGGGACCATATCTAAACGTCAAGTCTTCTTCGAGCTCCTCGGGGAGATTCACGATGCTTATAGCCTTGAAGGGGCACTTCTTCACGCAGATGCCTTCTCCTTCACATAACGCCTCAGCTATCCTCGCCTTACCCGTCTCTTCGTCGAACATTATTGTTTCCTGCTTCATTCGGACGCCAGGGCAAAACCTGTAGCATTCTTTCGAGCAGTCGTTGGGTTTACACCTACTCTTATCTATGACGGCCACTCTTACCATGAGCACACCTCGACTATTTCCTTGGAGAAGGAGATGATGTTACTGTTTAAAAGTTGTTTGGGCTAATTGAAATTGCCTTAAACGAGAACCAAACCGGGTCATGTTCAAGTTTCATGTTGTTCTCGTTGAACCATCTTTGGAGTTCGTTAAGGGATGGAAAGCCGTTTGCTCCATAGATCCTTATGAAGAGGTCTACTGGATACAGTCTTTTTGAAATAGTGCTCTCCACGCCGAAGATGAAACCGTCGTTCTTGAGGTAGCTTTTAAGTTCACCTACCGTTTTAACTGGGTCATCCGTCCAGTGGAGAACATGGGATACGAACACGGCGTCATAAATCCCCTTAGCTGGCCTATTTTTCTTTAAGCTGAAAAAGTGTATTGGTAATCCTACCGCCACGTCTTCCCTTGCTATCTCGAGAAGTCCCTCGGAAACGTCACAGCCGTCAACTTCGAAATCATCAACTTTCCCCGAAAGACTATTGAAGAGTTGCAATGTACCAGCCCCACTACCACAACCATAATCCAAAATTCTGAAGGTTCCTCTCCGCCTCCTAGCTTCCTCAACAAGCTTCGAGAACTCTATAGCTTTCTCCCTTTGAATCCTATAGAATTCTCCTTCGAGTGCTATACTCCAGTGGACTCTTAACTCGTCAGCATCAAACTCCCTGGTAGCCTTTCCTGAAAGCCTCTCCCTAATAGCCTTCACAGTAGGGTCTATGAATGTTCCGAACGCCTCCCTGAGAACGTCGCCCATCTCCTCTGAGGCCTCCTGTAAGGCCCCCTCGGGAGGGTTCCTCAGTACAACGACCTTCCCCTCGCTCAGCCTGACAACTCCTTCCTTTTCCACGAGGGATAAAAGCTCGACAAGAAGGCCGCGGTCAGAATACCCTCCCTTCACCATTAACTCGTCGATATCCACGCTTCTCCCAACAAGCGACCTCAAAGTAGGAGACAACGCCTCTACAGCTATAAGCCTCATGCATCTGTCTATTTCTTTAAGCACTCTTAATTGTTTATAGAAGAGGTGAGGAGACCTCAACAACTCGTACAGCAGGGCAAGCCTCTTAATCATTAACATCACCTGCTTATTTGAGTGAAACAACTCCTCGAACGCTCATCCTGCGGATGAGGTCTAGGAATGCGAGCGGGTTCTCGTGGTAGCTCAAAGCTTCTAGGAGCATTTTTCCTTCATATTCTCTCGCTTCTTTTACAGCATCCTCGCCAAAAAGCAATTTCGCAGCCTTTAATGTTCCCTCTGGCAGTAAAATGGATTTTTCTGCGTTCTCCGATATGAAGACCGAAAGCTTCGAGAATCGCTTCACTTCTCTTTCTGGAAGAGACTTATTTAGAATGCATATAGCGCCAAACGGAGTATGCTTCGACTTGGCGAAAACATACGTAAAATTCTCATCGTTCGCCTCGACAAGCTCCCCCAGTGCAGCCTCCCACGAGTTAATCAGCGCAACGACATCCATTTTCACATTTAGCTCGTACCATAAACGATGGCTAACCCTATCATAGACCACGTATCCCTCGACCCCCTCCATCAACTCTCCATCTTTTCCCGGCATCTTTCTCCAAGCAGTTCTCTCCAGTATCGAGATGATCCGGCTCTTGAATTCTGAGAAACGATCCACATTGCCATCCCAGTTTTCCAACCGGTAAGTTGCCTCGAAACTCCACGCGACTTCGATAGCAAACTTCTTGTACTGTTCCACATCGCCCTCATGGTCGAGAAGTAAGACGACTAAAACGTTTCTAAGAGAGGCGACGAGAAAAACGGCGTCCGATGTTTCAAACGAGCTGAAGTCTCCTATGCCTAGTTCCTTGGCAAGTCCCTCCAACGCTTTCATCATTCCACTAAGAAGCACGTCACTAGATGCAAGCTCTGACCCCTCAGAATCCATCACTAAAAGGGGGACACCAGAGACCCTATGAATAATAAGAATTTTTTTAATCATCTAAAAACCAACCATAACCCAGCACTTAATCGTAAAGGAAAGAGGAACTTTAATTTATTGTTTTTGGTAAAAACGCTCACATATTATAAACCCAACTTTCCTCTAAGGGAAGAGGTGGTACCTGTTGGCTAAAAGAATATGAACGGCTCCATTTTACCCTTAAAGTAGCGTCTCATGACTTTCCTTATTCTTTTTTCATCAACTATTTTCCTGTACCCCAGCTTCCTCAGCTTCTCCTCCCACTTCACTTGCTCCGGTGGAACCTCACGTGGTGCAACCCTTTTAGGATAAGCGAAAAAGTAATGCCTTTTTCTAGGGTCATAGTTAAAGTAGAAGAACCCTCCATCTCTGAAAAACACTGCTACCGATGTGACAAGATATTTTCCGTGATAGCCAGGATTGTTTGTCAGTTTGAGCTCCTCCGCCATTTTCTTGAGCCGCTTGTTTTCTTCCCATATCGTTTTCATTAGCTCCGCTGTTTCGTAAAGATCCTTAAGGTAAAAACGTAATGTTTCCCCTTTGTATTCTGTGACTGTAAATTTCGGGATCCATCTATCTGTAACTTCCCCCTTAAAATGGGGCTGCATAGGCGACTTAACAACAATCTCCACGTGATCTATTTCAGCCGCCTTACGCGCTATCTCCTCATCTATTGCAACTCTGAATAAGTATTCTATAATCTGGGCGAGCGACCGAACCTCATCTTCCTTAACCTCTTTTTCCGCCTCAACAGCCAATTATATTCACCTCAAAAATAACTCACATTAATTAATATTCACGAGAAGAGACGCAGTTCAATCTAAAAAACAATCTGATTCAAATCACATAAATATTTAACCATAAAACACCCCCACACTTCGAGTGGCAAACGGGTTCGAGCAAAAACCGGGCGAGCCCTTGAAGTTTTCATCATCGGCTATTTTTCCTCGTCCTCTTGTAGCATATTCTCGTTTGGCGTTTGCAGTTAAGACACGTAACCGTGACATGTGGCTCTCTGTTTATCCTTAATCGTACTCTGCAGTTGACTCCGGGCCAGAGGTATGCTCCACAGTAGCGGCATATTCTGCGCCGAAGGGCCTTTGGCAACCTAACATTTGTCTTCAGGCTTATTGCCTTAGCAAGGTCAACGTACCTCTGGGCAAGGCTCTGATCTTCTAGGAACACTTTCTCCGCAAGGCTCATCAGTACTTTCACTCTGTTAGTAGCCACTCCTTTAACTTCTTCTACGCTAGGCCTTTTTTTAAGCCGAACCACTTAGCACACCCCAAGATGACGAAACCTTTTTTTCGCTATTTTTCACATTGTTCTTCCTGCCGCATTCTGATTTTCCCCTCATGAATACAAGAAAAACGAGAGGGCTAAAATTGCTTTTTCTAGTTCTCGCTGAGTCGGCTCTGGAGACTATGCCTGCCGACCTTCAGAGCGAGCCCGCTGTTCGCAGTCTGTCAAGAAGAAAGAAGAAGGATCCTTCAAAGCTAATTCTCGACTCCTCGTTTTTCCCTCACCTGGTTAGAAGACTTCCGATGGGGGAGAAAAGAGGCCGCCCAGACATAATTCACATTTCCCTCCTCTGCGCTTTAAGAACTCCCCTTAACATGGAGGGGCAATTAAAGATTTACGTTCACACCCTGGAGGATAAGGTGATCGACGTTAACCCCAACGTGAGGTTACCGAGGAACTATAACCGCTTCCTGGGACTCATGGAGCAGCTCTACGAGCATGGCCAGGTTCCTCCGGGCTCAACACCCCTCTTAACACTCAGAGGCATGTCGCTCCCAGCTCTTCTGGAGAAAATAAACCCTGAAAGGACCATTCTTTTCTGCGAAGAAGGAGTAAGAGTGAAACTTGAAGACTACATGAGAAACTTGTCCTCCTTAAGCAGAGTGGTAACTATAATCGGCGGCTTCCCTCACGGCTCGTTCTCAAGCGAGACAGAATCCTTAGCGGACGACAAAATATCCCTCTACAATAAGCCTCTTGAAGCTTGGACTGTCGTTTCAAGGGTCATATACTGCTACGAGCAAGCAATTCTCAAGGAAACATAAGGTTGAATTAGGAGTCTGGTGGCTGGCAGAAGCCACATGATTTGAGGGCTACGTCAGGCTTCTTTTATCGTGAAAGAGCTGCAATGGCTGCTGAGAATGTTTCCTTTGCTTCTTCGATCGATGCGACGCCAACAGCTACTGAAGAAACATTTCTAAGGGAGAAAAGGTATTCCATCGCCTCCCTCGGCTTTATTCTCCCTGCCGCAAGGGGTTTCATCGCTATTATTTTAACATCACTTTCCCCAACTAAATCCATTAACTCCTCACCCTCCATGCCGCCCATCATGTAGCCAGCTTTGTTCAGAGGCGTCATCAGCACGTCCACTTCGAGTTCCTTAAATATGATTGGAAGTGTTTTGGCTGGATTATGCGTGACAACCCCGGCAAGGTATCCTTCATTTTCTATCCGTTTGAGCCAAGCTTTGTTCTCCTTCATGTTCAGCCTGTCTGTTTGTTCCCCGTGCAATAATGCAGCAATCGTGTCGAACTCCGAAAGATGCATCAGAGCTTGACTCGGCGCATCGAAGGGTAGGCTCCCCACAACTTTGAGGCGAACCCCTGTCCTCTCTTCAGCCTCCCTTACAGCCCTCCCTATCTGAGGATATGCAACAAGCTGGATCCCGCTAACACCAATTTCTATGCAGCCTGCCACAAGCTCCGTTATCCTAAAAGGGTTCTCGAAAAAGGCTTTATAGTACTCGTAGGCCTTTACACCAAATTGTCCCGCTCCTAGGAAAGGCGACGTGCCAAGCAGTACTCGTGGTAGCTTCTTTCCCTTAACACTTATTGATGGTATCTTCATTTTCAACGCTCTTTCTTCCCCATCTTTTTAAACTCTTCCCTCATTAGGCTTCTGATGATCCTGTACATTTCTCCCTTGAATACCGGTGGGACTATTTTTAGTTTGTCGACCAGCCTCTCAACTAGCTCCTCTATTATGGCTTCTTCGCTCATGACTTCTATGCCGAGGAGTGCGCGGACGCTTACCTCCTCCACGGTAGATTTGACAACCGACATTATTACTGCGCCTATCACGCTTTCGGGGTCTATGTAGTATGGAAAGCGGTTGTAATCATATATCTTTATGATATTCAAGCTCTCAGATATGCTTTCACTATACCATTCAAGGCTGCTTGCTTTGAGTCCGAATTTCTCGGCGAACTCCTCCTTCGAGACAGGGTTAGGAAACGAGAAGGGGTGCCTGCTCGCCAAGTATATGGCTGCCACGCATGCTGCTTCTCTCTCCTTTGGGAGGCCGGCAGCCTCAACATATCTCTTAAGAATCGCTGAGGCATAGACTGAGAGTGCCTCCTCAACGTTGTTCTTAATGAAGAACTTGTAAGCCTCCTTGACGAGCTTCGCCTCCTCCTCGCCTAAAAGGAAAACGTTTTTTCCCGAGAATGAATTATAAAACACTTCAATTCCCCCCTCCAATCTACCTTTGAGCTGTTTGCTCGTAGGCTTTCTGGAAGGACCACCTTGCCGCATCCCTTATCCTATTCAACCTATGTTGATCTCTATAATTCAAAATGACTATTTCTTTTAGCGCATCGCCTGAAACATTTACCTCGTACTTTATCCGTTCATCGTCAGATAGCTTTCCCTCATAGACCAATCGGTTATCCTCTTCCACCATGCCGGCTAAAACCTTCCCGATGAGGAACGAAGTTATCGGAGGAGAACTGTAATGAACCTTTAATTCAGCTGAGGGCACTATTCTGATCTTGTTCTTTTCGACATGCAGCTCGGCAAGCGTCGTCTTCCCGTCCTTAGAGAGTAAAGGTATAATCCTCTTCTCCTCCGCCTTTTTCTCCATGACTTCGGCTGCCGATTTGAAACTTGCCTCTTTCAACTCTCTCTCGACAAGCTCCCTGATCTTCTTCAGAACCTCGAGCTCGTAGCTCCTCCTTTCTATCTCCTCATCAAGGTACGCCTTAAGCTCAGCGAGAACTTCTGCATCCACCTACTAACACCACCCTTTAGTTAGAGGAGTCAGAAGCATAGACCTCCTACTTTAATAGGAGGTCTTTCCCTAAAAAATAAATCGGTTAAGAGGAGGGAAATACTACTTGAATGGAGGCGAATATGCGGTCTTCAGGTGTCCAAACTGCGGCTGTTACACGTTTGCCCCAACCGCTCAGAAGAACAGGCTTTGCTCCAGATGCGGGAGAATAGTCAAAGTGGACTTACTCCACGCCGAAATAGTAAGCGACGCTAGAAGAGCTAGTGAGCTGGTCAAGTACCACAACGCAAAAAATGCCCCTCCCAAACTGAAAGAGGCTCTCAAAGAGCAACTCATGGGTTCTGAGAGGAAAACCCAGAGAATGGGGACTAGAAGCTCTACTTTACTCATGAAAGTTCTCGCAGAGAACTGCTCCGAAGAGATAACATTAGATGAACTGGAAGAGTTATGCAAAAAACATGGATTGGACTGTGAGTGGGTAAAGGCAAAGCTACCGCAACTAGCACTTAAAAGTTTAGTCTTCTTTCCTTCACCTTGGACCGTTAAGTGCGCAGCCATACCTCACTCATCAGAGGAGCCGTCCAAATCAGGGGTCAGCCAAACCGCCAGCTTAAGCAAGGTAGTTATGGAAGCCTTTTCAATACCAGCCTCCAGGGCGAAAGTCATTAAGCAGCTTGCCGAGAAGGGATATCCTCCGGAGAAGGTGGACGAACTCATCGACAAACTACATAAAAGTGGCCTTATAATAGAAGAGAAGCCGGGGATATTTAAAAGGGTCGATTAGTTCTACTGCCTAAGGAATTTGGGCTTCGGCTTAACTGGCTTAAAACGCTCTCCAAACTTCTCAGCCAACCTCAGGGCGGCGATAAGCTTAGACTCGCTTGGTGTAAAAGAGTAGACGAAATGTGGCCTCTCACTTCTCAACGAAGCCCTAATTATAATGTCGCTCAACCTTTCAAATTCTCCCCGAATATCTCCCTCAAGTAGTGATAATGCCGCCTCACCATCTGACGTCCACACCTCCAATCCACCGATTACTGCAACCTTCTCCATCTCCTCATTTAAACTGACCTTCTTAGGGTCGATTATTTCCATTGAGAAGCGTGGCCTCGCCCTGAAGTTCGCCTTGCAGAGGAAAACGTCATTATGAGGCCTGAACTTAGACACTATGTGGTGCAACAAATTTTCCCTACCCACAAGGTAAAGCGTGATGTCTAAACTCTCCAGAGGAGCACTCTTAGACTTACATCTTACTTTGAACCCGCTGAGCCTATACCTCCTTTTCTCAACAACATTGAACCTCTCTTTAACCCACTCGTTAACCAGAGTGTAGTATTTTTCCAGAAGAACCTTATTCTTCCTTAATCCTAGGGAGTAACAGACAACAAAAACTATCATGAAGGCAAAGAGCAAAATTGCCCCCAAAGTTCCCGCGAAATCGATAGTTCCCGACGCGGACAACACTGTCCCCCAACACTAATCTATAACCTTCCCGGTGAAGGGATTCATTTTCTTCCTGCAGACGGGACAAACAAGCATCCCCGGCTTCCACCTTATCCACTCACCGCAGGCAGGACAAACTAACTCAACCTCTCCTTCCACCTCCAATCCAGGCGGGATTCTCAGAAGATCTTCCTCCTCCTTTTTTGTCTTTTCTTCCTTCTTCCTCTTACTAACGGCTTCAGACACGCCTAAGCTTATCTGCTTAGCACCATGTTTCCCCCCCGTCTTCTCTTTTCCTTCATCTGGATTTATTATTTCCAGTATCCTACCAAGCACTCCCTGAGGCCTTCTCTCCTGCGGGATCTCAGGGGGGGATGGAGCCTCCCTCTTAAATTCCTCCAATAGAAGAATTATGCGTCCAATCTGCGTTTCTGTAAGACCTTTGAGGATCACCTTACTACAGGCCAGGCTTGAGAAGCGGCTATCCATATGATACTCCAACTCAAGCTCCTTAGAGTCCCTCAAAGCCCTAATATTACCTACGTTCTCCAAGAGGAAACTTAGAGTGGTGAGACCCTTTCCTCCTTTTTTAATGTTCTTCGAGAAGGATGCAGGCTTGCCGTGAAAGATCAAACGCATGTTGGTCACGTAAAGGTTCCCTTCCTCCGTTTCCCGTCCCTCTTCATCTCCAATCCTAACTCCCTCAGAACTCAACAGAACTCTTTCCCCACGCATAAGGTGAGGAAACTCGCTTCCTTCTATCAAACAAAGCCACCTGTTCACATTTTCAAGTCATAATGCCCAAAAACAGAAATATAAAGTTAAAGTTTCAAACATTAAAAACCCGCTAGTAGCAGCTGTTTTTCTTCTTCAAGAGACTTTATTTCCTTTCACTGTGTGACGCTTAACATTTTACTTGACCGCTTTGCCTTTAGAATCTTAACCTTTAATGGCTCCTCCACTTGTATGACTATGTTATGTTTTTCCATTACGAATTTTTTGTTTAACTCGCTAACCATAATTCCGTTATACGTGCAAATACAAATCGTCCTCCTGAGATTGTTCCTCTCCATTTGCTCCTCAAAAAGGAATGGCTTTATCACGCGTTTCCGCGCCTTCAAGTATGAAGCATTGTCAAACGTGATCAGTAACCCCTGTAATCCTTTCTCAAGCGAGCCCCTTTCAAGTCTCGCAACTTCCTCCACCTGATAATGGACGCTAGGATAAGCGTCGTAGAAGGAGCCTAGGTCTCCAAGCAGAACACCCTTATCGACATTAACAGTAACTCTAGGCTCCCCGAGAACCATCTGAACACACATATACCCTTTCTCGAGGGCGTTTATGAGCAGGCGCTTAAGAAGTAGTTCCACCTCGCTAGATTCGCCTAGAAAAGCCACATGGCTGGGAGGAATTAAACCTCCACTCAACACCAAATCAACATCGTCTAGCCCCGTCTGAACGGCGTACGGGAGGCTCCTTGCAACTTCCTTCAGCTTATCACAGACGACCACGTAAAGGCCAGAACCAATTTCATCACACCAGTAACCGCAGCATATCGGAACTGAGCCGTCAAGCATACATCTTGATGCCCTCCCCTCACTCCGAACCCAAAATCTACAAGGCCCGTCAGGCAGGAACCTGAGATACTTCACCAAGAACTCCCAGTTACTCAAAGTCCTCCCCTTACTCTCAGCCTATAAAGAAGAGGCAATGGTGATTTTTAAACTTTTTTGATGAAAAATACCTTTACATTTTTCCATTATTAACTTCTACTTTTATAAGAAAAGAGCACTTTCTGTATGTTTTTCTTAATTCATTTATTCTCAATGTGGTTGCAACACTGGACGCACAAAGTAACTCATCAAACATGCCGCCGTATCTTATCGTCCAAAATTTTTATCTTGTTGAATAGCATGCTTAGAGGTAAATTCGCCTGTGAAGAGGCGGTATTTTGAGCTTCTTGTTCAGAAAGCGAAAGCGGCTTTCTACCGTTAAAATTAGGAGGGAACTTATTGAGGGGCTGCTTGAAGTATCAAAGGAGGTTCATCCTAGAGAATTTATAGGCTTACTGAGGGCGGAGAAGGGAGTTATATCTGAGGTAATTATACCCCCATTCAGCGTTTACGGTCTGGGTGAGTCGTCGTTTTCT
>JAHLWX010000031.1 GCA_019057675.1 Candidatus Jordarchaeum sp. LHC_1308
TGAGAACGAAGAGCTGTGGGGTGCGTCCTAGAAGCATCATGAACACGAACCAAAGGATTACACCGATCACCGCTGCGAGAACCAGGTTTATTATTCCCCTCACCGGCTGGCTTTTACCTTCAAATGAGTTGACCAGCCCAATGATGTTAACGCCCAGTATTATGGCAACTAACAGTGACATCCACTGGTCGTAGTGGTTGAACGGCGCCGATGGTTGAAGCAGCGTGGTGAAAAGGTTGCCTCCAACATTGTACATTTCCCAGAATTTCGCCCCAGACCAAGCCAGCGTGTTAATGACCCAGTAAAGCACAGCCGTTATCACCCATGAGGCAACCGTGAATATCGCCCCTCTAGCCACCGGGTGCATATCCGGCTTCTTTGCCGCGATGGGCCAGTAGTGGAGTAGGGTAGCCCATATCGGGAACACTAGGAAGCCGCAGGTGCCGAGCAAAAGCATTTCGTAACCTTTCATCTGGAAAAACGTGCCAAGAACCCAGAAAGTTGCAAAGGCTAGGATCAGCGAAAGAGCTGCAACTATCAGACCTGTTTGAGGTTGCTTGGGTTGCTCCTTTCTTTCGAGGGGGGCGCAGAGCACTGCGATCGCTACGAACCAGATGATGCCGAAGACGATTACCGCCATCCAGTCGAGTGGGTAGCCTAATGGGTAAAGATGCGTTATCTCGGCATTCCTCATAGCTAAAGCTGGGGCTATGACTGCAGCCATACTGCTTCCAAGACTCGTCGACAACAGGTTGTAAAGTAGAAAGGCGTTCCCTACTACCAGCTTTGAAAGCAGTCCTCCCACAGGGTTTAGGAAGACCGCGTATGCTAGATAGCTTATAGCGTATACCGTGAAGAGGGATAGAACGCCCAACCAAGGCTGCTTAAATTTTCCTTCAGACACTCTGAGCTCCTCCCACCACTTTTTTAAGAACTAATCCTTTTTTGTGTTGTATTTAAGCTTAATGTTTAAAGAGCTGGGTAACTGGACAATGTTTAACTTGGTGGACAGGGCTGCGGCAAACTGGGGAACCGCTCTATGAGACAAACAGATTGGCAGGGGTGAGGTGGCGAGGATCACAACCTAAAAGGGAGAAAAATTGAGACGTATAACCACTTAGCAGTATATTTACGTAAATGTTATAAAAGGGGAAGAGGGGTTTATTTACAACAAAAGGTAGGTGGAGGGAGAGATGCGTAAAGCTGAAGCTCTAGTGTTCATACTTCTAATCGTGCTGGCCGGTGTTACCGTCGGTGGCGCTGCAGCCAGTAAGGCGAGTGAGCCTCCGTATTGGATTGCACTTTATCTACCCACTCCTAGTCCTCCTTCCATGATGCCTATAGTGTTTGTTCACGGCGGCGCAGGTTCAGCTCAGCAATTCATGTCACAAGCCATGCGGTTTACAAGCAACGGGTACCCGCCCGAGTACTTGGTGGCATTCGAGTATGATTCAAGCTTCACCGTTGAAAACCTAAGCACCGTTTTGGCGCGTCTAGATGCAACGATCGATCAGGTTCGGGCGGCAACGGGAAGCAATAAGGTGATCCTCATCGGCCACTCGCTTGGCACATATGTATCACTTAACTACCTGAGCGCTCCAGGACACTGCGAAAAGGTCGCCTACTACATAAACATAGATGGAAGCAGTGGACGATCAGCTCCCGCACTGGTGCCTACGCTGGCAATATGGACTAATCTTTCCTCTTGGCGTTCCGGAGGACTATTGTTGGGTCTTGTGGGCGCTACAAAGAACATCTGGTTCTACGATCAAACACATACCGACGCTTGCACATCAGCTGAGACCTTCGCCGAGATATTCCGCTTCATCAACTGGAAAGATCCCGCAACGACAAACATAGTCCCCGAGACCTCAGACTACGTTAACGTCTCCGGGAGAGTCGTCATCTTCCCGTATAACACTTACAATGACAACGTCAGTGGCACCTTGGAAATCTGGGAGGTCAACAGCAGTAATGGCCATAGGCTTCGTGACAGCCCAGACGCGACATTCTCCATAACGGGGCCCAATGGGAAGTGGGGGCCCTTCCAAGCCAACCGTAGCGCGTACTACGAGTTCGTCCTTCTACGTGAGGATAGAGTAGCCCACCACTTCTACTTTGAACCCTTCACGAGAAGCAACTACTGGCTGACATTACTCACATCGGCTCCAGGAGGGATAGCAGACCAAGTTAACAGAAGCGACAGCCACACCTCTCTACTAATCATAAGAAACAAGGAGTTCTGGGGTGACCAAGGAAGCATGAACGACGTCTTAAAGATTAACGGCACCAACGTTATAACTCCCATGCACTGCCCCGTCACCAAGCTGGTGTGCGGAATATGGGTTTATGATAAAGATTCAGACGGGCAAAGCGATCTTAACACGCCAATTCAACAGTTCCATAGCTTATTATTCCAGACGGGGGTCGACCTTTACATTGAGGCATCCACAACAGATCCTCCAGATGGGGTAATAACTCTTGAACTCGTATCGCGAGGCGGCAAGGGAACGCACGTCATAAACGTCCCCAACTGGCCGTCATCAAACCACAGCATAACGGTTCACTTCAACGACTACGAGCCAAACGTGGGCTCATCCCAATGCAGCGCAGAAAGCATAAAGGAAGACAATGCATCCAGCAACCCTGCCGCATGGTATTACTACCTTGTCACCCTGTTCTCAAACAACGCAGCATTACTTCAGCTAGAGAACTACATCGTAAATGTGATCCACCAAGAAGCCAGACAGCGGATAGCGCCCAAACTCATGTAAAAACATTTAAAATTAAAACTCTCCTCTTTTTTTGGCTCCAACAATCATAACACTCCTCTCATAGGAAACCTCGACCAAACAGAAGTCATATTTGACGGACCAGAAGAAAAAATAAGAAGCGCGGTCGAAAAGCAATAACCCTATGGGCGTTCACACCGGTGCCTTCAGGCTCATCGTTGAAGTAGGAAGCACACAAGGTCTTCAGCCGTGTAGCTCCTTAGACATTAAACTAAGTGTTTTCTACGTTTGTCCCGAGTGGAAAAACTCGCTTTACTCTCTTACAGTTTTCGCCGAATGCTGGTTATTATCGTTTTTTGGCTTCTTTAATTTTCTTGTACTTGTATAGTGCCGCCACGGCTCTGGCCGTCAGAGTCAGGTTTCTCAGGACTGGAATGCGAGTCTTCCCGAAGCCTTTCTCGGCCACTTTTATTATTCTCTCATCTCCGAATCCTAGGGCTACTGCCGGCTTTCCTGCACTTGACACGGTCTCGCCGAGTGTTTCGAAAAATGGGGTGATGTCTGCTCCGAAGTAGCGTGGGCTCGACACTATTCCAGGTATGGCGAAGATCATTATTATTAAGCCGACGTTCGGGTCACTCCCCAGCAACTCGACAGCTGGTAATGCCGACTCTATTATTGCTGGTCCAACGTCCACGGGGTTTCTGCAGGACGCCCATGGAGGTGCCGCTTTCTTGAGTCCGTCCATCGTCTCAGGCGATAAGGCTGCAAGTTTTACTCCCAGTGACTCCAGCTCGTCGCACATCATCGCTCCGAGCGAGCCTGAGTTTGTGAGTATGGCCACGTCGCCGTCAGCTGGGAGAGGCTGGGAGGCTAAGACCATGGTGGTGTAGAAGAGCTCGTCTATGCTTTCCACCCTTATAACCCCCGACTGCCTTACGGCGGCATCGAATACCCTGTCACTTCCAGCCAAGCTCCCCGTGTGGCTCCTCACAGCTTTAGAACCTGCCTCTGTTCTCCCAGACTTCAGCACTATTACGGGCTTCCTCGCCGACGCAGCTCTGAAAACTTCGATCATTTTCCTTCCCCTCCCATGTTTGACGCCCTCCACGTATAGACCTATAACCTTTGTTTCCTCGTCGTCCGCTAGGTACTCCACCACGTCCACCTCGTCAACGTCGCATTTGTTCCCTAGGGTGACCACTTTACTTAGTCCTAGGCCCTCAGAGCATGCCCTGTCGACGAGCGCTGTTCCGAAAACCCCCGACTGCGCTACTAAAGCGACGCCGCCTTTTACGAGGGCTGCCACGTCAACGTCAGCTGTAGTAAACATGTTGGACGTGTTAACCACGCCAACACAGTTAGGCCCTATCACCCTCATCCCGTTAGCCTTGGCAACCTCCACTATTTCCTTTTCCAGCCGGGCTCCTTCACTCCCCGTTTCAGAGAATCCAGCCGACTCTATTATAACGTGTCGGATCCCCTTTTCAGCACACTCTTTCACGACCCCCGGCACCGCACCACTTGGAACCATGACGATGGCGAGGTCAACTCCCTCGGGGAGCTCGCTCACGGATTTGAGCACGTCGGCCCCCATAACCCTTCCGCCCTTAACGTTTACAAGGTATTTTTCGACGCCCGGATGAGAGAGAATGTTCTTCGTTGGAACGTGGCCGAAACTAAGAGTTTCAGTCGCCCCAACAACAACCACCGAACGAGGGTTGAAGAAAGCGTCCAGAAAATGCCTTTTATCATTCATCATCCCGCCTCCTTAGGGAACTAATTCTCAGAAACATGGTGCAGTTGGCATCATTCCACGGAAATCTCCTTCCGAAGCATCACTATACTGAAGGGAAAATAAGCGTAACGTGAACGGGGCCTCCGTTGAAGTCATATGATTTGCTCAGCGATCATCATCACCCCCAGAAACACGAACAATGCCCCAATAATTTTTGCGAGCCTTTCCTCCGGTGCCCTGTTAGCGTAAACCGCCCCAATTCTTCCTCCAGCCACGGTTCCAGCCCCAACGATGACAGCTGCCAAGAAGTTCACGTCCCCGTTCATGGCGTATCCTAGAGTGCCGGAGAGGGCCGTCAAAGCCATTATGAGCGTCGACGTTCCAATAGCCCTATGAACAGGATACTTGAGAAGAAAGATCAGAACCAGGAGAAACATGACTCCGCCGCCAGCGCCGAAGACACCACTCACAACGCCGATCAAGAATCCTATGGCGAGGGATGCCGCAGCCTGCCTCATCCTAACATTTATTCTTCCTTCGTCACTCACGCTTGACGACGCTGACGCACCTGAGAATAGGCGTAGCCTGCGGCGCACATCTTCCCTCCACAGTCCAACTCCACTTATTATCAGGAAAAAACCGAATCCCCCTCCAAGCTCAAACTCTGGCATGTAAGCCGCCAGCATGCTGCCAAACTGCGCCCCAAGCACCGCACCAAAGGCCAGCCAGACACCAGACCTCACGTCCACGTTCCCACGCCTATAGTATATGTACGTTACAATTAGCGAGGCTATCACGTCCACCGCGAGGCTGGTACCAATCGCAGCGTGGACAGGCAGCCCCAGAGCCATGGTGAGAGCCGGCACGACGATGAGCACGCCGCTTGCGCCCATCAACCCTGTCACGCAGCCGGAGCAGAGCCCTATCGCGGCCGAGGCGGCGGCGGAAAGCCAGTTCATACCTCAACACCCTGTAAACGAATTCATTTTTACTTTTTTACTCTAGGATGCGGCAATCTTAAAGGAGTTTCTAATGAAAACGAGGGGGGAAGTTTTCGAGGCACCTCACGCCGTCCCGCTTAAACATTCCCGCTTCTAAAAGCGCTGGGAACCCCGCACTTATCCCTTTATGTATTCCAGGATCCTTGACATGGCAGTGAAGGACGGGCGCACCTTCTTCATGTCGCCAAAGAACGTGATGTTCCAGAGCACGACGTGCCTGAGGCCAGCTTTGAGGTATTCCTCTAGCTTCTTGATGATGTCGTCCGGTGTCCCGTTGAGCGTGTACCTCTCGCAGACCTCGACGGGAACCTTCTCTAGGGCTTTGATCACCTGCTCCCTTCCATACCTCGTAGGCACGTAGTCAGAAAAAGGAACAGACTTCTCCCCTAAGGGGTGCCTGTAGCCGAGCTCCTCGAACGCGTAGTAGGGCATGGTCAACGTGAAGGCTCTGATCATTGGGGAAGCGAGTAGCCTGCGGCACTCCTCCGGGTCCTCGTCTATGACGGTGTAACACCACATGGCGGGCGTCACGCTCTCCGGATCCCTACCAGCCCTCCGCGCCTCATCCCTGACAATCTTCAACCCCTCCTTGTACCTTTCAAGTGGCATGTACGTCGGGAACCAGCCGTCACCCAGCCTCCCCGTGATCCTCATTGTTCTCTCGCCGTGAGCCGCAACCCATATAGGCGGGTAGCACTCCTCCCTGTAGGGTTTAAGGGTCAGCACGGCGTCCCTCAGCTTCCAGAACTGCCCGTCGTAGTCGACTTTGCCCTCGCTCTCCCAGAGGAGCCTTATTATTTTCAGCGCCTCCTCAAGCCTAGACGCGGGCTTCTCGTATATTATGCCGTAGGGCTCAATGTTCTCGTATTCCCCGGCTCCTATGCCAAGGATGAAGCGGCCCTTGGAAATGTGGTCTAACGTTAAGGCTGCTTGGGCAAGCATTGCAGGATGCCTCCTGAAGCACTCGGTTACGCTTGTCCCCAGCAGGAGCTTAGAAGTGTGACATGCCACAGCAGATATAGTGGTTAAAGCATCAAAGTATGTGTGAGGGCTTTTCTGGTATGCTGCGATCTCAGCTATGTCGGGCGTCCATATCGACTCAGGGATCCAGCCCATGAGATGGTCAGGCCACCAGCACGAGTCGTAGCCCAGCTCCTCAGCTCTCCTCGCGTTCTTCACAACATTCTCGAAGGGGGGAAGAATCGTTCCAGGAGTCCCGACTTTGAGCTCATGTATGTCCATAACCCCACCCACAGATCACTAAGAGTAAAAACTTAAAAAGATAACCTTCCCGAGGCGTTCTCCCTTTGGGGCACGGCTGCCTATACGGTTTCATGGTGCATCGTCCCGCTGAATGCCCGGAAGAGGTCGTGTGTTTAAAATATCTTTTTCTTAATACTTGCATTTTATATTTTTTATATTTATTCATATTTTTTAAAGAAAAATTTATGTAGTCAGATAAATGAATGTTCCTCCAGACTAGGAGTAGTGGGGTTGCAACTTTGAGCAGAGAGGTCAAACTTGGCCTGCTGGACAAGTACTTGACGCTGTGGATATTCTTAGCCATGGCGCTTGGCGTCAGTTTGGGTGCTGTTATGCCAGAGTTCAGCGGAATTCTTGACAGGCTAAGGCTGGACACGGTGTCGCTTCCCATAGCGATAGGACTGCTACTCATGATGTACCCTCCTCTCGCCAAGGTGAAGTATGAAGAGCTTTCAAGGCTCAAGAACATTAAGGGCGCGTTCGGCATCTCGCTTATACAGAACTGGATTATGGGTCCAGCACTCATGTTTGTGCTTGCATGGACTTTGCTACCAGACTTGCCAGGGTACAGGATTGGCTTGACGATAGTTGGACTTGCACGCTGCATAGCGATGGTTCTGGTCTGGAATCAGCTTGCGAGGGGGGACGGTGAGCTCTGCGCTGTCCTAGTGGCTTTAAACTCGGTCTTCCAGATGCTCATGTATTCGATACTGGCTTACCTGTACGTTACTTTGCTTCCAGCATGGATTAGCGGTGTACCTGTTTGGCTTGCCGAGGTTCCATGGTGGGTTTGGATGTTAAGTCCGGAGCTCCGCTTCATCGGATTCGCTATCTCCGCCTCCGGAGCGTCGGCGGTTAACGTCTCCATAGTTGACATAGCGAAGAGCGTGCTCATATATCTCGGCATTCCGTTCGCGGGCGGCGTCATAACGCGCTACGCGCTCATAGGCAGGAGGGGCAAAGAGTGGTATGACAACGTCTTCATGAAAAAGATTAGCCCCCTCACCCTCGCAGCGCTACTCTTCACGATAGTCGTTATGTTCTCGCTTAAAGGCGGAGCCATAGTTACGTTGCCGCTGGACGTTCTGAAGGTGGCGATACCGCTGGTGCTCTACTTCGTCATAATGTTCTTTGCCTCGTTCATAATGGTATGGAAACTCGGCTTCAACTATCCTGAAACGACAACCATAGCGTTCACTGCGGCGAGCAACAACTTCGAATTGGCAATAGCCGTCTGCGTAGGAGTCTTCGGCATAGCTTCAGAGCAGGCGTTCGCAGCAGTCATAGGGCCACTCATCGAGGTCCCAGTGCTGATAAACTTGGTCAACGTCTCACTGTGGCTTGAGAAGAAACTCTTCAAGCAGCCAATCTCCACACCGACGATTGAAATTACAGCTCTAAAGTAGCTGCCCTTATCTTTCATTTTTATCCCTCATAGCAAGATTTACATTTCTCATTTTAGGTATGTTTGACCGTTGAGGAGGAGGTTTGGTTGAAGAGCGTCAGCGAGATTAACAACAAAATATTGAGGGGGGAGGCTGTGGTCTTCACGGCTGAAGAGTTTAAGCGTATGGTCAGGAACGGCGAGGAAGTTCACGCCGACGATGTCGACGTTGTCACGACCGCAACGTGCGCTGTTATGTCGGGGACTGCAGCTGTCATCGTTGTGCCAGTTGCCGAAAGAGGAGTGCTTGAGAGGGCAGAGGAGGCATGGCTTAACGGCGTCCCAGCCTTCCCTGGACCATGCCCCAATGAGAGGCTGGGGGTGGTGGACTTGATCGTTTATGGAACATCCCATGCAAGTCGCAGCTATGGTGGGGGTCACCTTTTCCGGGACATCGTCGAGGGAAGGCCGGTTCACGTGAAGGTTAAGGCAGCCGGGAAAATTTTCGAGAAGGAGGTTACAATAGACGAGATGCCCTTCGCCAGAATGTTCACGACGCGGAGCGCCTTCAGAAACTACGTCGCCTTCGTCAACACTAGAATTGGCACCGTGAGCACCATTTTTTCGGTTACAGGTTTAAAGGGCCCGTTGAAGGAGGCGACGGTTTCGGGTACGGGTGAGGTCAACCCCTTGGAGAACGACCCCGACATGCGGGTTATCGGCTTCGGCACGAGAATACTGGTGAACGGGGCAGTGGGGTACGTGGCCGGTGAGGGGACGAGAAGCAGCAAGGAACGCCCAAACCTTTCCGTGGTCGCCGACATGAGGGGGATGAAGCCCGAGTTTATGGGCGGCTTCACGACCTCCAGCGGGCCAGAATGTATAACTTCCATAGCAGTGCCAATCCCCGTGATTGACGAAGGAGTACTCGAAAGATTGAGGGTTTTAGATGAAAACATCAAGCTTCCAGTGATGGACGTAAACACCCGCACTCAAATCGCTGAGAGCAGTTATCGCAGCGTATGGCAGGGAGTCGAGCTAGAGGTGCGCTTCGACACCGGGAAGTGCAGGGAGTGCGAGAGAGAAGTTTGTGAAGTGGAGAAGTACTGTCCAACACAGGCGTTCTCTAGGAGAGGCATCGACAAAACTAGGTGCTTCAACTGCTGCACTTGCCTCCACCTATGCCCCGAACAGGGCTCTAGGATGTGTGGGAGCATCCAGGTTAACGGGAAAGATGTCCCTATTGTTTTAAGGCAGTCTAATAGGAGTAGAGCCAACATGCTCTCCAGAATGCTGAAAAAACTGATCGAAAAAGGCGAGTTCCTGCTCACCGGGCACACACCACTAAGATAGCGGCAGCACTCTAACTAAGTCTTTTTCAGCTGTAAAAACTCTGTTGTAATTATGCGGCTTCCCGTTAAAGGGACTATGAACAACCGTCGACCTGTTATTTAAGCCCACCACTTGCTTTGCCAACGGCCTCCAGGCTTTTATGGCCTGCCGAGGAAGCCGTCTGCGTGGTAGGCTCTTTTCACCACTCACAGTCCAGCCATCGCTCACTTACAATGAAGAGCTGAACAGATGTCATCTTGAGGATTCGGCTTTTATTTTTCTATGGTGAATTCGCAGTACTTGTCTCCCTTCGCTATGCATTTTTCCTCTTTCACCGTTAGAGGTGATCCCTCTTCCTTCTCGGCGAAGTAATTGATGACGCCCTCCGCAATATATCCTACCGGAGCACAAACTGGTCGAGGCTCTAACCCCTTTAATTTAATATAAGCTCCCCCATCTTCTCCATAGAGAGATTGGTAAATACGAAATTTTATATTCGACTCTGTGAATTCTGTGACTTCCATTCCCCCCCACCCCATTGATGATGCTGATGAGAAGAAGAAGCGTAGTATGGCTTCCGCCCCGTATTTTCCTCCTTGTTTTGCAAGGTACTCGCCATATCCGTTACATGCCTTTTTGTATGCTGTGTTAATGGCTTCTCCAAACTTCTCGAGTGGTATAATCCAGTAGGCGAGGGAAAAGAGCAGGCTAGGCGCCATAAGCACGCTGTCTCCTTCCATTATCCCTATGCTTCCGTCATTTCTTGCTTCTAGGATCCTGAGGAATAAACTTATGGTCTCCCTTGGGTCTCCATACATGTATCTTCCATCAGCGAGTTTTTTGATGTTCCTATAATTGAATAACTCCCTCGACATGTACGACTCCATGTTATTCTTAGCTTCCTCCCCCTCTTCAATGACGAACTCACAATACCTATTTCCCTTAGCGCAGCACTTTGTCTCCCTGTAAACTAATGGCGGCGCCTCTATGCCCATAGCTTCGAGAGCCGCCTTCACAACCCCAACCCAGCTGTAACCCCACCATGCACACTCATAAAAAGGAAACGTTTCCTCGAGATTCTTAACATTGTTCTTGAACCACGAGGCGATGCTTGGATTGTACATTCTAATTGTTACCCTCGGCTTTTTAAAGTCAACTTCAACCACGTCAACAAGCCCCCAGCCTGACGCGCTGACGAACTCGGCGCATTTTTTAACAACCCCTTCTGGAGGGACGCCCATGTTTATCATGCAGCTTGCCTCTGCGAAGCATGATAAAGCAGTAAACCTGAGCACAGCTTCCCTGAAGAAAGCCCCGAAAAACTTCATCAGCTCCACAGTTATACGCATCAAAAGCTCACGGGAAATGAAAGCGTAGCGCATGTCCCCCCAAGTAATTCTCCAGCCATCAATCTTTATCCCGCTCTTAACCTCGTTAAGGACATGCCTCAAAATATCTACATGGGAAACCATGCAAACACCTCAGACCCACACCCACCCCTCTTTCCATCAACTACGTGAGCCCATTTTTATTCCTAGTTTTCCCTACTAAGCTTATAAACTTAGTTATCAACACTTTATGAATTAAAAGATGAACGGCTCCATTATTCTTCGCATCTCTCTCGTTAATTTTAAATGACAATCACGGAAAGGAAGAGCATAAAGGGATCCTGGAGGCTGACTGAGTGATAATCCGCAGTCTGATTAATAGTGTCGAAGTCTTTAAGTGCGGGACGGAAGTAGAGGGAAGAGTTCTTTACTGGACTCACTTCTACCGATACAGGGATGTGGTGTTTGACTGCGGTTGCCCCAACATTGCAAGGGAAGTTACCGATGCGCTCAAGAATTCTAAAGTATTACTCATAACCCACTACCATGAGGATCACGTGGGGGCTGCCCCCCTACTTAGGGGCGGGGGCACTGAAGTTTTCGCATCCGAGAAGACCATCCCTCTTCTCCAGACGCCGCCTAGGATACCTCAGTATAGAAGGGTGGTTTGGGGGCAGCCCGAGCCTGTTAAAGCAGAACCCTTAGACAAGTTCATGAGCTTCAGCAAGGTGGATGTCGAAGTAATAGAGACACCCGGCCACACATTCGACCACGTCTCCTTCTTGGCTGACGGCCTCCTGTTCAGCGGAGACCTAGCAATATCGGATAAACAGGCGGTCTGGATGAGGGAGGAGGAAGTCAACGTAACAATAAAGTCTCTTGAGAACGTGCTTAAAAAGGACTTTGAAATGGCCTTCGGCGGTCCAGGACCAATGAGCAGGCTGGAGGTGGAAGCATACCTAACATACCTGAAAAACCTCAAAGAACAAGTTGGAGAAATGTACAGGGAAGGACTAAGCGTAAGCGAGATCGTTGAACGCATTTTCCCCAAACCACCCCAAGTAGCCCTAATAATGGAGTTCGTGAGCGAAAAAGAATGGGCGAGAGAAAACATGGTGAAATCGATTCTAGGAATACCAAGAACACCGTGAAAGGCAACACTCGCCGCGTCCACACTCCCGTCAGTCCAACTCGAATCCCATTCGGCTGACTATTCCCTAACCTTATGCACACAGGTTTTCCCCTCATCAATCACATGAATAACCGTTATTCCTCTACGTGCCAATTCATCCGCTATAAACCTCCTGTGGCATTTGAAGAACAGCCGCTCCGAGCAGAACAAGGCAACCCTTCTCCCGCTCTCCACAATACGCAAAAGCTCCATGAAAGCCCTCATGAACTCCTCCGTCCTCATATACTCCCCATATCCGCCCTTTCGGTACCCGCCAAGCCCCTCAAGGTGAACATACTCTACTCCAGCCTCCCCCAGAACACGCTTCAACCCTCCTTTCTTAAACCATTCAAACCGGGAAGTGGGAAACCTCCTCACGTCAACAGCGACCTCGACGCCAAGACGTTTCAGGATGGAAATGAACTCTTCAGCCGACCTGACGCTCGTCCCAATGGTCCAAACAGTTAAACCGGAATCATGCCCCAAATTACCGCCCTCCAACCACCAACCCCCATTTCTCGGTGAGAAATAAAACGCCGCCTGCAAGATTTAATTCCCACGTGTACTCTTCAAACACTAAAAGTTAAGTAATAAAGTGATAAAAATATGGAAACTGATCCTTCTTTAAGAATTCCGCACGATTTTACGTTTATCCTTAAATTGGTTTTTCGTAAGCTGATGAAAAAGGCGAAAAAAATAAGGCGCCTGCCGAATATTCGGCCAACAATAAACGTTAAATTTAAATATGCCCTGAAAGATAGGGAAACCAAACTTTGGGAGAGGAGGAATTCAGAAATGGCGGGAGAGGAAGTAGGAAAATTTAAGCAGCCCTGGCTCGGAGTGCTGTCCCTGCTCACAATATACTCCATCGCCTTCATAATGTACGCGGTACTCCTAAACCCAATAGGAGGAATACTAACAAGACTAGTAGTAATGGACGCCTACGTCCTCCACGAGGCACTACCTGTACTTGGCGTCAACGAGCCGCTCGCAGCGCTCTTAGCCCCAGCCCTAGCTCTGAGAAGCGCAGAGACTGTCATCCTTAACCCACTAGGATACCCGCTCGACTGGATGGCGGTGATAGTCTTCGGCATCGTCTGGTTCATAGTAATCGCAGTCCTCTGCATGCCGTTCCAGAGGGCGGCGCCACCCAAGCAGCCCGTGAACGGGCTAATCACAGCGGCCCTCTCATTAATCCTCGCCTTCGTGACCTTCTACGTCCTCGGAGCCGTGGGCTTCAAGGGCTACGAGATGCTGCTACTAGGCACATGCGGCTTCCTAGTGTTCCCAATATGGGCAACTCAGCTTGACTTCTGGCCCATAGTGCCGAAGAAGCCCACACTGCACCCAATAGTAAGAGGAGCCATGTACACCGTGATCTCATGGATAATAGCAGGCATACTATACTTGATCTTCAACACCCTAGCTTGGAGTGGAGCGACGTTCTACGAGATGTATCTGCCAGGCCACGACCTATTCACCACGTTACTACAGCCACTGGCACCGTTCAACCACTACGATCAATGGCTCTCCTTGTTGGTCGGCGTAATAGCCGGCTTCAGCATCGTAGGACTAATCAGGCCATACGACGCTAGAAAACAACCAGTAAAGGGCCTACTCAACATTATCACGGGGATAATAATTGGCGTAGTGCTCTGGCTTGTCCTTACACCAATCATAGGAACAGCACCACATGTTTTCGCATACTCTCTAGGATTTACTAGATCCTCGCCGTCGGTTGAATTGGTGATCCCGTTGACTATACCTATAAGGGCTCCTGCCAACGTAACAGCCCTTCTGCTCTGCATAATACTAGCTATACTGGTGATTCAACACCCGTTCCAGATGCACTGGTTCGCCGCTAAGGGTCTCATGGGCAAAATACTAGCTCTGGTGGTCGCAGTCGTAGCGGGCGTCATAGTGTTCTTCGTCGTGCTGGGAATGCCGTCCATAGCAATGTCCCTATCGTGGGCGGGTGTCGTCGCCGGCGCCTCAGGACTCCAAGCACTAGCCTACTTCGCATGGATGGGATATTCCGAGCTTGCAAGCGCCGTAGCCGGGCTCCCCTCTTCTACGCTGGAGATGTGGTTGCCGGCGGGGGTAGCGCCGGGGATGGCTGTGCCGGTGCTTTTGATGAGTGGGATGACCCCGTTACTAGAGGTTCAGGCGGCGATGCAGCACTTGGCTGCCTCATGTGTCCTCGGCTGGTTTGTGCTCGGCGGCATTCTGTGGCTTCTGATTTACGAGTCGTTCATGCACTGGCCTTGGAAGTGAACAGGGAGTTTATGTGACCGGGTTGCCCTTAACTTTCTCCTTTTTTTGATTGTTTTTCGTGTTTTCGTGTTTGTTTTTTCTCGCCGTTGGGTTTTTTGCGTAACGAATATTTTCATGTTTGTTTTTGTGTGGCTGATGGGTGTTGGGTTTGAAGTTTTGGTCTTTTAGATTTAGAGGTTTGCCTGTCCTGTGTTGTTGGGAGGCTGGGCGGATTTGCAGCGGGGAGGGGGTGGTTGAGGCCAGCTTGGATCTCGGCTTGAGTGTTTGTAGAGTTAGGGTTGACGGTGGCTTGGCTTTTCTGCCGGGGGGTGTAAGCGTGGATGTCGGCTTGCTTCGCGAGTTTGCTGGGAGGTGTGACGGCTCGGTGTGCGTGGTTGAGGGGGGCGGGGTCAGGCTGCTTGAGGAGTGGAATCCGGCTGAGGGGGCTTATTATAAGCTTAGGTGTGTGGCTGAGGGTTCTGCTCCAACGCTGCAGGTGAACGGCGTCTACATGCACAGGGTTTTGGGGATGACGCCGTGGGAGGACTCTAGGCGAAAGGTTAGGGTTCTCGGCGTTAAGCCCGGCGACAGGGTGCTTGACATATGCACAGGTCTAGGCTACACTGCTATCCATGCCCTCCGGAGGAGGGCTAGGGTTACGAGCATAGAGAGGTCTGAGACTGTCCTGAGGTTCGCCGAGTACAATCCGTGGTCGCGGGAGCTTGAGGGAGCTGTCTTGATCCGCGGTGACGCCTTTGAGGTTGTCAGAAATTTTGAGGACGCCTCGTTCGACAGGGTTCTCCACGACCCTCCCCGCTTCGGCCTCGCAGGCGAGCTGTACTCTCAAGAGTTTTACGGGGAGCTTTTTAGGGTGCTCAAGCCGGGCGGGGCCCTCTTCCATTATGTGGGTTCGCCTGGACAGCTCATACGTGGAAAAGACTTGGCTAAGGGTGTCGCCGCTAGACTTGAAAAAGCCGGTTTCATGGCAAGCGTGGTCAGAAAGGAGAAGTGTGTTTTTGCGTTTAAGCCTAGGTAGCTGGCTCAGCTACAACTCTATTCCGATGCCCCTTCGAGCGCTTCGGTCACATTCCCCCTTATTCTCCACGTTTACCATAAGCTATTTTTCTCTTTATCGCGTTCACATGGCTGGAAAACATTTTATTTAGAAGTTGTGAATAATTACTGTTTAGAGAGAGGAGGCGCCTTTTTTGGTTTATAGTAATCTTCCATCTGAGGATGAAATTTTCCAGTGGGTTCTCGACCTGCACTCTCTGGGGCGGAGGGTTCCGGGGAGTGAAGGCGACCTTAAGGCTGAAAGGTATCTCCGCGACAAGCTCTTTGAGTTCGGCTTTGAAGACGTACGCATGGAGCCTATCGACATAACTCTCTGGACTGCTACGAAATGGGAGCTGGAGGCTAAGGTGGGCAGGGCGACCGAAAAGCTACCCTGCTTCTACATTCCATACACCACTCCTACTGGTGATGGGGGCTTGGAGGGCGAGCTGGTCTACGTTGGTGAGGGAGGCGCCAGAGACTTTGAAATGACGGATGTTGAAGGGAAGGTGGCTATGGTCAGCGTCAGGTTTCTCCCTCTCCCAGTTTCACTCCTCCGCTCCATAGCATACTTCACTCATGACCCGAGAAACACTATTACGCCGGACTGGGTTCACCCTGCAGCTTGGATACGCACCAACTGTCTGGGCATGGGGCTCCTGGCGGGGGGCTACGACGCGTACGACTTGGCATGCAGGCATAATGCATCCGGCTTTATAGGGGTACTCGAAGATTACCCTAAGCTCGGAGAGGAGCTCGCCTACTATGCGCCCTACGACGGCGTCATGAGGCCTCTGCCCGGACTTTGGGTGAGCAGGGAGACAGGGGCGAGACTGAGGGGTATGCTTGAGAGAGGCAGGGTTAAAGTCAGGATGGTGCTTAAAGCTGATGTTAAGCCCGCGGTGACGCATAACGTTTACGGCGTCCTTCCAGGGGAAAGCGACGAGGTCATACTGGTTCACTCACATCACGACGGCCCCTTCCAGAGCGCTGTTGAGGATGCCTCAGGCTGCGCCGTGGTTTTAGCGTTGGCAAAGTACTTCGCCCAGCTCGGCGAGAAAACGAGGAGAACGCTGGTGTTCCTCTTCAACGCAGGACACTTCTACGGAGGCGCAGAGGGAATAGGCCAGAAAGCATTCATAGAAACTCACAGAGGCGACATAGTGGCGAGAGCCCTCATAGACATAGCAGTCGAACACGTCGCAAAGGAGTGCTTGGAGCGGAACGGGGTTGCCGTCGTCACGGAGGAAGTGGAGCCGAGGGCCATCTTCACAACGGACAACCCCACACTGGTTGAAACGGCGAAAAAGGCGATACTCAAACACAACATTGAAAGGATACTGATCCTGCCCACGACAACCCCCATAGACGTACCCACAGACGCCCACCTATTCTGGAAGAATGGGATTCCAATCTACAGCCTGATAAGCGGACCAATGTACCTTTTCGACGCCGCTGACACACCGGACAAGGTTGCAAAAAACCAGCTTCAACCACTGACAAAAATGTTCATCGACATAATAAAAGAGCTCGACACACTACCAGCAGAAAAGATAAAAAGGTAGCACTGCAGTCGGTGCAGCACCAACACGCCCCGGACTCCATCCTCCCTTTATTTATGGAGAAAGGTGAGAGGAGAGGGCTTCAAGTGCTTTGGCGGGATTGTGCACGCCGGCCCAAAACCCAGGTTTAAATGTCAATCGGGTAACTTGGTTTAGCCTAAACATGCACCCACGTACCCGGGTTTTTCATCTCGATCATCAGTCCCCCCGGGTTTAAGTTTGAAATTTTATAATTCTTGGGCTGCCTCAGCTCAGCTTTCCGTCGAAAACTCGGCTAAAGCCGTCTTGGAGCCATGCTCCATCACACGAACCCATCAAAATGGATGCTGCCAGCGGACAGGTTGCCCTGCTTTACTACAACCCTTTTGTTGGTGATCTTAGCGTTATCGACTTCTCAACGTGGGTTGGCTTGTCAAACTTGTAGCCTCATCCGACTCTTGATCCCTCAAACCTAATTCACTCGTTCTTTCATGACGCCCTTTAACATTATTTTTTCAGTTAACATCCATTAAATGCATGTTAAAGTTAAATTTAAGTAGAAGGTGATCTCTTTTTATGATCAGGGGGGGTAATATTTTGGGCGTGTCCGTGGAGGAGTTGAAGCGTTCCCTTGACGACCTCAAGTGTAATTTGAGGTTTGATGGGTGGAGGATACTTTACGGCGGCATGCGTTACGCGTTTATTTCTCGTGAGCTTCTTATGCGCATCACGAGGGAATTAATGAGGGTTCTTGGGCCGTCGCTTAAAAGCGTCGTTTTGCAGTTCACCGCTCTTTCATGCTTTGCTGAGGTAAGCTGCATAATTAGCGGTGGAACCTCTCCAGAAGAGGCGGCCGAAAAGTACGCCGATTTCATCGGTGCGGCTGGATGGGGGCCCACTAGGATTGTTAGCGCCGACTTCGAGAAGCCGGAGGTCACCGTGAGAATGTATAATTCGGGTGTTGCTTCATGGTTCAGGGACAACGTCGAAAGCTTGGAGAAAGTTTTCCCATTCTACGAGTGCGCTTGGTGGGGTTACGGCTGGACTGGAGTTGTTAAAGCAGTCATAGAGGGGATGGGGGCTGAGGCGCCGCCCCTAACCTACAGGGAAACAGAGTGCCTTGCTAGGGGAGGGGAATATTGCGAGTGGGTGATAACGCGGGGGGACGATGCTGGCTTAAGCCAATTGAAATCAACTATACCGAGGGAGCTTTTCAGCTATGAGAGCGTCAGAGCGGTCATCGGCGGAAACACCACCCCCGGAAACCCAGATGAGTCCATCAGAGGATTCCTCAATCTTTTAGAGGTGAAGGAGGACGGATCCGTAGGGATAGGGAGAGAAAGGTTGCTCTTGGCGCCCGGCATACTCTTCTCCATCGCCTACTCTATGCTCCCCATAGAAAAGTTCGGCGACATGATATACGCGGTCTACAGGAGGGCTCACAACGAATATGGACGATACCTCTCGCTGCAAGGGGAAAAGTATGGGGCTGAGGGGGTGCTGAAATTCTTCCTAGCGTCAGCATCATCTATGGGGTGGGGGAAAATGGATGCATGGCTTGACGGCTCGAGGATCAAATTCCTGATCCACCAGTCACTTTATGGAGAAGAGGGTGGAGCGTATAGGAAGCTAAGGGGGCTTAGGCCGCAGCCGGCCTGCATCAGCATAGGCTACATAGTGGAAGGGATCCTAAACTACTTCGCCGAGCAAGAGGGGAAGCCGCCCTTAGCGGCGAGAGAGGAAAAATGCACTGCGAAGGGAGACGAACACTGCGAGTTAACATTGCAAGCCCTGTAGCTTGACAGAGGAACAGCCGTTTCTTTTCCATCGAAAAATGTCAAATAAAATTTACTCTGGCATTCATTGTGATTTTTTCCATAAGCAAAATAGAATAATTGTTTTGAAAATTTTTTAATTTAGAAAAAACTTAATATATGCTATTTCATATTGTAAAAATGACAAAAGGCTTGGCGGGTGCAGACTGTTGACTTCCGAGAAAGATGAACACAGTCCTGCTCTCGAGAATTTTATGAGGGATATTCGCGTTGACGGATGGAGGATCTACTGGAGAGGTTTACGCTGCGCCTTTATCGCTGAGACGATACCTGGAATGCTCTACAAGGGGATGATGAACGCGTTAGGCTTCCTAGCTAAGCCTTACTTCTTCCGCTTCCAAGTAATCCCCGGCTTCTCCACGGTAAGCGAGCTCATGGCGGAAGGCTTTCCTCCGAGGGAGGCGCTTGAAGAATACGCGCGGCTTCACGGTGTTTGGGGGAGAGGGAAAGCCGAGTTGGTTGAAGCCGACCTCGACAAACCTAAGGTCGTCGTGAGGATACATAATTCTTCCATAACACACTGGTTTATGGAGAACGTTAAAAACATAAAAGCCGAGTTTCCCTTCTATGACTGCTCATGGTGGGGCTACAACTGGGTTGGAGCCGTTAAAGCGGCACTAGGGGAAAAGGGCAATGGTGTGCCGCTCATATATTACTCGACCCATTGCTCAGCTCTTGGAGACGACTACTGTGAGTTTTCCGTGGAACGATCATACAGGGGAGAAGACCCCTTCCAGAACGTGGAAAAAGAATACCTCCAACTTCTCCACAACTATAAGAGTACTACGGCCACCGCTCAGCCTCCAAGTGGGAACGAGGAAATCTGGGAGTTCATTAATAGGCTGGAGGCAGGGAGCGACGGCGTCGTCAAAATTGGGAGGGAAAGAATACTGTTTG
>JAHLWX010000032.1 GCA_019057675.1 Candidatus Jordarchaeum sp. LHC_1308
TATTACGCCATCAACTTGCGCTATGAGGTCTGACTTGCAACTTACACGATAGACGGGTATAGCTAGTTTCTCGGTTGCAACAATTTCGGAGGAGACTACAAGCTCAGCGCTTAAAGTATACTGCGAAATTCCTGCCTCTGCTTCGAAGCCCACTTCACCTACTCTTTTTTCGCCAGGCTCTAGAAGATCTAGAGCGAACTCTTCTTCAAGCACTTCTTCTCCGCTCTGATTTGTCACGATACATCGTAAAACAAGGTCTCTTAGCGTCTCGTCTCCCTTATTTTCTACAAAAACTCGGCATGTTACTGGTTGTCCCTCGAAAACTACGGGTGTTTCTAGAGCTACTTCGAGGGAAACTGGAACCATGATGAACTCTTGAAGGTTTGGCGTACCTGACAGGGGGTCGCTCCAGATGTTATTGCACGATTGGTCTGCGATTATTTGAAGTTCCCTCGAGAGGCTTTCGATATCTTCTCCAAGTTCAAAGAATTTTTCAAGCTGGTAGTCTGCCGTCGTCATCGGGGCAACAACCTTTCCTGCTACATCACCGTAAACACTTATTAATAATGGATTTAGATACTCCGACTTTAAGAGTCCTAGTTCCTCTAGTTCCTCTCTTAAATAGAAAAACATGTTTTTGACGGCGTCCACCAACCGCTTCACAGGCTCCTTACCACCAGACTTATGGTCGAAAAAGTACATACGTGCAAAGTCAGGATGTTTCTTAACAAATGATTCAAAATCCTTTGGTTTAAAGAATGGTCCTGTGAGCCCCCATCTAATTGCTGATCTCCTGTTTTTAATCAGTGTCTCTGAGTCTATTTCAGGTATTTCTTCCCTCGACTCAAGGAGTTTCTTGGCTTTAAGTGCTATTGCTTGAAGAAGAGCTGCGAGGGATACTTTTCGTATTACGCTTATTTGGCAGTCAAAAAACCTAGCCTCAACAGTACCATATCTTGTAAATGGGTACATGTCGCACATTCTGGCGGGTGTTCGTCCAATTGTTTTCTCAAAAAAATCTTCATCAAGAGACTTGAGGTGAGGAATATAATGCTGTGGATCATCTGGCCCAAGCTGTCTGACGTTAAGTTGTAGCCGCACACTTCTGACACAGCCTGGAGCTTGAAGTTTTCCATCTTTCAGCATGACGGCATCTGTTGGCCGACCGTTTACAAAGGGAGAATTAGCCGAGAGAGCTATCAGATGAGGTATGAAGACGCGGATAAGGTTGTAAACAGTTAACCGAAGCTTCGGGTCAGGGATTCCTATATGGTGATGGTCACCGAAGCTCAAACCTTGCTGGTACTCCATCAGCGGGTTTAACCCCGTCATTATAAGTTTAACTCCTGCAGGGAGAGAGTCGTGTGAAAGTTTAAATAGCATATGAAGCCACCATGCAAGCTCCTCTAAGTTATCACATGGAGGCGTTGCAATTTCGAGAATCCACGTTATTGTTCCTATATGTGGGTCTCGTCCAAGCAACTCCACATCTATTTTTTTCCCGTCGGGGAGAGCATAAGATATTATAAGCGTTTCTCCTCTTCTTTCAACGGGTGAAACTCTTATATTTGAAACCTTTTCACTTATCCTTTTTACAAGCTCGTCTTGTGGATCTTTAAGTATGGTTTTAAGCCCGTCCGCTACATCGTGGACTATTTTGCCCATTATACTAATCATTTTTTCTCCATCAATCCAGCGCCCTTTCAAGTTCACAATCTGAACTTCTGACTCTATACCATGAGTAAACGGTAATTTGAAGATCGAAGAACTCAACCCTAACCACCCACCTTCTCCAGCGCGTTACTCGCCACAAAGACAAGCTTGTCGAGTAACTCATTAATCATACTTTCAGGCACGCTTATATCTAGGAACGAAAGTTTCTGCCCCCTACTCTTTACGAAAACATGGATGCAGTACGCTACTGATCCCCCTCCAAAAATCTCATTATCAAATATTACGCGCATGCCGGAGCTTAACAGTGAATCTACAATGTTATGCCTATCAAGAGTTGTAAGGTCATTTATGATTACAGCATCATCTCCCATGGGCATCGCCTTAAAGGAGCGAATAAGAACCAAAACGGCGTTTAACCCGCTTTTATTAAGCAGTATAGACGACGTCAACTTTACCAGTCTCTCCCCAGACTCCAAATCTCCTCCAGTCTCTGGAAATAAAAGATAATAGAATAGTTTTCCTTCCACCTTTTTCTTATCAAAAAACTGTTTCACGGAGCTTGTCAGGACTTCGTCTTCCTGTGTTGATAATAACATCAACGGGATAAACTCTTCACTCTCCCTTGGTAATGAAATTTTACCCTCCTCTTTCATTCTTTCAATGTCCTTCATAAATGCCTCGTCAACTATTGAAGACAAAAGAGCGTAGAGATGCGCATAGTCTGTCGCTAACTCGACGGCCAGCGAGACAAGCTGTTCCACCTCACCTAGAACAGAAAGAAGTGACGTAATAACTGACTGCCCCTTCTCGAAAATACCGACTACTCCGTTCATGCTTTCACCTACCTTGAGAGGTCATCAATATACTTTAATAGGTCGTTCTTATGCCTCCTCAACTCTTGCAACTTCTCAGAGAAGTCGCTTATGAAGTCCCTTATCCTCATTATAGCATCATCTATCAACTTTAGTCTTTCATCGAATTTTTCAGTTAAACTTTCTACTTCTACAGTTGTCAGGAGAGAAGATAATTTATCTTCGATAGCACTCACTCTTCCCTCAAGGGCGGCGAGCCTTTCCTTAACGTCCTCTAATGCTTCCTTAATTTCTGAGATGTTAAGTTGCGGAGCCGATGTAATCACTTCATCAGACCCGACTACTTCCTCTTCTACCTTTTCTATCGTTTTTACTTCTTCTATCTTTTCGGTTTTCTCACACTCCACTTTCTCCTGCTTTAAGGGTGCCATTTCCACATGGTTAGAGCTAACTAAGCCGCTGACATAGCAGTCGTAAACTTCAGCTATAACCTCCGACATTTCTCTATTGTAAGATTCGCCTCCTAAACCCGAGAAAATGCATGAAGCCTTATCATGATATCTCAAACACCAAACTCCTCTTCCGCTCTTCTGTTCTAGGAAAAACAGCAAGGAAGACGAAAAGAACGGGCTTTCAAAAAGATTTTGAACTGTTTTAACTATCAAATTTAAGTCCTTTGGCAGTGGTCCTCCCGTCTCAAACGAGTTATGAACCCATGCATATTCGAGGTCGTCGTTCTCAATAAGTCCTTTAATCCAGTTCTCTAACCCCTCCACGAGTATCCTAGTTCCGCTGAACTCATAAGTTCTCTCGCTAAAGCCAAGTATCGAAAGGATATTAGCTACGATCATTTTTGCCTCCTTCTCACGTGTCTTGAAAATACAAAGCCACTTCTCTCGCCCATACCCGACAACACACATTCTACTTCCATCTAACTCCACAACTACGATGGCCAATAAGTCGCTTCGGAGGAGAGGCGAAAGAAAAACATTGTTAGAAAACATCCTTAGAACTCTACGTGTCGCATCAACCACTTCAGGGCTTAACACATCCCCCTTAAAAAATCGGAAAAATCGGAGGAGCTTCGCTATGTTTTCTCCACCTTCAGGCACCTCAGCCACTTCACTTATGACTGAAAGATCCACGAAGAGGTAACCGCTGATCACACCCACAGTAGGACCATACCACTTGTCAAGCCACTGCCTAAACATTTCACCCCTCTTCAAGGAAAACCCCCCACCAGTCACCATGTGTCCAGACATTATACTATTTTGTCATCAAAGCCTAAATAACCCTTCTTCAAACAAAAAAGTAGGAGGGCAATGTGACCAGCACTTTTCTCTTGGGATTAACTGCTTGGAGGCGCCTTCTTAGCTTTTTCTTCTACATGTTTCTCTAGGGCACTGGCCGCCTCCTGCATCTTCTTAGCACGTTCCTCCTTCGTCTTAGCTAATGCCTCTTTTTCCTCCTTTTTCCTCTCTTCATGAAGCTTCTCTAGGATTTCCTTCGTTTTCTTTACCTCTTCAGGGGATGGCGCGGCTTCCTCACTCATTAAACCACCCTTTCATGGAAATCTGTTGCAAAATAAATATTCCACAATTATACTTATTTACTTTTTGGAAGAAAAGGAAATCATGGTGGAAAAATAATAACTTACGATTATCTGAAGATAAATATTCCTAATTTCCATCCATTCTCTAATCTAAGTGTTCAAAGTAACGAAAAATAAAACTTAAACACTCCAACAACCGCAAAAATCCTTTCCAATAAACTCCCAACTAATAACAACAAATGAACCCCCCAATGAAAGGCAATGTCTCCTTTTTGATATAAAGTCCTCTTCCTTCGTAATATTTAAAAGATCTTATCTCATCTAGGTTGTTGAGAGCCGGGGTGGCCGAGAGCACATTACTTCATTTGGTCAAATCAAGTGCCGGGAACGGCGAGTCCCCTTATGAGGCGCGAAGCAGCGGACTGCAGTCCATGTGCAGCCATCCGCCATACCGGGGTTCAAAACCATTTAAAATAAGGTGAAATTCCCTGCCCCGGCTCCACCTGTTATTTAGCAACGTAAGGTGGTGATGCTTTTTCCCTTTTCTATCGATGCTGTTAGAAAGCTTTCCTCAGTAATTGATGCTCTTTTAACTGCATGGTCTCTCGTCCGTATGTCAGCGCTTCACTCGATTCTAAATGAGAAAGCGGAAGTGGAGTTTGCTGAGAAGCTGTTGTCGGCGCATCGCGTTCTCTCTGAGCTTTTATCTCTCCTCGGGCTTAGCCAGCGTGAAAATGAACTTGGCAACGTCGTCTCAGAATTGGATCCCAATGAAACACTAGTTCTTGTTGTTTCTTCTTCATTGATGAGGCGCCTTGTGGGAAACGGCGTTCCCCGAGAAAAGGTGATCTCAATCGGGGGACCGTTAAGCGTTGAGGATGCTAGAGCATTAAACCCCAATATTTCCGAGGAATCTATGAGGAGTATTGAGTCGCGTTTGAAGACTTTTTGGAGGGAGCTTGAAAGAAAAATTAAGGGGGTACGTACAGTTATTCTGATTCTGGAGAGAGGCGGTAAGGTTGATGAACTTATAGCTAAACGTGCTGGTATGATCTCTGAAAGGTTTGGTGTTGACGTTAAAGTCGTCTATTTGACTAATCTAGATTCCTGCGTGGAGGTTCTACCATCCTTTTTCAGGGGGAGTTGACGATGCCTCTTGAACCCGAACGCCTTTTGAAGTATCGCAACCTTACAAGAAGCACCGAGGTCGAAATGATAAACCTTCACCCAATTCAGAGTGGAGGGCGGGCCGGAAACTACCCTGAAGTCGTTAAGGCAGTACTGAACTTCATAGATGGCTATAGTACATGCGACTACTGTATTAAGGGTAGGCTCGATGAAATCGAGACGCCACCCCTATGCGACTTCCATGCAGACCTAGCAGAATTCATCGAAATGGATGAGGTAAGGCTTTTACCGGGGTGCAGGCAGGCTCAGTTCGCCGCCTTCCACAGTTTAGCAAGTCCGGGGGACTATGTGGTCATAGATTCTCTAGCACATTACTCAACGTATCTGGCTGCCGAAAGGGCTGGGCTGAAGATAGTTGAGGTGCCCAATACTGGTTTCCCATATTTTGAAATGCCACCTGAACTTTATGCAGAAAAAATAGAGGAAGTCAAACGTGCCACCAAAAAACCGCCTGCGTTGGTTTTCCTTACACACGTTGACTACTCTTACGGCAACCTTGCAGACGCCGAAGTCATTGCGAAGATCTCACATGAGTATGATGTGCCATTCATGTTAAACTGTGCATACACTCTTGGTAGAATGCCGGTTTCTGGACGAAAATTAGGGGCCGACGTGATGGTTGCCTCGCTTCATAAGTCATTTGCATCTCCTGCCCCCTCGGGGGTTCTCGCTGCTAATGAAGAATATGCTGATAAAATATTCAGAAAGTCGATGGTGAAGGGAGACTGGAGCGGCAGAGCCTTCCCAAACAAGGAAGTAGAACTTCTGGGTTGCACGCTGCCCGGCTGCGTTGCCGTTGGTGTAATGGCTGCATTTCCCTACGTTGTTGAAAGGGTGGAGCGATGGAATGAAGAGGTCGAGAAAGCGCGTTATTTTTCAAGTCAGCTGACGAGGATCGAAGGCGTCATCCAGCTTGGGCAATCTCCTCACAACCATGACCTCCTCCACTTTGAGAGCTCCTCGTTTTTTGAAGTGGCTCGCGCTCATTCCAGAAAGGGTTTTTTCCTCTACGACGAATTGAAAAGCAGAGGGATTACAGGTGTCCAGCCAGGCCTCTCGCGGTCTTGGAAACTTTCGACATATGGGCAATGCTGGGAAAACGTTAGGAAAGCTGCTCAAGCCTTCCTCGAAATAGCTGAAAAGTACAACATCCCTATCTCTTAAACCATCTACTTTATGGGGAAGAAGGCATTTACCATAAGGTTTAAATTATAACCAAGCAATTCTTAGTAATCTATGGGAACTCATTAAATCAGCCCCAAAAGGTTGAAGGGGAAACTGAAAAAGGAGAAGGAGTTGATGAGGTTCGATGTTCTGTCCTAAAGATGGGGCTCTTATGGTTCCGAAGAAAAAGAATGGAAAAACAGTTCTAGTTTGCAAGAAATGTGGCTATGAAGCACCCGTCTCAGACAAGAAAAACTACAAGTTGGTCGTGAAAATACCTCACACCGCAAAGGATAAGACTGCTGTCGTCGAGAAGGAGCTCGCCCTATCATTCAAACAAGACGAAGAAGAAAGAGAGGAGCTTCGAAGACAAATGCTCGAGTTCCTCATGGAGGAAGGATAACCCCCTCTATCTCTCTGCTTTTTTCCAACTCTTTCTATTTTTGAATGCCCAAAATAATTATAAAAGGTAAAATATCTTGCCCTTAATGTTGCTTTATCTTTTCAAAGAGGTGCATGTGTTGCCTGTTCAAGCTAAGGATCAGCTTCTTGAGGAAGTAGAAAAGTGCATTGTCCTGCTTAAAGGCGGAGAACTTGAGGTGCTCATTAAGGAATGTCTGAAGAATGGCCTACCTGCCCTTGAAATTTTAAATGCTATGGCGAGGGGAATGGAGGAAGTAGGGAAGAAGTACGAGGCGCAAGAGTATTTTTTGAGTGAGTTAATTTTCAGTGGTGAGATATTCAAGAAGGGAATGATGCTTCTTGAGCCGTACTTGAAACGTGAGTCAGAGGGAGAAGCGAAAAGTGTTGTAGTTGTTGGAACAGTCATGAACGACCTTCACGATATAGGGAAAAACATTTTTGTAACTCTTCTAACGGCTGCGGGTTTTAAGGTTGTTGATTTAGGAGTAGACGTTCCCCCGGAAAAGTTCGTTGAGGCAGTTAAAGAAAACAACGCAAAGATAGTTGGCGTATCCGCTCTTCTGACGAGCACCGCTCCAGGGATACGGGACATCGTTAAATTGCTAGAAAAGGCAGGCTTAAGAAGAAAGGTCAAGGTAATCGTGGGGGGTGCAGCCCTAACGCAAGAAATGGCTAGGGAACTAGGGGCAGACGCTTACGCAGAAACGGCAGTCAAAGGAGTTGACATATGTAAAAAATGGGTGGCGGAAAGTATCTAACTCTACCTTTTTCTCTCCGGTACCTTCAGGATTAGCTACTTAACTGCCCCCTATTTGTTTTAATGCGTCGAGCACTTCACTAGGTATAATGTATTTTCTGGCGTTTTTGCCACCTATTCTGTTAAGAGTTTCCAGATATTGCAACGCCATTGTTTTTTCGTCCACAGTTTTAGCCACCGATGTAATTTTTTCCAATGCTTGGGCGTAACCATCAGCTTTGAGGATCATCGCTTGCTTGCGGCCTTCTGCCCTTATGCTTAGCGCTTTACGCTTAGCCTCCGCCTTCGTGATCATCGCTTGCTTATCCCCCTCAGCAATAAGTATAGCGGACTCCCTTTTCCCGTTCGCCTCAGCCACAATAGCCCTCCGAACTCGTTCTGCTTCCATTTGCCGTATCATCGCATCAAGTACCGACGCTGGGGGAAGAATCTCCCTGATCTCAACGCCTGTAATTTTAACTCCCCATCGTGCAGTAATTTCGTCAAGCTTCTCTTGGAGCTTCGCGTTTATGTGTTCCCTCTCGGCGAGTACTTGGTCTAGGTTTATGTCGCCCACGACCGACCGAAGAGTTGTCTGGGATATCCCTATTGCTGCAAGCCTCCAGTCAGCAACCTTAATAACCGAGTCAAGCGGAGAAACCACCTTGTGATATATTATAGCATCTATATCCACAGGCGCATTGTCCTTCGTGATACATCTTTGAGGCGGAACATCAAAGTAATCCTCTCTTAAATCCACTTTCACCATCCTGTCGATGAAGGGAATTACAAAGATCATCCCTGGTCCCTTCTCTTCCGGGAGCACTCTCCCTAGCCTAAAAATAACGCCTCTTTCATACTCACGCAGCACCCTTAACCCACTGAAAAGAATTATCAAGATGAAAATAGCAGCCACTAAGAGAATGGTAATAAAGGACGTCATATCCATCTGAAGCGGTAGCAAAGTCCACTCCTCCCTTCTACATTGCTTATATAATGCCTAATTTAAAAGTTAAAGAATCTTTCGTTTTATTCATCTTTTGTTTGCCTCAAACAGCTTTTTGAGAAGATAAAAAAATTAAAGTCTTAAACATAATTATTATCTCAGAGATTCAGCGTGCTCGTTGCTGAGGGAAGAAAATTGTTTCTCGTTGATTCCGGCGGCCGCGAGGAAGAAATCTACGTTGTAGATGTCGACGCCCAACTTGGAGTAAGTTCTGGAGCGGTCAGTAAAAATTACAGTTTAAGTGAGCTGCATGGATTCATAAGGGAACTGGAAGGAGATCTTCTTCTTAAAAGTGCATCCCTAAAGCGTCGGATTGCAAGATTTGATTCCAGCATTCCCCTAAGCCTTAAAAATGTTCATTTCGGGGAAATCGGCAGCCTTGTCGACGAGTTTTTTGTATCTCCTTTCGCCACGAAGATAGCCAGTAGCGGAGGAAACGTGGAATTCGTATCTCAAGAAGTTTCCCGTAACAATACCTTAGTGTTGAAGTTGCTTCAGGGCTCTTTCTCCTTTAACACTTTCTCATTCAGATATGTTCTCCCAGATGAGGTGCCCGACGTACCTTACCTTGTTTCGGAGGGATATCGAGGAGTGCGAACAAAGTTTGATGATGCTTCATGGTTCGCGACGCTTTACTCCGATTTATCTTACTTTGGAATGCCATTGATAGTTGAAATCTTCAGCAGACGTGAACTAGACCTGCTGGAGAATTTTATTGAACAAAACGAGGTCGATGGGAAACTTGAGAACCCACTTATTGTTCTTCCATACTTAAGAGAGAAGGTACGGCTTGACCTATATGGTCTAATGGGAATTAAGAACGTTTTCCTGTGTTTTTCTCCTTTATCATTAACAGTCCTGAAACAGTTAGTATATACTCTTAGTGAACTTGACAAAGAGTGGTTTAAGCACCTAATTTTCGGAACAGGATTTCCCGTTTCTAATGTTAAGTCTGTCGTAGACTTTTTCACATTCTTTCTGAGCGAAGAATTTCCCGGAGACTTAAGGGCGCTTAGATGGATTATGGGTCTAAACGCAGTATCCTTTCTTCCTCCAAAAACGCAGCGGAAAGGGGACGTAGAGAACGATGAAAGATGTATTATCACCAATGGAGCGACAGCTAAGTTGCTTCTTTCGTCCCTCAGAAACCTCATGCTTCATGCAATGAAGAGAAATTCCATTTCCTTAGTTGCATGTGACTGTTTGGCAAGCTTAAGCGAAGAACGAGTGGATCCGAACAAGTATTTCGTTGTTCTTTCATCAGCTAAGGAGAAAAAGTTTGGAGGAATGCTTTTCTTGTCCGAAAGCGGTAACGACGAATTGACCTTACTTCTATTGAGGCAGGAAGTTGTCAGGAAAGCGAAAAGCAGGTTTGCCGAGGACTTGCTCAAGCAGCCAGAGGTACAAACTGCTATTTCTAACGCCGTTAAGCTATCTTCAAGTGATGATGTGGAGAGATGGTTAAGATGGTTTATTGAGCATTACAAGGAAAGCAACATGATAAGTTACGATGACATTAACTCATTCACAGTTCACACATTTAACATCGGTGATAAGTTAGCCCTAATGAATAGAGAAGACATGCTTCTTCTTGGGTTGAATGATGGTGACTTAATACTCGCTAGAACAACTCTAACTGGAGACTGGTATGTCGTTCCTGTAAGGGAGGGGAAAGAAGTTCCGGGAGGCGAACTTTGGGTTGACGAAAAAGTAATCAATACTTGGTATGTTTTTGATGGCGACATTCTTCAAGTTGAAAAATTTGACGGCGAAGTTCCAGTTCTTAGAGAGATGAGTTTGCTGGTCGATGATGAGACAAGATTACAGGAAGCTGAAAAGGTGATGGAGAACGCTTTGGATGGCATTACGGTGGGGCGCGGCTCTCGGTTAGTGCTTCTAGTAGGTGAAGAAATGCCTCTCGTTGCAACGGTTGTACAATTAGACCCTCCACTTTCGGTGGCTGGAATAGCCAAAAAGGACGTGACTAAGATAACCGTGGTTCCTAAGAGTATTCTAGCACCATACAACCTCTTCCTAGTAATAGACCTTTCAGAAAATATGGGACATGGTCCCCCTGTCCCCATAGATCCCGCTGTTGTTGAGGAGCTAAAAAAATATGTGCTCTCCATGAGGGCTGAAGAGCTCTGCGATAAAGAAGCTAATCGTGCACTTACCTCATTCTTCGCTTCCTCTTACCTTCTAGTAAAAATGGTTAAAGTTAGCCGTCTAAGCAAAGTTTTCCTTCTAACATGCTCAGACGAAATAAACATGTTCTCAACACTTGAAAAAAGAAAGGTATCCCCATACTTGGAGGTAACTCCTCAAAAACAAAACATTATGCTAAGGGCTCTCTCATCTCACATGCTCGACAAGTGTAAGGAAAGGTGCAAGGGAAAAGGGAAACTCCTCGAGGTAGCAAGCAAAATAGAAGATCTTCTAGGGAATCTGAAGGAAAACGATCCCATTCTCGTTCTCTTTGTAGTTCCTAATGAAGACTTAGATGAGGCAACAAGAGCCGCTGGGCTACTGAAGAAGGATAGCCGAATTAGAACCGCCTTCATAAGTATAGGACCCGTTGCTTCCGCTTCAGAAGAACCAAACTGCATATGCTTAAGCGAGGTAAACTCTGCTTTGCTCGATGATGTAGTTAAACGCCTGCTTAATGTAGTATTTCCTAGTTAGCTTTACTCAAAAAATGAAAGTAGTGAAAATATTTATCCAAATGTCTTTACTTATTTTTCTTTGAAAACTTAATGGAAGGATGTGCGATGTCGAACGAGGCGGAGGTGGAATTTGAGCCTTGGAGTAGGCGATCTATGATCGCCGGGACATCCTACGTTGTCCAGATAGGTAAAGTGGAGGGAGAATGGGCTGTCTGCATATTCAGAGGGAAAGATGTTATATCGGTCAAGAAAACTGGAACCTTGGATATAAATGTGCTAACGTCCATCGTATACAGTAGTCTTGCTACTCCCCCATCTCACTACGCCATAATGAGGGCTTTAAGCAACATTATTAGAGAAGCAAAGGTTAGGCAAACACCTTTAGCAGTGTCACCCCTACAGGAGCAAGAAGCACAGCAACCTTCCCCCCAACAGTCTGAAGCTATCTCGCATGAAGCAACAGGAGTTTTAGAGGGGACGCAACCTCCAGCAATTACTGCTGAAGCCGAGATAAAGGAGCCTGAAAAGGTTGTTAAAAGCAGCGCCCAGGAATTCTTCAGAGTTGTTGAGCCGGCTGTTAAAGAGGAAGCCATGCCTCCGACGCCTAGCAGAGAAGTTGAAACTGTAAAAGTTGAAACGATAATGGAAACAGCCATAGAAGACGTGCCATTCCCAGAGAAATGGGAAAAAACGGTCTCCAGCCTCATGCTCCTTTGGGGAATTGCAGTATCCTTCGTTACGGAGAGAGCCAAAAAAAGAGCTGACGAGCTTTGGAGTTATTATCGTTCTCTGATAAAGGAGTCTTGGAGCAGAGTTAAAGAGAAGGACTTCAAGGAGCTAATGAAGCTTTTCATCTCTCAATGTCGTTTTATGGGGGCAAATGTTAAAGTAGAAAAACTGACTGAAAACACATTTGAGTCTACTACAGATTGTTTAGCATCAAATTTCAGGAAAAAATACAAGGATATTCTAAACCTTCCGCCAGAATTCCCATGTATAATCTGCCAAATTAGAGGTGAAGAAATTGGAAAGCTCCACGGTCTTAACGTCGAAATAATCACTAAGGAAGGGGGATGCAAAATAATGGTTCATAGACCGACTGAGGAAGGAACAGGGGAACAACCAATCATAATCTAAACAATAATAAACACAGAAAATTTTCAACATAGCCATTTTAGCTAATCATCTTTTGCGAAATAAACTCCTCTATCTTGTTGAATGCTTCCTCGAGCACCTCTATTGGAGGCAGGAACACTATCCTTACATGTCCCTTCCCCCTTTCTCCGAATCCCGAGCCACTTACAAGAAGCACGCCCTTACTCTTAAGTAGCTCCACCACGAACTCATCATCTCTTCCCCATTTCTCGCCCAGTTTCGGAAATATGTAAAATGCTCCTCGCGGCTTCTCGCAATAAACATCTGTAAATTCATTTAACCGCTTAAGGGAATAGTCCCTTCTCTCTCTCAATGACAAAACTAGTTCCTTTATATGCTCCTTCGACCCGTTAAGCGCCGCCACTCCAGCCACCTGAGCTGGTGTGTTTACTGAAAGCCTCATTCGCGTCATTTTTTTAATTCCCTCTTTTACGCTGTCAAGTACCCCCTCCGGATCGTGGAAGTAAATGTAGCCAAGCCTCCAGCCAGTGATCAGGTACGTTTTTGAGAGGCCATTAAGCCCTATCACTGGAACGTCATCTGAGAGGGCCGCAGTACTCTTAAAATTTCCATCATATACTATTTGGTCGTAAATTTCATCTGAAATCACAGGTACGTTATGCTCCCCTGCGACGTGTATTATCTCTCTTATCGTTTTTTCAGAGTAGACGGCGCCTGAAGGATTATTAGGATTAATTAGCACAATTGCCCTCACTTTTTCCCCTATCTTACTCCTTATGTCGTCGATGTCAGGTCTCCAACCCTCCTCTTCTATACACCTGTATGTTTTAGGGTTAATCCCACTGAGTATGGAATATGAAACATAGGGAGGATAGGATGGGTCGGGGATTAATATTTCGTCACCTGCATCCGCTATAGATGGCAAAACTAGCTGAATTCCCTCAGAAACCCCCGCTGTAACGAGCACATCATCAGGTGTTAGGCCGTTCACCCCATTGACTTCCCGTTCCTTTCTGCATATTGCTTCTCTAAGCTTCGGGATGCCTTCAGATGGGGCGTAATGGGAATTTCCCTCCGTGGCAGCCTTGGCAAGTGCCTCCCTTATGTGTGCTGGCGTTTCAAAGAAAAGGGCTGGGTCGCCTATGTTTAAGTATATTATCTTTCTTCCCTCATTCTCTAGTTTCTTGGCGTAGTTCACGAGATCCCTTATAGCGTAATTTATCATCGAAACCCTTTTACTTCCTAAAGGCACTTGCAATCCTCCAGTTTTTACTCAATAAAAGCTAAAGCCGACCTTTTAGCTTTATCGCCTCCAAGAAGTGTTCAAGTTCACCCCTAAAACCTTCCTTCCTCGCTTTCCTCTTGGTGAATCCCTTCTTAAGGGCAATTTTCCTCAGAGCCCTATCAACTCCAGAACCATACTGTAACGCTAGTTTTTCCCTTTCAACGGCAGACCTAGGCGTATGAAAACACTCAGCCACCCTTCTCAAAACATATTTCCTAATGTATTCGCCATTTTTTGCTACCACCTTGTACTGTGGCGGAACCCTAATGGCATATTCCACAAGGTACATGTCAAGGAACGGTCGACGCAGAAGAACTCCCACAATCCCCGCCACCTCCTCTTCCCTTACAAGGTCTTTCTCTGAAAGTGCCGTGAAGGATGAAGTAAGTGCCGACTGTAACGCCTCATACCCTCCTTTCCTCAATATAGAGACGAACCTTGAGTATCCTCCGAAAAGCTCGTCGGCTCCTGTGCCATTCATCACGCGGCTACATCCATCTTTGCGGGCGGCGTCAAGTGCGAATAGAAGGGGAATCGAGAGCTCCACATTTAACACGTTTCCTTCCATAATTCTCGCCATGGCTGGAAGAACGGCTTCCAACTCCTCCTCAGACATGCTTCTCACCTTTACCTCTAAACCGAGCTCCTCACCTGTTGAGATGGCGTTCTCCACATCTTTGCTTCCCTCAACACCCGAACAATACAGCTTGCACCTAACTCCAAGTTCACGTAGAGCAGACGCTATCAAAGTGCTGTCAAGCCCTCCAGAGAAAAGAACCCCTATCTTTCCTCTGCTTCTCTTTAGAACTGCATTCTTAAAAATTCGGGAAAGTTCTCCAACAGCGTCACTTAACTGAATGCCTTTATCATAACCTTCTGATGTGCGGCGCCAAACGTGGACATTTCTTATTTTCCCATCAGAAGCCCTTATAACTGACCCTGCGGTAGACACCTTTGCCTCAAATCCTGCTTTAGTAACGATTCTCTTACTATTTGAGAAAACTGTAACTTCACCCTTCGAACCACAATACAGCACCCTGCGTCCTATCTCGTCTCTCACTGCTATAACGCAATTCTTCTTGAGTAGTAGCATTGCAACCTCCGCCTCAGTTCTTCTCAAGAAATCCCTAACTACTTCTTCCTCCGCTGCTTCGAGTACTCCTTTAGCAAACTCTTCCCAGTTTCCAGATTCATACACTTCCCCAACACCCACGGCAACGCCTTCCTCTCCGTTAAAGTAAAACCAGTCATCTCCTTTGGCGGCAACTCCAATACAGTTTTTCACCTTGCTCTTGGGTGCATTTTCTTTCTTCCCGACAAGAATACTTTCATTTCCGGAGGACGCATAAAGTAGTCTTCCTTCATCTAAAAGTAGCTCGGCTGTCAACTTAAAAGCAGGGATCTCCCTCCGCGAACAAATACCAAATATCAGACTCAAGCCAGCCCACCTGCTTCAACCCAGCCGCACTTTTCCACTTCAGAGAATTCTTTATAACTTTGTCTAAACTCTTATTTGCATGTTTAGAGGTGTCTTTTTGATAAATGAACACATAGTAGAGGAAGCTAAAAAGGGGTGCGGGTTATACCGGCCGAACTACAAGCAAAACATATTTTCTGTTATTCCAACAGCGCTGAGCATTCTAGGAGCTGAACATGACCGACAAACACTACTCTCAAATAAGAGATTTAAAGGCTGTCTTGAAGATGCTTGTTGCTTTGACGTGAATAAGATAGTGTGCATTATAGCTGACTCCGTTGGCGTAAAGCAGCTTCCCCTATTTGAGAAAACAAACAGAGCATGGAACTTGCTTGGGAAATTGGTTCTTTCATCAGTTTTCCCAACAATAACTTCTTCAGCTATTGTATCCATTCATTCCGGTTTGCCTCCGGAGAGGCATGGCATCGTGGGACATAAAGTGTGGTTCCAGCAGCTTGGAACTGTTGTGGACACTCTTAAAATGGCATCCGTTAAGGCACTCTCCACAGATAAGCTCGTGAGAAGCGGGGTCGACGTTCGCGTTCTTCTACTGGAAAGCGACGTATACCATAATCTTAAGGACACCAGTATAGCTCATTTTGAACTAATGCCGTCAAGCATAGCTAAGACGGGCTTATCTCACGTTCTCGGTGTTGAGGCTGTCACAGTAGGGTTTGAAAGCGTGGTGGACGCTTTTTCCACGCTTCGCTCAATATTAAACAAATACGCTGGGCGGAAAGTACTGGTAAACGTTTACTTTGACCTGATGGACATTGTGAGCCATAAGTACGGCCCCCTCAGCGAGGAATATAGGCTTGCCGCCCACCACATAGAAGAGGTCTTCTTACACTTCTTAAAACACTTAAACGACGACAAAGTTGCCTTCATGTTCTTCAGCGACCACGGACAGGAAGAAGTATTCGAAGAAAAAACAGTTAAAATATCGGAAGAAGAAGCAGAATCAGTTTCACATTACCTTAAAAACCAGCCGGGGAGATCTGGTCGGGTTGTCCACTTTTACGTTAAGGAGGGGAATGAAGACGAAGTGAGGAGGTGGGTTGAGGAAAAGGTCGAAGAAAACGGTCTGCTTATGGATTTCGATGAGGCTTGTAAGTTTTTCAGCCTTAAACCTAAAGGGAAGTTCAGGGGCGAGATTAAGTCTAGGATAGGAGATCTTTTGCTGGTCATGAATGCGGGAGCAGAGCTAAAGTTTCAAAGAAAAGAAGAGAAGGAGAAATTGGTTGAAGAGGAGTGGAAGGGATCCCACGGGTCGATGACCCTCAACGAAGTGCTGGTTCCATTTGTGGCTGCGGGATCTGAAATCCTCAAAAAACTGCTGGAGTTGAGCAAATGAGGAAGATCTTCTCCGTGATCATCCCTACGTACAATGAAGAGAAGTATCTTCCCTCCTGTCTGAAGTCTATTCTTTCTCAAACCTTCTCAAGGGAAAGCTACGAGATAATATTAGTTGATGGTTTCAGTGAGGATGGAACAGTTAAGTTGGCCGAGGAAGTGGTTGACAGGATTATCGTGGCTGAGAGAAGGGGACCGGGCAACGCCAGAAACATAGGAAGCAAAATGGCGAAGGGAAGAATTCTTCTATTTCTCGACGCCGATACAATCATAACCTCCAACTTCATGGAAAATGTCCACAGTAAATTTGTCCCAGGAGTTGTAGGAGGAACATGCAACATATACCCGCTGGAGGCAGATCCGCGCGCCCTCGCCCTCTACAAGCTGATAAACATACTATACAAGTTCCTCTACCTCGTAGGCCTTCCTCACGCTCAAACGAAATGCTGTTTCTATCTCCGCAGAGCCTTCTTGGATGCTGGAGGATTCAATGAGAACCTAAGAGTGGCAGAGGATCAGGAGCTTGCTTGGCGCATGTCTAAGAAAGGAAGAATGGTGTACGTCAATGGAGTCGCGGCCTACTCTTCTATGAGACGGGAGAAAACTAAGGGCTATGTTGCAACGGTTATCGATTGGGTTAAAAACTACTTAATGGTAGCCCTTATAAGGCGCTCCCAAGACATTTGGGAACCAATAAGGTGAAATAGACGGGGTTTACTGTATTGAGCGTAATCGACATGCATGTCCACAGTGAATACTCGCCTTGCTCTAGGGTGAAACTTTTTGAATCTCTCTCAAAGGCAGCGCAGTTAGGCGTCGATCTTGCAATTACTGATCACGATACAATCAAGGGGGCTCTTAAAGCCAAGCTCCTCTTACAGAAGTATAATGTTAAAGTCTTTATTGGATGTGAAGTTTCAACTAGGGACGGACAAATCTTAGCTTATGGTATATTGGAGGAGATTCCACCATACTTGCCAGCGGAGCAAGCCATAGAACTCATACACGAACAGGGAGCTGTGGTTGTTGCTGCGCACCCCTTTCGCGATGATAGAGAAAGTCTTCTCGATAAAACCTATGTTCTTCCCTTAGATGGAGTTGAAGTGCTGAACTTGGCTGGTGGAGGAATCAGCAAGGATGCAGAAGAGGTAGCGGTGAGCAGAGGGTTGGCTCAGATTGGTGGAAGCGACGCCCATACGCTAAATCTTGTAGGCGAAGCTGGAACAAGATTTCCTTATCAGCCGGAATCCGAAGAAGACTTGATAAAAATGATAAAAAGAAAGGAATGCACGCCTGTAAGGGTCATTCGCCGCTAAGTCTCAAGTCTCTTTCCAGCAAGCTTCCTCCCCCACCTGTCAAGCTTACTCCATGAAGGCCACCCGGTTTTTGCAAGCTTCACCCTCTCCTCCGGTGCCTCGTAAATCCACTTCAAAAGCCTGACAAACCTTTCTTTCCCGCTCTTAATGGTAAGAATCTCGTGTGGAACCCCGAGACTATGCAGGTAGTCAAGATAGGCTTCCTCCACTAGGAACTGCAACTCCCCCTCAATTTTAACTTCCTCAACTCTAAACTTCTCCGCAAGCCTCTTTCTCACAAGTCTAAAAACCTCCCCCCTACAAACCCTAATAAGCTCCCCCTCATCTACGCCGACTCTTCCAAGGCATCGCAAAACAACATTAACAGCCTCCTCCAAGTACCGCCTCTCCCTAAACAACGGTTCCTGAAAAAAATGAACGGGGATCACGTCCCAAAGGAAATACTCACTTTCAACCTTCAGGACACCGATGACACACCCTCCAACAGGGTCTCCCACTCCAGCGTCATCCACCATCACAGTCAACCATAACCCTCCAGAAAATGCAACACGTGAAACCCAGACATAATCCTCTATCTCCACGCATTTTCATAGAGTGATGTTCTCTTTCACAGGCTGTATTAAACCATTAACCTTATTAAATAAACTATGGATAACTTTTACACCGTTGTCATGTTTGAGGAGGAGTGCTTCGTGGTGAGGGTCGCAATTAATGGGTTCGGAAGGATAGGGAGAACCGCCTTTAGAGCAGCCATGGAAAGAAAAGAGCTGGACATCGAAATAGTGGCCATAAACGACCTTGGAGACGTTAAAACATTTGCCCACCTACTAAAGTATGACTCTGTTTATGGTCGGCTAAAGGGAACAGTAGAAGTTAATGACGGAAACCTTGTAGTGAACGGGAAGGTCGTAAGAATGCTGAACGAGAAGGATCCAGCTAAGTTGCCTTGGAGAAACATGGAAATAGATGTCGTTATAGAATCAACAGGGGTTTTCACTAAGAGGGAGGAGGCTGCTAAGCACTTGGAGGCAGGAGCAAAAAAAGTCATTATCTCTGCTCCCGCAGAGAACCCGGACATAACCGTTGTTATAGGAGTTAATCACCATAAATACGACCCGAAGAAACATAACATTATTTCCAACGCAAGCTGCACAACAAACTGCCTTGCCCCCCTTGTAAAAGTTCTCGACGACAACTTTAAGGTTCAGAGGGGCTTCATGACAACGGTCCACGCATACACCAACGACCAGAGAATACTAGACTTTCCACACAGAGACCTCAGAAGAGCAAGAGCTGCGGCAGTCTCAATAATACCGACAAGCACCGGGGCAGCTAGAGCTATAGGACTAGTGCTACCCCACCTCAAGGGGAAGCTCGACGGAATAGCATTAAGAGTTCCTGTCCCAGACGTATCAATAGTGGATCTAGTTGCTCAAGTCGAAAAAGGAACAACGAAGGAAGAAGTAAACGAAGCATTAATAAAGGCTTCGCAAGGCGAGCTAAAAGGGATACTTGCATGCTCAAACGAGCCCCTAG
>JAHLWX010000033.1 GCA_019057675.1 Candidatus Jordarchaeum sp. LHC_1308
AAATTCCAACCTTTCTCCTTCAGCTCCTCCGCCAACGCTACAGCCTTAGAACCAGTCCTGTTAAGTATGACGAGCTCCGAAGCTAATGGGGCAAGGGAGTATGCTATTGCTCTAGCAGCCCCCCCAGCACCTAAAATGACAACTTTCCCACCGCTAACGTCAACCTCCTCCTCCCTCAACGCCTCCAGGCACCCTACCCCATCCGTGTTATACCCCTTCAGTCTACCGTTCTCTACAACTATCGTGTTAACAGCCCCGATATCTAAAGCCGTCTCCTCAACCCAGTCTAGAAGAGGAATTACCGAGACCTTATGCGGGATAGTCACGTTGACCCCTCTCAAGCTGAGCGCCTTCACACCTTCAACAGCTTTCCCGAGCATGCCGCCGCTAACCCTGAATGGAACGTAAACATAGTCCAGCTTCAAGTACTCGAAGGCAGCATTGTGCATTCTGGGGGAAAGACTGTGCTCTATGGGGTCTCCTATGATGCCGACGACCCTCGTACGTCCTCCTATCAATCCCAGATGCCCCCACAATCCCCCTTACTCCTCTTCCTCCTCTTCTTCCTCTTCGCCTCGCCTCTCTACAAGCTTGACGTAGTCCGCGTGAACTCTTATCGGAATAGGGTTAGGCGACTCTATGAGCTCTAAAACCACCTCTTCCTTGCTGGTATCAACTCTCAATATGGTGGCCCTTTCTCCCTTGAATGGCCCCCTAATCACTTCGACGACGTCGCCAGCACTAATCATCTCCACCTGGCTTTTAACCGTTATGAAGTGCTCTATATCCTCCAGCTTCACCTTACCGCTAACCTGTCCCCTCACGTGCGGTATGCCAGAAGCTGCCGTTAAAACATCCTTAAGACTGCCCGCCTCTATGAAAACGTATCCGTTAAGCGTCTCTGGAACCAGAATGGCTCTAATGTCGATGTCCTTTGAGCCCTTAACCCTCCGCTCTATTATCTCCGCCACAGCTTTCTCCTGTCCTATCGTGGTTCTTATAGCGAAAATATTCCCCTCACCAGGCAACTCATTCATCTCCTACGAAGGTGATAAACCGGCCATCGGGAGAAAACCATTAACAAGAACGAACCTGATGAGGAAAACCAAGCCACCTAATATCAATATTCCCACCAAGCTTATCCTCACAATAAGCCACACCTCCTCCCTCGTCGGGTACCTAGCAGCCCTGAACACTCTTACAGCATTCCTGACCGCTCTTGACTGCGAAATCCGCTTCATCACTCTCGACTCGGCAGCCTTCCTCACCAAGCGGCTCCCTCTAACCTTCTCGAGGACAGCGGCAATTCTACCAGTTCGTTTATTAAGCATCAGGCCTCATCCTCGCATACTCAACTTTAATGAAACATTTAATCTCCTATTGAAATATTTTTCCCGAAGAAACATAAAAAAACGGCACCTGCTCCCTTTACGGGATGCAAAAACGGGAGGGGAAAAACTAAAAACACGTTCAAGACCGTTAAACTTCAAGTCGGAGATCACGCTATGCCGATGAACCCTCATGAAACACCATAGGAGTCGTTCATGAAAGTGGGTGCAACTAAAGCCTTAGCGTTCTATGCGTCAGATCTTTGCCAGCTGAAGTTCTGGCGGCACAATCCATTCACCTGATAATATCTGCTCCACTTGGCGGTATGTGACCCCACTTATGACCAGTGAAACGCGCATCTTGTCCTTTAAAGCTGGATCTACTATGGCGCCCCAGATTATTTCTCCATCGGGAGATATACGCTCAGACATGTGCCTTACGGCGGCTTCTGCCTCGTAAAGCTTCAAGTCTTGGTCTCCTGTGATGTTGACCAAAACTCCGGTGGCGCATGAAATGTCTACGTCGAGGAGGGGGTTGTTCAACGCGTCATCCACAGCCTTCTCCTCTCTCCTCTCGCCGCTTGCCTCTCCAAGAGATATGAGAGCCGTTCCCCCCTTCTTAATTATGGTTCTCACGTCTGCAAGGTCGACGTTAACCAGACCAGGCTTAGTTATCATCTCAGATACAGCTTTCACTCCCCTGACAAGTATCTCATCAGCCAGCTTGAATGCTTGGATCAAGGAGAGGTTTGAGGCTACTTCAAGGAGCTTCTCGTTTGGCACAACTATAACGGTGTCTGAAACTCTGGAAAGCTTTTTAAGCCCAGAGGACGCGCTCCTCCACCTCTTCGCGCCCTCAGCTATGAAGGGCAGTGTGCACACTGCAACAGTTAAGGCGCCGCTCTTCCTTGCCGCCTCAGCTATTATGGGTGATGCTCCCGTCCCCGTTCCGCCACCTAAGCCACACGCCACAAACACTAGGTCGCCCGAGATCATTCCTTTTATATCTTCAATGCTCTCCTTCGCCGCAGCCTCGCCGACATCCGGTTCGTTCCCGGCGCCAAGCCCCTTCGTCGTCTCCTTACCTATCAGCAGCTTCCTGTCAGCCTTAACGCATAACAAGTCTTGAGCGTCGGTGTTAACCGCGATGAGCTCGGCGCCCTCAATGCCAACGCTGGAAAGTCTGTTGATGGCGTTATTTCCAGCGCCACCAACTCCGAAAACCTGAATCTTGGGAATGTACCTTAAAATCTCGTCAAAGTCGTCTTTTTTGTCCTCCTCCTGCAAAACTTCCTTAATAAGGCTCTCCATAGAGACAACCTCCTCCTATTAAAGTGAAGGATTCACGTAAAACTTTTCATATTCTCTAGGTATACAGGGGTGTGACCCGGATGTGAAAGCGTGGTGCAAATGAGAAGAATACTTGTTGTTGCCTCACTACATGATCCTGCGGGAATGAACATTTCCAGCCACCTCAGAAGGATCGCTGAAATGAAAGAGCAGCTACCTCCAGGGCGATGTAAGGCATGCTGGAAGGGTGTTATTGAAGAAGCCGAGCTGGTACTCGTCCACGTTGAAGAAGACATCCTTTACTGCAGCGGGGTGGAAAGCCTTTTCGAGGTGGAACTGGTCGTCTACGCCAACAAGCATAGAAGCTCAGCCAACATGGCGACCTTATCCGTCCACGTCTCAGGCAACTGGGATAAGGCGGAGTACGGCGGCGAGCCCAGAAAGCTCAGCGTCGCGTCGCCCATGCACATTAAAGCAGCCCTGAAATTCCTCGCTAGACTGAGGGAAGAGTACTCGCTGAGCGGCTTCACCGTGGCGCAGGAGCAAACTCACCATGGCCCAACCGTTGATGTTCCATCCATGTTCATAGAGATAGGGAGTAGCGAAAAAGAGTGGAGAAATGAAGTTGCCGGGAGGATTGTTGCCGAGGCGATTCTTGAACTGGCAGCCCATCGGCCGGAGAAGTGCGTTAACGCTGTGGGCTTCGGAGGCGGACACTACGCTCCAAAGTTCACCGAGGTAAACCTCAGCTCCCACGTGGGTGTAGGACACATAGCCTCAAAGTATTATACTGGCGTAATAGATGAAAGCCTTCTGCAGCAAGCCATAGAAAAAACTCTGGGCGGCGTAGACCTCTTCATGCTCGACTGGAAGGGAATGAAAGGGGAGGAACGAGGTAAGATCATAAGGTTCGCCGAGTCAAAAGGAATAAAAATCTTGAAAACAAGGGAAGTCTGACGTTTCCGCGTTTCGCCTATTGGGGATCGTTAAAGCGGAGGGATGAACTCTTGGAGAAACGTGTTCTGTTCGTTTGCGTCGAGAATAGTTTCAGAAGCCAGATTGCGGAAGCCTACTTCAACAGGTTTGCGCCTGAAGGGATGATTGCGGTTAGCGCTGGCACCCGCCCGGCTGGAGAAGTTCATCCAAACGCTGTAAAGTTAATGCTTGAGGAGGGAATAGACATAAGTAGAAAGAAGCCTCAACCGTTAACCCTGGAGATGCAGGAAGGTGTAGATGTCGCCGTGATAGTCTGTGGGGGAAAAGAGTGCCCCCTAGTCTATGCTGGACACATTGAAGAATGGAACATGCCTGACCCCGCTAAAATGTCCTTAGAGGAAGCCCGAAACGTGAGAGACGCCATAAAAGAAAGGGTCATTGACCTAATTGAAAGACTGAAGGCGGAAAAATGAAATAGGCCGATTACACCGCTCGCGGCTTTCAGAGGTAAGCTAATATGCTTTTACTAATCTACCTATGAGCATCTTCTTGAACTTATCGTAGTTTCCTCCCCGGCAAACGTTAACTTCGAATCCTCTCTCGCCGATCGACATCCTCAATTCTCCCCCCTCGACGTGCGCTTCAACCCCCATTTTTTCCACGGTGAAAATGCGTCTATCGACGGCCAAGGCGACCGTTAATGGGTCGTGCATCCAAAGCCTCACCCTTTCCGGGGGCATTCCCGCCGCCCGGCTCAGCTCGCCTAGACGCTTAAGCCACAGCTCGCTGGCCTTAAGCAGCATCCGTGTAAGGGGTGTATCCGCTTTCCTGAATGCTGAGAGCTCCTCCTCCCCGAGGGCATTCTCGACCTTCATCGTCGCGTTCAAGGGTACGAGAGTGATGTTCGCGCCGGATTCAAGCACCGTGATCGCCGCATCAGGGTCACAGTTAACATTGTACTCGGCTCGCACCGGAAGCACTTTTCCCTCAATGACGACTGGCTCTAGGAGGCCGCCCATTGTTATGATTTCTTCAACCCTATCAGCGAGGTCGGGGTCGTGGCTTATAGCCGCTGCAACATTGGTTAGAGGGCCTATTGTGACTAGGGTTACTTTGGAAGTGCACATTGAAACCAGGAACTCGACAGCGCCTGTTGGTGCCGGGACACCTTCATCCTCCTCGTCCAGTATTCCCTCCCCTTCGAATCCGAACATGAACGCCCTTCTTTCACGTGATAGTGGCTCCCCTAAACCCGCTATGACAGGTATGTCGCCTCTCCCAGCCAACCTCAGAACCTTCTCTGCGATTTTAGCCCTTAGAAGCGTGTCCCCGTAGACCGTTGTGACCCCTTCCACAGCTAGCTCAGGCGACCTTGCGGCAAAGGCTAAAGCGTAGGCATCGTCAACGTTGAAGCCGACATCCGTGTCTATCACGACCCTCCTCAAGTGTCAACCCCCCGACAGGTGACCATTTAAATTTACCTTCCCGGTTAATATATTTGTGAATAGGCGTGCGGTGGTTCATGTTGACCGAGATCCTCTCGATTCCCTTAATTGTTCAGAGGAAAAGCTTGTTCTCTGGCGATGAGGAACCAGTTGAAGTTGCCTCAGCCTTCCTTCTCGCTTGGAGGAAAGCCGCTGGTAGAGGCGAGCTTTCATCCATTTCAAGGTTCTTCTTCCCCGTCCACTTAGTTCCCGTCGACGACGAGAGCATGATAGCTGTGGAGGCATCCGGCTCCCTCTTAGGCACAGCCTTCCACTATTTTCCCCCTCCATCTTTTAACAGGCTCTATGTGAAGCAGCTGGAGTCCCTTGTCGAGTATTTAAGATCATCTTTGTCGTATGTAAGGAAGGCGTACTCAAAACCGCTCAAGGCCAACCTGCCAGGGCTTGTTAGCGGCTCCCTCCTCAAAGAGTTTGTTGATCGCCTGCAGGGAGTGGAGCGGTGGAATGTTAACCCGGCGGAGATTATTCCCGAGAAGGTTTCCCTTAAGGTTGCAGTAGGACACGTTTCGTCCATCAACCTGCTAACGAAAAATAGCTTGGAGCGAGTGGCTGAATCGTTCAGGGAGATCATCAAGTTAATCGATGAAAAAATTGTCTCCTTCAGGGAGGAGATCGTGCGCCTTGAGGAGGCGGCAGAAATGGAAAGGCAAAGGATTAGGAGCGCCGCTCAGGAAATGATAGAAAAAGAAAGGAAGCGGTTCGACGACGAAGTCAGGCGCATAGACGCATCAAAGTTTCTCGAGAAACCACCCAGCACCTCCTCCCTCTCACATTACACGAGAAAGCTGGAAAAAGTTGTTTCGGCTGCCGCATCCGGAGGCGACCCAGAAGAAGTCCTCGAAAAAATAAGAGCCGCCATAGAGACTTTCAAGGAAGTCATAGGGGACCTCGTTAAAGTTGAGAAAGAATACCTGAGCTATCTTAACCGTAAAGACCGGTTTGAAAGGGAGAAAGAGCGCCTCAAAAGGAAAGCCGAGAAAGATTTCCGCAGGGAGGAAGAGCGAATTCTCAAGGAAGCGGAAAGGGAAGCTGCAAGAGTGGGCTCTGAGGCGGAGAGGATTAGGCGGCTTCTCTCAGAGGCGATCAGGCTGAGAAACGATTACGAGGAATACTTTAGAAGATGGCTTGCCCAAGCCAAAAATCAGGTCGAGGAGAACGGCGCCTTTCTAATTCCTTCGTCAGCAATCACCGAAGAGCTCCCAACGACTATTTACGTTCCATTTTTCGCCCTCAGGGTGGTGGGCGAGAAAGACGAGATACTTCTAGTTCCCCCCTTAATCGTGGATGCTGGCGGAGTTAGCCCTTCAGCCTCGCTGGAGGAGCTTGTGAACTTGAGCCTAAACGAGGAGACGAGGGGCGCCGTGTCATCCGGGCTTAAGAAGCTCAATTACCTGTTAAACCCTAATGCAGCCGGCCTCTTCTCAAGGGGGATAAACATTCTAATGGAAGCAGGTGTCGTTAAGAAGAGGGAGGCGGAGAACGTGAAAAGCTTCTACGACCAGCACTTGAAGCCCGCCTTTTAAGTAAGCGGCATCCAGTTGATTTCCGGAGAAACACTTATTGACCTTCATCCTCCAGTTTTTAAGTGGATGAGTGGTTGTCATGTCTCGGCTCCCCTTCACTCAAGGAATTGAGATGGAAGTTCAAGTCGTCGATGAAAAAGGGAGACTGCTCCGCGGTGCATTTCTGTTGCAGGTGTGGAAGCGCCTCATGGAAAATGCGCTGAGAAACCTTCAAAAGGCTGTTGCAGCCGCGCCTCCCGAAGTCGCAGGCAAGCTTCTAGGTGTTTCGTTCAAGGAGAAAGAGAGGAGGGGGAAGAGGCTACCATACGTTGCAGTATCCTACAAGACACCTCAGGGCGTTGCGGAAATAGACGTGTTTGGCCCGGATCCAAACGTGAGTCAGATAACCTGGATCCTAGAGCTTGTAACTCCCCCATGTGAATCAATGGGGGAACTTGAATGGTGGATTAAAACCCTTTACAATGTAGCGTACGCCTCCCTCCCCTCGGGGTGCTTCCTCATTTCTATAGGGTTCAACCCCATCGAGGAAGAGTACAGGAGCGGGGTAACCTTCGGAGACCATTACCACATAGGGGGCATGAGGAAGCAGGATATACCAGCAATATACAACATGATAAGGGCGTTCATCCCCCACATGATAGCCCTCACAGCAAACTCCCCCTTCATTAAGGAAAGCGTTACAGGCGTCGTCAGAGTGCAAGGAAAGGGAAAAATAACCATACTTGGGAAAGACTGCATCCGCGACATCAGGCTCAGATACAACACAAACCAGGTTGGGCCAGCAGACAAGGATCACTATATTCCATACCTTGAATCTTTCGACAGAAAGTATTTTGGTAAAGTAGTGATGAGGGAGCCTCCGGATGACAGGTATGTCGACGTTTTCCCCTTCACCGATTATGGGACGATAGAAGTCAGGGTTTTTGACGCTCAGCTCAGCGTTGCGAGGAGACTTGCATTAGTAGCGCTTCTCCAAGCCCTAGCGTTAAAAGCCGTCAAGACGACAGGCAAGGGAGGCAGAGTGCCAAACGTCAGTTCAAGCGTGCTCATCGAAAACAGAGAGAAAGCCATACTCTACGCCTTGCTAGGAAAATTTTTCCCGGATAGAAGGCTGCAAGGGAGGGATGCGATCTATAACGCTTCGCCCTCAGGTGTCCCCTACACCAAGCTTTTTGAAGCCGTCAAAGGCATGTTCGAATACATCAGAGAGGAAGTTGAGGAGCTCGGCTTCCAAGAATACCTGAAGCCCTTCTTCATCTCCGTCTACGGCTCAAAGCGCCTTGAACCCCCATGTTCCCCAGCGGACTACCTCCTCTACATTTACGACTCCTCCGGCGGAAACATGAACGCCGTGGTCCACAGCCTAATAGAAATTACCAGAAAATACTGCACCGGCCCCGGAGACCCTGTTGTCGAAGCCTTCGGGGAGGCGGAAGTGGAAACCGTAGAGAAACCCAGCTCGGCGGTAAGAGTAAGCATGAGGGCAGAGACCGCCGCGTCCATGGTTGCTGCGGGAGAAAAAATACCCTTCGTCGTAGAAATAGGGGGAGAAGGAGTGGCTCAGGCAACGCTGATAGCGAAGGTGGTTCTCACCGAAAGAGACGAGGCTGTTCAAACAGCCGTAAAAAAGGTAACTCTAAGTAAGGGGAAGCCCGTCAAGATCACGAGCTCACAGCTTCCCCTAACAATCCCGCTCAAGGCGTTTCAGGGAGCTAAGGCTTGCCGTCTAAGGTTCACTTTAAAGTGCGACGGCGTGGATACATGTGAAGCCGAGACCAAGCAGTTTAAGGCTATTGCGACCCCTAGCATAAAGATCACAGCCGAAAACCCGCCTAAAATGCTCGTGAAAGGGGAAAAAAGGGAGCTTAAGGTTAGGGTGGAAAGCAAGACGCCGGAGTTCAAAGAAGAACACCAAATAATAGTTCTCGCAGAAAAACCCGAGAAAACGACCACCCTCCTCTCCAAGAAAACAAGTCTCCCTGCAGCATTGAGCGTTCCTCTTCCTTCGAGTGCAGAAGGAGAGTACACGCTGAGAATCCAAGTGTCCTACATGGGCGAACCAATAGCGGAACACAGGACTCCACCGATAAAAGTTGAAAAGCGAGTGGAGCCGGCAAAGCCAGCCAAACCAGCCGTGATCGCGGAGAAAACAAAGGCTGAAGCTGCTACAGTGAAGGCGGAGAAGCCTGCTGCGCCGCCCGTCACAGCACCCAGAAGGACGGAAGACGCCCTTACAAGAGAAGAGAAGCCTAAAGTTAAAGTTGTCACGAAGCTCACTCTACCCGAACCTGCGAAGCCTATGGAGGCCACTCCCCAAACAAGCGCTAGGACGCCGTCGCCCCCTCAACCACCCATCAAGACGCCGTCGAAAGCCTCCATCTCGAAGTCTCCGAGCGTAACTAGACCTTCCAAGCCCACCAGCCCTTCAAAGCAGCTCGCCCAACCCAAAACCAGAGCCAAACGCAGGGTTGCCGAACGCAGAAAGTCCGCCGTCGGGGTTAGAGTTTCAAAGGCCGTTGATGTATCCCACGTTTCCCTTAAGCCTCGGGTGAGCGTCTCTGGCGACGTCTCCACCTCCATCGTCAAATGGGGGGAAACATGCAAGGCGGTTTTTGAGGTTAGAAACCTGAACCCGGAGGTACCAGGCCCATTTCTCGTCGAAGTCATGTTGGAGGGTGAAGATGAAAGGCTACTTGACTGCAGAGAACTGACTGTGAAAAAGTCAGAGAAGCTGGCCTACAATGTTAAGGCTGGAAGAGACGTTAAAGGAGAACAGTTCACACTCAGCTGCCGCGTCCTCTACGACGAAGCAGTCTTAGCCGAGTGCAAGACGAGAAGCGTGCGCGTCGTTTCTCTTCCAGCGAAGGACGCGATCAAGGTTGTAGGAGTCGAGTGCCCGAGCAATGTGGTTGCGTCGTCAACGCTTATAGTGAAGTTAAAGGTAAACGTTAAAGGCGTCGTGAACCCGGTCAAGCTGACCATCTCCGCGTTAACCGACACGACAGCAGTAAGAGAATACGTTGTAGGTGAAGGGGAACACATCCTCCCTCTCCCTGTCAAAGCATGGAAAGAGGAGGGGCGACACAAGTTAAAGGTAAGCTTAAACGTAGGCGGCGCCAAGCTCTACAACAAAGAACTAACAGTGCACACACTTCCTCCTTTCCCCGTCACGGTCACGCCCATAAACTTAGATGCGAAAACCCCGTGTGCAGGAAGCCAGCTCAAGTATCACTTCAAAATAATAAATGCCGTTAAGCAGCAGGTGGAAGTTAAAGGAGAAGTCCACCTCCTCACCCTTGAAGGAAAAAGAGAAGCAAAGAAAAAAGTCGATGTTAAACTCAAACCGAGGGGGGAAGCCGAATTACATGGAAAAATCGAAGTGCCCCCGTGGCTCACGGGAAAATACGCGTATCTTCAAGCCACGCTGCGAGCTAAAACTCAAAAGGAAGGCTGCAACTTAACCGAGCTGTCCCCCATCATCACGATAACTCCACCACCAAGCCCGCTCGTAAAAGTCACCCTAGCCAATCTTCCACAAATCCTGAAGGAAAAAGAAAAAGTAAAGCTAACAGTCAACGTCAAAAAGAAAGTTGCAGCACCAATACAAGTGAACCTGGCAGCAACCACCTTAACGTCAACGCAAAGAATCCTTAGCGAAAAAATTAAACAACAAGAAAAGACGATCACCATAACATGGAAAGCCCCAGAAACACAAAACTCCACGATCATCCAACTAAAAACGGAGATCACCGTAGAAGGTAAACAACTACCACCAGAAACAGTGCAAGCACCCACACAAAAAATAAAACTAATAAAGAAACCATGAACTCTCCCGTCGAGCAAAACCACACTTAGACTTACACCCTTCCAACAAATAAAAAAACTTGCACAGCGTAGGTGTTTTGTGAGTTAAAAGGAAGGATAGAAAAGCGAGCCATTCTTAGGCGGCTTCTGTTACAAATTGTGATGGTGTTGTCTTGACTGTTATAGCGAAGCGCTGCGCCAGCATATCGTACCAGCGTGCTAAGTCACCGAAGTCATCGGCCTTGAAGGCCTCTCCTCTTCCTATCTCCGCTAGCTTCCTCATGAGTTCCACGTCAGCTTCTCCGATCCCTATAGTGTAGAGCACCCAGTCCGTCTTTTGGGAGAAGTTTTCGCGCACGACGGGCACCGGGTTGACTGGTATGCCCGCTTCCTCGTCGCCCGTGTTTGGGTAGCCGTCGGAGAGCAAGACGAACATCACCGGGTACGGTTTGCCAGTTTTCGGGTTGGGCGGGAACCTCTCGGCTAGCTCTGCGGCTTTTTTGAGGGCGCCGCTCATGAACGTTAGTCCGCTTCCCTCCTGACACTTTTCAAGTATGTACTCCCCTATTGCCTCGAGCCCGAGGGCTTTGCTCTCGCCGGTGCACTTTATGACCGTAGTCTGGTTTCCGTGCTGGTCTGTTATGGTTAACGGGTCAACTTGTTCCGCGAAGGTTATCACCTGAACGTTCTCACCCCACCCTCTCCCTATCTTTAGCGAGAGGTAGAGTAGTGTTGCGAGGGCTGCAGCCTTGATCCTGCTCACCACTCCCCCCTCCTCTATTCCTACGAGGAACTCTTTAAGGCGGGGTGTTTCACGCATCCCCTTCTTGAGCCCCTCTATCGCGCCGTCGACGTTTTTGAGCTTCATATCCTTCTTCTGCATTGAGCCAGAGACGTCTATCATGAGGACGGCGTTAAACGTCATGTCTAGGGCTGGCACTATTTCGAAGGTCACCTCGTGCCCCGTGGGGTCTATTATTCCTACATCCTCACCTGAGAGCTCCGGCTTGGTGGATTGAACCCTGAGCTTTATGTAGCCGCACTCAGCGTCCCTCCAGCTCACCTCTAAGTTCCTATATATCGGCCTCTTCTTCAGTATCCTTGCCAGGTCGCTGACGTGGTCTGCAACCCAGACGACGGCTTCCTCCATATGTTGCCCCTCCATGGGCTCGACGCCCAGCTGAACGTACTTTATTCCTCCTCTAGCCTTCTTTTTCTTTACAGTGACAGAGTCGCCCTCCGAGACGTTTGCCGAGTCGAGAACGTCTCCATCAATCATTATGTATCCTTCAGGACAGTCGTTCTTCGAGAGAACTTGAACGGCCCCCCAGTCCTCGTACTCGTTTATGAAGACGACCACGTCGAAGTCGTCAACACCCAGCTGCTTCATGTCGCCTGGGTTCATAAAAGCTCGCCCATCGGCGACACCGGCATTAACAACCTCAAGCCTCAAAGACAAGAGATCACCACCAACACGCCTATCCCTTCTCTCTTAATGAAAATTGGACAGTATAAAATTTTCTAGAAAAATTATTCAACCATTTTCGGTCTTCACGCTATCTGAAGCCACCTATCCACAAGTTTCTCGGCTTCGCTTCCGGAGTCAGCCCTCGCAGCGCCCCCCGTTAAAGCGCTGCGTATGAGCTCAGAATACCTCTCCGTCCCCCTCCTCCTTAAGTTCGCGTCGGCGTCCTGCGCGTCCACCGTGGACGCGAGAACGACTTTTCCCCTTCCTCTCACGATAAGCGTCACCCCCCTCGTCTTCGAGCCGCGCAGTGACGCTATGAAGCTTCTCTCGTCCACTCTTCCACCGGCACTTACTATAGGGTCGTAGGTCAGCGTTTCAACCATTTTCCTCGACGCCATTTCGCCCGCCCTGCGAAAAACTGTTCTGGTGAAAGCCTCCCCTGCATCCCCTTCCAGCCTCGCCGCCTCAAGCCGTCCCAGCGGCTCCACATGTGGCTTAATTATGGAGAGAGCGTTGCCCGCAAGTATTCGTTCCACGTCTCTCAGCCCTGCATCAAGCTCATCGTAGAACTCCCACGTGAAGAGGTATGAGAGGAAATCCACCGCTTGTGGAATGGTGAAATAGTTGAAGTCTGTTCCAAAGAGTATCTTTCGCGACCAGTCATCATCAAGGTTATCCCTGAGCTTCCTAAGGAACACCCGCACGTCGTCACCTCTGAGTCCTGAAGTGTCGCCGTAAATGTTTGGGTCCTTAAATATCTCGTAGAGGCCGTTTCTCGTATACTCCATGCTCGAGTGCCCAAGCACGACGGCAAAGCTCCTCCTTCCTACTTCACTTCGCAGTGCTTGGACAAGCTCGTAAATGTCCTCGGCTGTAGCGTAGTAGCGGCAGTCGAAGAGCACTGGTAGCCCCCTGTTGACTGCTGCAGCAACAACCCCCCTCACCTCCCGCGAGTTTACCTCGTCAAGAAAGTTCTGAGATATCGGGTGAAGCTTCAGCCCCCTTGCGCCCATTGATGCGCACCTTTCAACCTCCCTAACTGCAGCCTCGCCGTCATGTGGATCAACCCTCACGAACCCAAACATGCGGGGGGAGAAGGGGAGGCTGAGGGAGCGCTTCAAAACCATGTCGTTCGGAATCGTGAAGCTCGGGGTAGTAGAGTAAGCCCTGTAGTCGTTGAACGGGAAGGCGACGAACTGGTCCACGGTCCACCCCCACGATCCTCCAAGAGCCCCGTAAAACCAGCCTAGAGCCTTAGGAGGCTCTGTTACGGGCGCCGTCAGCCTGTACCTGTAGCTCGACGGAACGGCTTCCATAGACGCCCTCAGCTCAAACTGAAGCCTATGGTAGAAGTCGACCGTCTGTTTCGGCGTATTAGAGCGGAACACTTCCCCCCTCGCGTCGAGAACCTTCTCTTTACCTAAGTGCGTGTGAAAGTCTACTACGAAAACCCTCACTTTCCTTCCTCGCTCATCCTCTAGAACCAGCAAACTTTAACCCCTATAGATCCACTATCCAACATAACTGAACAGTCAAATTAACCGTTTCCCCTCAGAAAACGTTTTTTATCATTACACTCATTAACTTAACTTGTTCCTAAAAGGAAGAGGGGAGAGTGCGTCTCGTTTGGTTAAGAAGACCGTTACATATGACCGCTTCCACAGGATTGAGCTGTCACCTGAAAGGGAAGGGTGGCAGGTCACGATAATCCTGGAAGTTTCGAAAGAAGGGAAAAAAGAGGAAGCTGTCGTAACGGAAGAAGCCGTTAGAAGCGCTAAACTTGAAGGGTGCACTGTGGAGCTTATGCCTGGAAGAATGGTCATAACACCTGCCAGAGAAGTCACGCTGAAAATACACCACGACATAGAAAATAACACGAGAACAATGGAGATATCGTGAAAGTAATAAAAAAGGAGAGTAAAACGCGAGCCAACTAAACCGCTAAGCCACCACCCCACGTGCGCTCACTAGAAATAGCCGCCCCATCTTTCCGCCGTGCTTCGTCCATCAAAAGGCATTTAACGTCAAGTTCCTCTAAAAACTAGAGGAAAAATCGTCTTCTAAAAGCTCTAGGAGGAGGGTTATGTTGGTTAATTCCTCTAAGAACATTTCAGAGCTCGTATCGCTGCACGGCAAGAGCAGTCTGGTCACAGGCTCGGCGTCGGGAATAGGGAGAGCGATAGCGTTAAGGTTCGCCGAGGCAGGCTCAAACCTAGAACTAGTCGACATAGACCTGGAAGGCTTGAAGAGGGTTAAGGAGGAAGCTTCAAAGTTCAACGTTAAAGTAAACCTTCACAAGGTTGACCTCTCAAGTAAAAAGGAGATAGACGCTTTGTGGAGTAAGCTTGAAGGAAAAGAACCGGACATCCTCGTGAATAACGCCGCAGTATACCCATTCAAGGACTTCCTAGAGATAGACGAAGCCTTCCTAGAAAAAATACTCGCAATCAACCTCAAATCGGTCTTCTGGATGTGCCAGCACATGATAAAGAGAAGGATAAACAGGGGAGGAGTCATCATAAACATAGGCAGCATAGAAGCAATACTACCCTTCGAAAACAAACTGGCACACTACACCCTAACCAAGGCTGGAGTAATAGCGCTTTCAAGAGCGCTCGCCAGGGAATACGGGGAAAAAGGATTCAAGGTCAACGTCATCATCCCCGGAGGAATAATGACGCCCGGCGTCGAAAAATCAGCTAAAAACCTCATTGAAGAAAAGGAGGATCCGCAGGTGCACGCGCAAAGATTCATGGCCAGACTCCCTCTAGGCAGGTTTGGAGACCCTGACGACGTCGCCCGCGTCGCCCTAATCCTCGCCAGCGACCTATCAAGCTACGTTCAAGGAGCGCTCATACCGGTAGATGGCGGCTTCCTCTCAATCTAGACGCCAAAACCAACATCAGCCGCCCACTTTTTCTCCAACTTACCTTCATCCTCCTCCAACTTACCTCTATTATTTTCCTCCTTCTCTCCTCTCTTCTCTCCTCTCCTCTTCTCCCATCCGAACCAACAAAAACTTCATTAAAACCATACGTGCCTGTTAATCTTCTCAGGGAACTGTTTTTGGAGGTGGAGGTGGTGTCCTACCTCGATCTCGACGAGTTAAGCGAGGAGGATGAGCTTCTCAAGAGTGAGGTTCACAGGTTTGTCGAAGAGGTTGTTCGTCCAGCGTCAGTTAAGCTCGACAAGATGGCGCCTGAGGAGAGGGTAAAGCCCTCCTCACCCTACTTCAAGGTCCTCAAAGAGATGAAGAAGCTTGGCTACCACAAGCTCCACATATCCCCCAACCTTGGCGGTCCAAGCCTCACACATCTGCAGAGATACATAATCATGGAGGAGCTGGGGTGGGGTAGCCTCGGCCTCGCCACGGCTATAGGTGTGGACTCCATACCCTTCTCCTCCGCCGCCCTAATTGGCTCCGAGAAGCTGATGGAGCTTGTTTCAGCATGGATGAACGACACGGAGTGCAACTTTCACGGGTGCTGGGGTGTCACGGAGCCGGAGCACGGCAGCGACTACCTCATGATAATCAGGGACGAGGACTACTTAAAGTTCGGCAAGGGGAACGTTAAGGCCAAGAAAGAGGGAGGAGAGTGGGTTATAAGCGGCCAGAAATCCGCATGGGTCTCAGCCGCCCCCGTGGCAACACACTGCGGGCTGCATGTTCAGCTTGAGGAAGGAAAAAGTCTAGCTGAAGGCCTCTTCTGCATTGTTCCACTGGACGCTGAGGGCGTCAGCAGGGGGAAACCGGTTGACATGTTGGGCATGAGGGACTGCCCTCAAGGGGAACTCTTCTTTAACGATGTTAGGATACCTGAAGACTACGCCGCCGTTCCACCGGGGGCGTTCTACGGCATATTCGCAGACCAGCTTCTCTGCCTCACAAGCTGCGCCATGGGCGCCTTCTCCGTTGGGCTCGCCAGAGCTGCTTTCGAGGAAGCATTGAGGTACGCGAGGCAAAGGGTGCAGGGCGGCGCCCCGCTCGTGAAGCACAAGAACATCAAGCTCTCTCTCTACAGGATGTTCGAAAAAGTTGAGTCGGCACGCTACTACGTGAGGAAAGCCATGGAGTACACTCACCGCAAAATATTCGAGAAAGGGACCTTTGACGCCTCGCCAAGACACGCTAGGATGGCTCAAGTCTACGCAAAAAGAATAGCGTATGAAGTCGCCGACGAGGCACTGCAGGTCTTTGGGGCTTACGGGCTAAGCAAGGAAATGATCATAGAGAAACTCTTCAGGGACGCCAGAGCCCTCCAGATAGAGGACGGGACAATAGAAGTCCTCAGCCTAGAAGCAGCCGACGACGTAATAGAAAGCTACGAGAAAAAGTACTATGACGCAGACCTCATAGCTAGAAGGTATCCTGAAGCGTAGCCAACCCGGCTTTCACGGCGGTGTAATGCATGCTGAGCGACCTCACATTAAGCGAGGAGCAAAAAGCTGTTAGAGAAGCCGCCCGCGAGTTCGCGGAGAAAGAGTTCCCCAAGTACGCCGAGGAGAGCGACAGGGAAGAGAAGTTCCCCTTCGAACTGCTGAGGAAAGCTGCAAGCTTGGGATTCGTCGGCCTCCATATCCCAGAGGAGTACGGCGGGCAGGGGATGGGCCTCCTAGCCTACTGCCTGGCTGTTGAAGAGTTCTGGCGGGTCGACGGCGGGCTCGGAATGATACTCTCAACAACCTTCGGCTCCGAAATGATCCTCATGTTTGGAAGCGAGGAGCAAAAGGAAGAATACGTGCCCCCGGTGGCGAGAGGCGAGAAGATCTGCTGCTCCTGCTTCACAGAGCCGCAGGCGGGCAGCGACATCGCAGCCGTCAGGACTTCAGCCAGGAGGGACGGAGACAACTACACCATCAACGGAGTAAAGACGTTCATAACTAACGGCTCGATAGCGGACTACTACGTTGTTTTGGCCAGAACAAGCCCCGGCGCTCCCAAGAGGAGCATGGGGCTGAGCGTTTTCGTCGTTGAGCGCGGAGCTCCGGGTCTGGAGGCGAAGAAGCTGACGAACAAGTTGGGAATAAGGGCGAGCGACACAGCTGAGGTATACTTCAAGGACGTTGCTGTTCCGCAGGGCAACCTTGTCGGGGTGGAGGGCGAGGGCTTCAGGCAAGCCATGGACTTCTTCAACCTAACCCGCATACATACAGCCTTCCAAGCCGTAGGCATAGCTCAGGGAGCCTTTGAGCTCGCCTTAGAGTACGCGAAAAACAGGGAAGCGTTCGAGAGGCGCCTCGCCGACTTTCAAGTGACCAGGGAAAAGCTGGCCGTCATGAGGACCAAGATTGAAGCCGCAAGGCTGCTGGCACTCCAAGCGGCCGTCGAAGCCGACAGGGGGAAGCCTGACCCAGGGCTGACCGCCATGGCGAAGTACTTCGCCGCACGGGTCGCACAAGACGTGGTGAGCGAGTCTCTCCAGATACATGGGGGATACGGCTTCATGGGAGACCAAGCCATCTCAAGAATGTACCGAGACGTGCGGGTCCTAGAAATATACGAGGGGACAAGAGAAATAGAGGTCGAACTCTTAGCCAGGTCTCTCCTCGGAGAGCTGCCGTCGAAGCTTGGAGCCGTCAGGCGCCACCCGTTAAGGTAGGAGGCGAACCCATGAGGATCTTCGTGCTCGTCAAACATTCCCCCTCACCTGAATCCCTTCTCCGCGTCAGCGCTGACGGGAAAAGCCTTGACCCCACATGCCTCACCTACGACATAAACGAATGGGACAGGTATGCCGTGGAGGAAGCCGTTAGGCTGAAGGAGAAGCACGGAGGCGAGGTCGTCGCCGTAAGCGTAGGAACCAACTGCGACGCCACCCTGAGAAAGTGCCTTGCGATGGGCGTCGACAGGGCAATTAAGGTCCCCGCAGAACCAGGCTTCGACGCCAGCATGGCGGCCGAAGCCGTGGTAGACGTATTAAAATGCGAAGCCTTCGACATCGTTCTCTCGGGCTTTATGAGCCAAGACGCGAACAACGCCCTGGTCGGAGCCCTCGCAGCGGCAAAACTCGACATCCCCTTCGCCACAGCCGTAACCGAGCTAAGCGTGGAGGGCGGGGAAGCGAGGGCGGTAAGGGAGCTTGAAGGCGGATACCGCGAGGAGGTCGCCCTCCCACTCCCATGCCTGGTGACCGTTCAAAGCGGAATAAACGAGCCAAGGTACGTCTCGATAATGGGAATTAAGGCCGCGAAGGCGAAGGAACTAAAAGACCACCCGGTAAAACTGGGAGACGCCACAGTGTCCACCGAGCGCATATACGCTCCCCCAACAAGGAGAGCTGAGATCATAAGCGGAGCCCCACTCGAAGTCGCCGAGAAACTCATCGAGCTAATCCGCAGCAAGGGGGTGTTACGGTGAGAGTGTTCGCCATAGCCGAACACAGACTCGGAGAACTCAACCCGACATCATTCGAGCTCCTAAACCTAGCCAACAAAATCAAGGGCGACGGGACAAGCGAAGCAGTCATAATCGGAGACGAAACCCTCTCAAATAGCCTCGCCAGCCACGCCGACACCGTATGGTCAATAAGCGGAGACCAACTCGAAAACTACAACCCTGAATCCCACGCCGACGTCCTACTACAGCTCTTCAAGAGGGAGCCACCCGACACGGTACTCCTAGGCAACACCTCCCAAGGCTACGAGCTCGCCCCCCTCATAGCGGCAAAACTCCACTGCCCCATCGTGACAGACATCGTCGAAGCATCCCCCGAGCAAAAAGGACTCACAGTCTCACGCTACATCTACCAAGGAAAACTCATGGTAGACCTAAAAATAAGCCGCACACCATGCATCCTAACAGTAAGACAAGGCATCTTCAAGAACGAAGCAAAACTCAGCGGCAAGATCATCAAGCTAAAACTAAACCCCACAAAGCCCCCAAAAAGGCGATTCTTAAAGCTCATCGAACCCGAAAAATGCGAAGTCGACATATGCAAAGCCGACGCAATAGTAGCCATCGGCAGAGGAGCCACAGCAAGCCTCCAACTAGCCACAAAGCTCGCCGCCCTCATCGGAGGAACACTCGCCGGCAGCAGACCCGTCATAGACAGCGGACTCCTCACCAAAGACAGACAAGTCGGAATATCAGGAAAAACAGTAAAACCAAAAATCTACATAGCACTAGGAATAAGCGGCGCCTTCCAACACACCATAGGAATGAAAGACAGCGAACTAATAATAGCAGTAAACAAAGACCCCCAAGCACCAATCTTCAACGTCGCCCACTACGGAGCAATAGCCGACGTACAAGAAATCCTCCCAAAAATAATAAACAAACTAGAAGAACACCCCCCAACCCCCACCACCTAAAACCACCCCCCC
>JAHLWX010000034.1 GCA_019057675.1 Candidatus Jordarchaeum sp. LHC_1308
GTTAAAGCCCCCCACTCAACGGAGCTTGTTTCAAGCTCACCTCAACTTCCAGAATCAATAGGGCTTTATGGCAGGGTCAGCGATGCAGCTCTCCTAGACTTGCTTCTCCCAGCATCCAGCAAAAACGGAGAGAGAAAGCTGATAATTACGACTCCAAGTAAGAGTAAGCTCTGGGATGACTTGGCTAAGAGGAAAATATTTGGCAGGAACTATTCGCGCTTCATATCGGACATGCGCTTCTTCTACTTTAAGCCTCATGATGCCATGCCAATAAGAGTTGAAGTACACCGGAGCATAGTCGAAGACGAAAGACTCTTCGAGTATGTCTGCTCAGCCCTTTACTACCAAGCAAGCAACGTGAACAATGTTCCTTGGCCATTGGAGTTCGCGCATGCCTTCAGCCTAATTGAGGATCCTCTACTTGACTTTCTAACTGACGAGTTTTTCACCAGAATAATCAAGATGGCTAGGAAGAGCGATGTCGAAGCAAAGGTTTTCTACAGGATGTTTAAGCCTAAACACGGTCTAGAGGCCGTTTGGGGTAAGAGGGGGAGGGGGGTCTAAACATTGCTGGTTAGCCCTACGCGGGCATGCAGGGACGCCGTATCCTTCTCTGCCTCTATAAATGCTCCCTTCGCGGAGCCTGTGAAATCGGTCTTCCTAGAGTCCTTCAACAGGAAGTTTGGTTGCGGGGAGACACGTCTTCCCGCCTACGAGGCAAGAAGGCATATAGATGTGTTCTACATGGGGAAGATGGAGGCTCTTACCGCTAGGCTTCTCAGGCTCCTTCAAGTGCCAGCCGAGCTACCAAGGCTCGTGAAAGAAGTCGCTAAGGTTTCGAATGATGAGGCGGAAAAGATAAGTAAAAGGTTCCTTGAAATGGCTGGGGCATTTATCGTTTCCGATGGAAGGCTGACTGTCACGGTTACTAGTAGCAGCCTTCTCAGAGGGGAGCACGACGACTGGAAGGATGCTAGGGCTCTCTATGACCTCATACTTCACATGCCACCGGGAGTTAACGCCAACTTGGTTTTGAGTGCCTCGTGCAAGCTTTTTACCAACCCGAGAAAGGTGTTGAAAGAACTCTACGACAACCGCATCATACACCTTCAGGGTGTGGGAAAGGACACGCTCATATGGGCTGCTCCTCCTCCACCAAGAAGCTGTAGCATTGCCCTTCAAGAACTGAGAAGGAAAGGGTTACAGGACGCTGCCTTATATCTTCTCAGAAGCCCGCTCAGAGTTCACATGAACGGCACGTCAGACCTCAGACTGAAAGAAGCTCTCAGAGTTCTCGTGGTCTCCGGTGTCGCATCCTCCTCCCTCAAAATGACTTCTCTCAACTCGCTTTTCCTCGAAGCGGCGCTAAGTGATGTTTACCCTCTCACAATTCTAGTTTCTAACAAGAAAAACGATAGGGACGATGCTTCCATTTGTTCCGTAGTGGGTAGCACCAATTATCTACTCTCCTTTTCTAATAAAAATTAATGCGGCTACTGCCAAGTATGCTAGTGTCCATGGGAGCATGGAGAGCAGCTCAAAGCTGGACAGTGAAACAGAGTAGGAATGCATCACGCCTAGGAGCGATAAGAAGGCTGCTGTGATCGCCATCTTTGCGGCGCGATTAAACCTTCCATGGTTCATGTCGGAGGCTATGCTCCCCCAAACCAGTCCTATTAAGCTCGCATTTAATCCTAGAAATAGAATCCCCGACCACCCCATCATGAGCGATGCATAGTTGAAGGTTTGATTTATGCCATATCCGTATGCTCCGAGAAGCTTCGCATATGGCACCCTGATGATTAAGCTGTCAACCTTGCAGGTGAAGTAGAAAACGTTGTTCAGTAGCATGTATGGTGAAAGGGCTGCGTTCATTGGCGTTCTTGTTAGTGACAGGCTAAAGTTGATTGTTAAAATGCTGGCTATCACGGAGAAGAACTGCGGAGTCATCGCGAGGCACACGGCGAAGAAGTCCCCCAAGGCCTTTTCCTCCTCCTTCTCTATATTCGCCTCGTAAACTTCTCTGAATGCCTGAGCAACAGTTACTCCTCCTATGAATAAAAGTACTGGCGCCGTCACGGAAACAGGCAGAAGCAATGGGACAAGGTAAAATACGCCCGTCCATGTTAAAGCAATCAAGAGTGCTCCTGCCAGCACAGGGTACCCGGCTCTGGCCCCAGTTCTCACGTAGCCCACTGATCCCACATAGTTAACCGTTGGAACCCATCCTCCGAGAGGAACACTCACTAAACTTGCAAGAGCATCTATTAGCATTATTTTTGAGGGAGAGTAGCCGTTCTCCTCCGTCCACCTTTCAACCTCATAGCTGCTGATTCCCATCCTGCGTGCTAACGCTAAGTTACACGCATTAGTGTTAGCGTAACTCTCCACAACGTCGTAGACTTGTATTGGGACAGTTACAGCTAAGATCAGGGGAAGTGCTTCAAGTCCCCTCCCCAGAATTTCGAGACGGAGAGACGGAAGCAACGCCGTGAAGCAACCCAAGTGAACATATGGAGTTGGGTCAAGCCCTAATATGCAGGCAAGCAAAAACTGGGGTCCAGCACCCCCGAATACACTCACCCAAACCTCCTTGAAGTAGAAGTATGGGTCACCTGCACATGAACCTGCATAGAAAGTGCTGGCCACCACTAGGATCATGCCTGCCACCAGTGCAGCTAGGGCTGGCGGAACCCTGCTATACACTCTGAATAGCAGTCCGCCTAGTATTATGGCAGTTACAATCAGCCCTATCGCAGGACTTAGCTGAGGCCAGTTACTTGTCGCTCCGTAGACTCCGCCGATAGGCGTTCCTGCTGCGAAGCTGAAGAGCCCAACTATTACCCATGCAAGCCCTATGCCTGCTGAGACCCCAAGAACTCCGGGAAGCGGAAGACGCCCTTTGATGCGCTCTACCACGCCTAAGGCAATGGCTGCTTCTATGATTGAGCACACGATGTTGGTTGTTATGGCTATCGAGACGGCAGTATAGACGTCTAAGCCAAGGATGTTTCGGGCAGTGGACACGACGCCTACTAATATAAGGAACGCCGCCGGGAGGCTTGGGCCGAAGGGCGGGGCGGCGAAATCCTTTCCAGTCTTAACTGTTTTACAGTAAGCATAGTAACTGTAAGCTAATCCTCCAACTAGGGTTGCGAAGGCGCTCGACGAGATAAGGGCTGATATGAGAATCCACGGTGTGTGAGGCACATAGATCTGGAGGTCTTGGGGGAGAGGGTATCCTTCCTTAACAACGACCGGAATTTGTACTCCCTGAATGTTTATTACTCCCATGAGGGTGAAAGGTGCATGATATATTCCGGCAGCGGCTGAAAGGTACCATGCTGGAAGATAATCAGTATGCCACAAAAGGGGGAGAATAGATCCTAAGAGGAGAAGCTTGGTTAGGACGTCTCCGAATAGGAGGAGCGAGGCATTAAGTTCATCCTTGCTCCACACTTTCACATTGCCCCGCCCGAGCAAGCTGGCCACGAAGCCACTTAAGCTTGCGCTATTCTCGTTCATGCCTTATCCTCCGGCTACAGTTTAATCATCCTTCCTTTCGATGTGACCAATCGTACCCCTTTATCTTCAACAACCTTTCCTATAATGCTTGCGTTTACCCTGTGCCTTCTACATGCTTCGATGACGTTTTCCACGGTCTCCTTGCTTGTCACGATCACGAATCCGACCCCCATGTTGAACGTTCGATACATCTCCTCCTCGTCCACGTTTCCCGCCTCTTGAATGTCGAAAAAGACGGGGTGAGGCTCAGGCATTTGATCCAGAAGTAATCCCACCCGTCCCATGCAAATCCTGTTAAGCTTACTGAAAGCTCCCCCCGTCACGTGCCCTAAGCCATGAACTTCAGCGACTCCCAAGGCCTCCAATACAGGTTTAACGTAAATTCTCGTCGGCTTTAAGAGCGCTTCTCCAACCTTTTCGCCTGAGATGGGAAGTTTATCGTGGACACTTAACCCCCTCCTTTCTAAGAGGGCCTTCCTTGCCAATGTGATGCCATTCGAGTGCACCCCGCTACTCTCCAACCCCACGACAATGTCTTCTGGCTTCATAGCTGCCCCCGTCACAATTCTATTAACTTCCACAACTCCTATGCTTGTAGCCGAGAGGTCGAACCCCCTCCCCGGAACAGCGCCCTTTATAACGTCCGGCATTATGGCTGTTTCCCCTCCCACGACAGCCATTTCCGCCTCCTCTGCCCCAGCGACAAGCCCCTTCATTATCTCGGATATCATTTCCTCCCTTGGTTCCTCGACAGCCAAGTAATCAACTAAAGCTACAGGCTCAGCTCCAATACATATTATGTCGTTAGCATTCATGGCGACGCAGTCTATGCCAATAGTGTCGTACTTATCCATCAGCTGGGCCACTAGGACCTTTGTCCCCACTCCATCGCTGTGAAGCGCCAGCGCCCTTCCGCCCCCCACATCTATCAGGTTAGCGTAGTGCCCAAACTTCCCCAAAACCTCCCCAAACTTTCCCTTCCTGAAAGCGAACGTTTTCTCGACGAATGCACCAATCTCTCCGTGAACTCTCCTCACCTTACCAATATCCACACCTGCATTCTTGTACGTCATCTTGCCGCCGCTCAAACAAGACACCACTCGCCTTACTGTATTACCCATTTTTAAGTTTGACGAGGATTTGGAGGAAACACTGGAGACACTGGAAACACTGGAAACACTGGAAACTGGAGGCGCATTACCAAATATATCCTACAAATCACAAATCTTAACCTTGGGGTTCCAACATTGGCGGCGACACGCAGACTAATCGTGCAAGCACAACTCCCTGTAGAAAAACTGGTAGAGGTAAAAGGAGGCAAGGAGAGACAGACGAAAGTCTTTAACGCCGTCAAGGACGGAGCTTACAGGGTTACCTTCACCTTCAATGGACTGCCGTATCAGCCAAGAGAAGTAAGGCTCTTCTTAGAGAAAGCAGAGAGAAGACTGGAGCTACTCAGAGAAGGAGTAACAGCTTCCCAAGACGGAATACACTTCACCACTATAGTCCTAGACCGACAAACACTTCAAAGCCTCTACGTGCTTTTGCTAAGACATGGAGCGCGGGTAAAAATAGAAAGGGCTCACTTCTCCTCCTGCAAACTGGGAAGGATGGTTTGGAGAGCAGCTCATGCTCCATCATGAGCTGCCCAACCACCCCCTCCCCCTCCTCCTTCTTAATCCTGTGCAGCGCCACAGTTAGGACAGAACTTAGATGTTTTCGGTATTTGCTCTCCACAATAGGGACAGTAAACATAGCCAGGAGCAGGCAACTTCCTCTCAACTTCAGCTGATCCAGCTTTATGAGCTCCATGTTTGCTTCCATATGTTTCTGGTTTGACGGGTGCTGGTGGGGGCGGAACTGGAGCTGGCTCAGCCTCCTCCGTTGTTATGCCAACTATTACGAATACGACCCCTATGAGTATGCCTAAAAACCCTATAATGGGGAATAGCACTAGGATCACAATACCGAAGATAAGTAGGAGCATCCCTAAAACAAAGATGCCCTTAGCCACTATACCACCTCAGGCATACTGACCCCTTTCACATTTCCCCAAAATATGCCGTGTCTTTCTCTTAACTCTTATTTTCGTTAACTTAAATCCTTTTTCATTATTTCATTATTGCTTCAAGAGGGTCGATGTTGTCCTTGGGAATTACTTGGTTTTTTATTTTCAGCCTTCTCTGTCTCTTCGTGAGGGTATTTTGAGGGCGGTTCACGTGTCTGGCCATGTCCTTCTGAATCCTGCAGTTGGCTTTTATCTTGATGAACTTGAAACTACGATGGATATCCTGATTCCATCTAACCCACTGGACAGGGTTATAGGACAGGATCATGCTGTCAAGATGGCTAAGCTGGCAGTAAGGCAAAGGAGGCATCTTCTTCTGGTTGGTTATCCGGGAGTAGGCAAGTCGATGATAGCCAAGGCCGTCGCCTTTCTTCTTCCTACTCCAAAAGAGGAGGTTTGGGTTGTACATAACCCGAAGAACCCTGAAAGACCTCTGGTTGAAGTTGTTGGGGGAGGCGTAAAGCGTGGAGAGGAGCCTGTGGGACAACTGGTTAAGCCGCGTGATATACCCTTCGAAGTTGCTGTTAGGCTGGGTTACCGGTGTAAGAACTGCGGTATGCTAAGCTCCGCAACCAGTGCCAGTTGCCCTTACTGTGGCGACGAAAAAGAGTTTGAGAAGAGCGCCTTCTCCTCGCCTTTTAGGGATCTCTACGAAAAATATGTGCTCTCCATAGAGCAGAAGAGGTTCAAGAGAGTTGTTCCGCACACCGTTAAGAGGGATGATGGTAAGGAGGAGGTAGTGGTTTACGAGGCTATACATCATGACCCAGAAGTACCATCTGTTAGGGTTCTAAGGCAAAGCGACCTTGAAACTTTAGGAAAGTTTGAGAAGTCTAGTCCACGGAAGATTCTAGTGCCATTGAACAGGAAAACGTTCGTGCAGGCAACGGGAGGAAGCGAAACCGAGCTTCTAGGGGACGTTCTTCACGACCCATATGGAAGCCACCCCGAGCTTGGGACTCCACCCTACAAAAGGGTGGTGGCTGGCGCAGTGCACGAGGCACATGAAGGAGTTCTCTATGTTGACGAGCTACCCCACTTAGGTCATCTTCAAAGCTTCCTTCTGACCGCCATGCAAGACAAGAAGTTTCCCATAACGGGACGTAATCCTCAGAGTAGTGGTTCCAATGTGAGGGTTGACGGCGTCCCCTGCGACTTCATGTTCATAGGCGCATGCAACATCCAAGACCTCCCCGCTATCCTGTCCCCGTTAAGGTCAAGGATTCAGGGTAACGGTTATGAGATCCTTTTAAACTCGACAATGCCCGACACGCCGGAAAACAGGGCGAAGATTGCTCAATTCGTAGCCCAAGAAGTCGTCTCAGACGGAAGGATACCGCACGCCACACGGGATGCAGTCGAAGAGCTAGTTAAGGAAGCCATTCGGCGAGCTGAAATAATAGACGGCGAGAAAAACGCCATAACACTAAGGCTAAGGGATCTGGGTGGCGTGGTGAGAATGGCAGGGGATCTTGCTGTCGAAGAGGGATGCAATTTGATAGAAAGACACCATATGAGAGACGCCATAAGGACATGCGTGCCAGTTGAAGAACAGGTTAAGAGGCAATTTGGCTCCATGGAAAAAGCCATCAAAGGAGAAATGGCGCAAGCCAATCACCTTAAGGCGGACTACTCCTATGTTGAAGGGCTTGCACGTTACGGATAATATATTAACAGTAAGCTTATTACCATCACTTCGCATCTTAACCCAGTTCTAGCCTCGGAAGGATGGTGCTTCCAATGGAGAACGATGCTAGAACCTTATGGAAAAAACTGATAAAGCCTACTATCCCCGGCTCTAGAAAGCTATACGAACTTTACTTCATATACACGTTTCTCGGCGTAAAGAGAGGAGAGATGCTTCTCGAATTATTAGAGCGTTTCTCACCTGTAGAAAGAAAATTCTTTCTCGATGTAGGCTGTGGGGCGGGTGGGCTGGCAATAGCCTTCACGAAGAGGAGCTCCACCGTCGTCGCATTCGACATAGACCCAAAATATCTTAAGGTCGCCGAGGCATGGGCTAAGGAAGAAGGTGTTGAACTGAACCTTATGGTGGCAAGTGGCGAAAGCATGCCCTTCAAGGATGGCGTCTTCGACTTCGTGGCCTGTAGCGACATAATTGAACACTTAAAGAATCCTGCTGGGATGGTTGGCGAAGTAGCCCGAGTCTTAAAGAAAGGGGGAGTAGTCTATCTCACTTGTCCTAACAGAATCTCTCCCCGAATAATATGGAAAGACAACCATTACCTTCTTCCCTTCTTCACTCTCCTCCCGAGAAGGCTTGCCGACGCATACGTTAAAATCATGAAGAGAGGCGAGTCCAACGAGGTTTTCTTTCTTCCATTATATCCAAAGCTAATTAAGCTCTTCGAGAACGCAGGGATACGTCTTCACTCTTGGGATCTAGAGGAAAAAACGAATGCGTTGCGGTCTGCCCTTTCACACTTAAAGTCGAGTAAGGTGAGCGGACTAATAATGCGTGCAGCAAAATTCATACTAAAAAACTTCTACCTTAAATGGATCTGTCCAGTCTGGATATTCTTGGGAAGAAAGCTTTGAAAAATTAACTTACCCCAAAAAAATGAAACTGTCACCCTTATTCAAGGAAAAATAAAAATTTAGTGGCGACAGCATTTTTTATTAAAGGTGAGGCCATGATTAGGCTGGAGTATGACAGGGGCACCATCCTCGTCTACGGTATGCAAGTTCCTAATTCGAGGTGGGATGAAAGGGTAGGCGCCTACCGCTCATTGGCAATGTATTACAGGGACATCGTCGAGTTCCTTAATACATCAAACCTAGAATTCACCGATAACGTCTTAGACTTGATTCCATGCCCGTTCCTCAGCTTTAAGGCAGAACTGAAAGACTATCAGGAGGACGCTGTAAATGCATGGGTTAAAGCTGGCAGACGCGGCGTCATAGTTATGCCGACGGGCTCCGGCAAGACATTCGTCGCCATGAAAGCAATCTCCATGGTCTCCGAGGCGACGCTCGTCGTCGTGCCGACGCTGGACCTCATGGATCAGTGGGCTACAACGGCATCAGACCTTCTCGACGTGGAAGTCGGACTCTACGGAGGAGGAGAGCACGTCCTTGGACCCGTAACTGTGGCAACTTATGATACCGCCTACCTTAGAGCTGAAGAGCTGGGAAACAAGTTCTCACTTGTAATATTCGACGAAGTCCATCACCTTCCATCACCCGGCTACTCCCACATAGCCGAAATGTCAGCCGCCCCATATAGAATGGGACTCACGGCGACACCTGAACGCTCAGATGGATTGCACGTTGAACTCAGCCGCCTCATAGGAGGAGTAATATACGAGGTTCCCATAAAAGATCTAGCCGGGCGCCACCTTGCCGAGTACGAGATAAAACGCGTCCTCGTCGACCTAACACCGGAGGAGAAAAAGGAATACGAAGCGGCATACAACGTCTATGTAAACTACCTGAAGGAAAACAACCTTTCAATTTCATCCCCAGAAGACTTCAGGAAACTCATCCTCAGAAGCGGGAGAGATCCGAAAGCCAGAACAGCCCTCCTAGCAAGACACAGGGCAAGAACAATATCAATAAACTCCTCCTCTAAGCTTGAAGCCCTGTCAAAAATACTTGAAAAACACGCAAACGACAGGATCATAATATTCACGGAGCACAACAGCTTAGTTTACAAGGTAAGCTCATCCTTCCTGATACCCGCCATCACCCATAAAACCCCAAAGAAGGAAAGGCGAGAAATACTAAGGAAATTTAAAGAGGGAGTCTACCGATCCGTCGTTACCAGCAAGGTTCTGGATGAAGGAGTAGATGTTCCAGAGGCAAACATAGGCATAATCCTCGGAGGAAGCGGAAGTAAGCGCGAGTTTATTCAACGACTGGGAAGACTCCTAAGAAAGAAAGAAGGAAAAAAGGCGATCCTCTACGAGGTAGTTTCAAAATCCTCAGAAATGGCAATATCGAAAAGAAGGCGAGAGGGCGTAGAATACTAATAAGCTCAACAGCAATTCTCTGATTTATTCTTAGCTATTAATGCCGCTCCCAATGCACCTACTATTTGAGGTTCATCTGGTACCTTTATCCTTTCTCCAAGTTTCTCCTCTAGCAACTTCACTATCGCTCTATTCTTCGCCACACCGCCGCTCATCAGTATACGTCCCCTTGCTTCCAGCTTCCTTACCATAGAGGACAACCGGTCTACTATTGAACGGCAAAGTCCCGCCGCAATATCCTCTCTCTCAACTCCTTTAGCTATTAGAGATACGACTTCAGACTCGGCGAAAACAGTGCACATGCTCGATATTTTCACCGGGTTACGGGAACTGAGAGCAGCGTTTACAAACTCTTCATAGCTCATTTCAAGTCTGGAGCACATCACTTCAAGAAATCTCCCTGTTCCAGCTGCACACTTATCATTCATGTAGAAGTCCAGTACGTCTCCTCCTTCACCAAGAGCGATCACTTTACTATCCTGCCCTCCTACGTCAATCACTATCCGTGTTTTTTCATCTATGAAGTAGGCTCCCTTAGCGTGACATGTTATCTCGGAAACCTTTATGTTAGCGTAACTCATGCTCGCTCTCCCATAACCCGTAGCCACAACGCAGTCTAAATCATCTAAGCTGATGCCAGCATTTGAACAAAGTGAAAAAATAAGATCTTTACCTGTTTCTTCAGGGTTAACTCCCGTCAGTCTAACATCATAGGCTAAAATAGCATTTCCATTGAGGAGCACGGCTTTAGTCGTGGTTGACCCTGCATCTATGCCCATTACGAAACCCATCGTTTCACCATATTAGGCCTACTTTCTGAGCATTTCGATGAAAGCCTCAACTCTGGTAGTTAGCTGCCCAACATCCTCTTTACTATAATCTGTTTCTATGCTAATCGCGGGAATTCCATTCTCCTTGAGTGCTCTAACCACTTTGTTGGCCTCCACACTGTAAGGATGACAGCTGTGAAGGTTGTAGTGTATTACGCCGTCAGCATCGAACTCTTCCACCATTTTGACCACGTCGTTAACTCTTTCATCGTTGGGCGTAAAGCAAGCGCAGTGAATATTCAGGTAAGCTTCCGATATTGCTTTTAGAAGGCCATCTACGCTGTCAGCACTCGAGTTTATATCTCCAATGTTAAGGTATCTTGAACCCGTGCATGACTCCTCAGCAACAATTGCTGCCCCACTACTCTCCACAATGTGGTGGAGCTTCCAGTTCGGAATAGCCATGGGGCAACCACTAACCACTATCCTAGGGGCGTTATCATCTACGACTCCTACTCCCTTCTTAACTCTCTCTTCAAGTTCCTCTGCGAGCTCCTTCGTTTTCTCTACGAAGCGGGTAACATCGTCATAGAATGCGATCTGAGTTACCAGAATAGCATCCTTACCGCTTATCGGAGAAGGACGTGCCTTCCTAGCCTCAAATATCCTCTTAAGCACCCTTCTCTTCTTATTCACAAGGTTAATTGCATTTCTAAGGGATTCTGCAGTTACCTTGTTACCAGTGAGCTTTTCAAGTCTCTCCTTGAGAAGCTTGAGTTCCTCAAACCAGAGCGCCCTAGCATGCTTAGTGTATGGTTTATGAGGAAGCTCGACCACGTAAACCGGCATACGCCTGCCAAGTAACTCGTACATTTTCTTTTTCCCGTCACAAGTGGTCTCCCCGACGACAAGGTCGCTCACAGCGAAGTAGGGGCAGAGAGCCGATACTTTAAAGCCATAAGACGACTTGATTAAAGGACAAAGGTTTCTCGGCAAGTCTCTCTCGGCATCTTCAATAGTAGTATTGGCTCCTCCACAGAGGCCTATCTGAACAGCCCCGGAGGCGAGCACAAGCTCCTCCGGAACATAGAGGCAAAAGGTCGCGACGACCTTCCCACCTTTCTTCCTGAAATCCACGAGCTCCTTTATCCTTATCCCATGTATCTCCGAGACGACAAAGTCGTAGTACCCCATCGCTTTTGGTCTATTCTTCTGAGAGAGGTACATATTCTGATAAACCGGCTGCAGAGATGCTAGAAGTTCGTCGTGCCTTTTCAAGTCTAAGCCAAGCTCTCTCCACATCTCGCGGTACCCGTCAGACAAGCCTCACACCACCTCAAACTATTTTTCATCAAAACTTCCAACCCCAATTTAATTTAAATTTTTTGGTATTTTATATCAAAAAAATTTATAAATTATGATTTCTTAACGAGGGGCTGTTTCGCTTTGGTCCCCCTAACGCCGTCATTTCGTTACGAAGTTTGCTGTTTTTCCGAGAATTGCGGCATTTTATGCGAAATATTTATAAAGAAATTTACTTTTAGTAATATACTAGACATAATTGAGCTAGCTCTCATACGTCACCCGAAAGGTGGGTATGGAGTTGGCTCGGCTGATGGGAGTGCCGTGGCTCTAAAACCTCATCTTAAAACATTTCTCGTGAACCGAATCTTCTGGAGGCGGTACTTATGAGTGAAGGAGAAGTGTTGCGCGTCGCTGAGATTAAACCTCAAGATGCCGGAAGAGGCATAGCTAGGATAGACCCGCTGGTTGCTGAGCGAATGAGTATATCGACGGGTGACGCTATAGAAATAGTGGGCAAGAAGAGCACTGTTGTTCTTTCATGGCCTGGCTACCCTGAAGACAGGGGTAAGAACGTCATAAGAATTGATGGTGCAACGCGGCGAAATGCCGGCGTCGGTATAGATGACAAGGTCATCATCAAGAAGACGGAGGTCAAAAAAGCGAGCAGCATAACTTTCGCCCCAACAGAGCCGTTGCGCATTAGTGGAGGTGAGTCATACCTCAGGGACATTCTCATTGGAAGACCTGTCTCGATAGGTGACATCATCGAGATCCCCGTCTTGGGTAGGAAGTTAGGGCTCATGGTCGTTGATCACAAGCCCAAGGCCAGAGCGGTTCTTATGGATTACGCGACGGAAGTCGTCATCAGCGACAAGCCTGCAGAGGAAGTTATGAAGAAACGCGTGCCTAAGGTCTCATATGAAGACATAGGTGGACTAAGCGAAGAGATAAAGAAGATCAGAGAGATGGTTGAGCTACCGCTGAGGTTCCCAGAGATATTCCAGAGGCTCGGCATTGATCCACCTAAAGGCGTCCTGCTGTATGGTCCTCCGGGAACTGGTAAGACGCTCCTAGCGAAAGCTGTGGCTAACGAGACGGATGCCCACTTTATATCGATAAGTGGCCCAGAGGTAATGAGTAAGTTCTATGGTGAGAGCGAGGAGCGCCTAAGAGAGATATTCGAGGAGGCGAAGAAGAACGCTCCAAGCATAATATTCATAGACGAAATCGACAGTATAGCCCCAAAGAGAGAGGAAGTGACTGGGGAAGTTGAGAGGCGTGTTGTGGCGCAGCTCCTCGCCCTGATGGATGGGCTGGAATCTAGGGGTCAGGTTGTAGTCATAGGTGCGACCAATAGGCCAAACGCGATAGACCCGGCGCTCAGGAGGCCTGGACGCTTTGACAGGGAGATCGAGATAAGGATCCCAAACAAGGATGGACGACTTGAGATACTGCAAATCCACACTAGAGGAATGCCACTGGCAGACGACGTCGACTTGAATTACTTCGCAGGAATCACACATGGTTACACTGGTGCTGACTTAGCAGCGTTGTGCAGAGAGGCAGCTATGTCAGCTGTCAGACGGATACTTCCGGAAATAGACTTCGAGAAGGACACTATACCTGCGGATCTTCTCAATAAGCTAGTCGTCACCCGGGATGACTTCATGAACGCGTTCATGAGCATTGAGCCATCAGCGATGAGGGAAGTAGCGATTGACGTTCCCAACGTCAAGTGGGACGACATAGGAGGACTTGACAATGTTAAACAGGAACTCATAGAGACCGTTGAGTGGCCTCTCAAGTACGGTGGTTTCTACAGTTACATGGGCGCGAAACCGCCAAAGGGTATTCTGCTCTATGGCCCGCCCGGGACTGGAAAGACTCTTCTGGCCAAGGCTGTAGCCTCTCAGAGCCAAGCGAACTTCATTCACGTTAAGGGTCCAGAATTTCTAAGCAAATGGGTTGGCGAAAGCGAGAAGGCTGTTAGGGAAACCTTCAGGCGGGCTAAGCAAGCGGCGCCATGCATAGTTTTTATGGATGAGCTGGACGCGATAGCTCCGACTAGAGGTTCTGGAGCCGGAGACTCGCACGTAACTGAGAGAGTTATAAGTCAGCTGCTGACGGAGCTTGACGGCTTGGAGGAGCTCAGAGGTGTTGTTGTTATTGCTGCTACAAACAGGCCTGACATAATTGACCCCGCCCTCTTAAGGCCGGGGCGCTTCGATAGGCTTATCTACATTCCGCCACCAGATCTTAAGGCTAGGAAACAGATCTTCGAAATACACACGAAAGGAAGACCGCTAGACAGCGATGTTAATTTGGACGAGTTGGCGGCAAGAACTGAAGGGTATACGGGCGCCGACATAGCTGCAGTCTGTAACGAGGCAGTGATGTTGGCGATAAGAGAGTACATCAATGAAGGTAAGGTCGACGAGAAAACAGAAGACTTCTCCAAGTGCAAGATAAAGAAAGTGCACTTCGAAAAGGCGCTTGAAAGGGTTAGTCCCATTTCGAAGAAGCAACTGGAGTGGTACACAAAGATATCTGAAGACTTTGCTGCAGCGGCTCATTAATCTCTTCCTTACCGGCTGGAGGTGGGCTTTCTTTGCGTGAGCCCATGGATGTCGAAGATCTTTTTTATATTCTTGGAAACCCGACAAGGAGGCTTCTTCTGAAGTTCTTGTCGATGGGCCCTCATTACCCGTTCCAACTGGCACGCCTGCTAAACATCAGCCAGAAAGCTGTAATGGACCATTTAAGGGTGCTGGAGGAGAGGGGGCTTGTCGTTAAGCTCGGGTGTGAAAGGTCCAGTATAGGTCCAGAGAGAACATACTATGGGGTTAACAGTTTTCTGATGGTCGACTTTTCTGTTGCTCCCTCTCTTTACGAGCTAAAGGTTGTTGAAGCTAAGCGAGAGAAGAGCGGGTATGAGGCTGTTTCCGGTACCTTCGAGGAGATCATATATAAACTGAGAGGTCTCGCCGGAGAACTCGAAAAAATAGGGGAGGAGCTGAGGGAACTGGAGAGGCGGAGAGTGAAGGCCCTTGACGCTAAGCAGAGGATCAACGTCCAGATAAGCGAGTTGATTAACCTTCTAGACTTGGATTACATTGAAAAGATAATTCTAAATTTGCTTGTCATAAAAGGTGGAGCACGCTTGGAGGAAATTTCCGAGGAGCTTGACTTGAGAGAAAGGCACGTTGAAAGATATCTTGAGCGGCTGAAAGAGCTTGGCTTGGTTGAGGAGCAGGACGGCTTTTACAGTATTGTGAGTTAGCTGGGGAGCTTCAAGGGGATCTTCACTTTCGCCCTAAGTCTTAACTGCCTTTTGAGTGCTCCAATGTCCTTTGAAAGCCCGAAGTACTCCGAGAAGTAATCTGTTGTCCTTAACATCCTCGTCGCTCCCTCATGCTCGGACTTAACAAAGCCCTTTATCTCTAACTCTCTAATGTGGCTATAAGCTGCTTTACCAACAACTTTAGCTATAGCCGACTGCTTAACAGGCTGAAGGTAAGCGATAAGAGACAGTGTCCTCATGACCTCCTCTGACAAAACAGCATCAGGAGCCACCTTTTCCGCTATTGGAGCAAGCTCCTCTCTAAGCTCCATAACGAACCTTTCACCCGGAAGCTGCCTTATGGTGAATGCAGCTCCTCTTTCGTCATACTCCCGCTCAAGCAGCTCTAAGACCTTTTTAACAGCGCTCCTTGCCACGCCGGCGTTCTCAGATATCTCATCCAAGGTCAGAGGCCTTCCCGCAATGTAAAGAACGGCCTCAACTTTCTGTCTGAGGTTAAGCCCCTCTTCTTCTGCCTCAGCCCCATCCAATTAATATCACCTTTATGTCTCCTTCTTCGTCTTGTAGGAGATTTATCCTCCTGTGGGAGGCAAGGTGAAGGAGGCATAGTAATATGCGTGTCAGCTTGAGCCTCGCAGCTTCCCGACTCATACTTTTCCAATTATAGCTAAGAATTAATCTCTTAAAACCTACAGTTCCCCCACCATTGGAGAGTTTCTTAAGGCGCATGTAGACTTCCTCCATTAACTCCTCAATTCTAACTTCCTCTCCATCAATTACTACTTCGACTTCACCTCGTGTCTCCCCCCTCTTTCTTCTTGACTCTCTAAACTTTATGCGTGAAACTGCCTCATGGAGAGCTTTCACGAGCTCCTCCAAAGTTACAGGTTTCATGCCTCTTCTTAGGGCAAGCTCAATTTGAGGGGCTTCCTCCTCTTTTAATTCCTCCTTCTTGGGTTTTTGAGAATTAAGGAAGGCCTCCACTCTTCTGCGGTGCAGGTATGAGCTATTGTAAACTATCATACCACACATTCCAAGATCGAGGAAATTCCCTTCCCTAACCTTTTCGGCAAACTGATCAATGAGAGAGACTAAATCCACCGATAAGGGACTTCTAATCCATCTTTCCGGCGGGTCGAGCAGTAGGAGAAAGGTGTCTCTAGCTTCTTGATGTTTCTTCAATTCCATAAGGCCTCCATTTCTTTCATGCAGGTAACACCTCTTGAAGGTTAACCCCTACTATGCTTGACACCCCGTCAACGCATGTTACCCCATAGACCATGTCCGCCTCGCTAACCATGATATCCTTCAACGTGATAACTATAAACTGCGAGTCCCTAGAGAGCTTCTTTATAAGCCTAGCCACCCTTTTCACGTTCTCCTTATCTAGGAAAGCATCTATCTCATCTAAAAGGTAGAACGGGGCAGGCTTATACCTATAAAAGGCGAAAATAAACGCTATGGTGGTCAGCGACTTCTCTCCTCCAGACATTGCCTCTATGCTTTTTATCTCCTTCCCCGCGGGCTTAGCCCTTATAAGGACTCCCCCCTCAAATGGGTCTTCATCGTTCTCTAGGACGAGCTTGGCCCACCCTCCAGGGGAGAGCTCCGAAAAAAATTCTCCAAAATACCTGTTAATGCTATTAAACGCCTCCATAAACGCCTCCCTTTTCCGCCTGCTTATCTCTCCTATAACCTCTTCTATCCTTTTTCTCTCCTCAATCAGTCCTCGTATTTTTTCTTCGAAGCTCGATACCTCTTCCAATGCCTTTTCGAACTGTTCCGGAGCCTTAAGATTAACAGGCTCAAGTTTCCTCCTTTCTTCAAAAAGACGGTTTATCTCTTTTTCAAGCTCCGCCTCATCGATGTTTGGCAAGGGAACCTTGCTGACGTCAAACTGAAGCTCCTCTATCTCCCTCTCAATGCCTTTCCTTTCCGCCTCCATCCTGCTTAGCTCGCTTGCTACTTCCCCTTGCGTCGATAAAATCTCTTCAAACACTTTAGTCAGCAACCTTGCTCTTTCATCTATGCTCTTAAGCTTCATTCCTTCTGCATCAATTTCTCTCTGAAGCTCCCCCATTTCCCCTTCAAGTTTTTCTTTCTCTTTCCTCTTGTCCGCTAACAGTTTCTCAATGTTGGACAGTGATGCCTTAACGTTCTCTAAGCTCCTTGAAGCTTCCTCCATTTCTCTCTCAACATCCCTTAGCTCACTAACTGCTCTTTCTTTTTCCAGCTTCTCTCTCTTCCCTTGAAGCCGTGCTAAGGCAACTTCAATCTTTCCGAGCTCCTCTCGAATACTAATAATCCTTCCCTCTTTTTCCATCAACATTTTCTCTAGCTCTGCAACACGAGATAGCGCATCCTCTTTCTCCACCTCCCTTCTGGTTGCGGCAATCCTCCTCGTTTCATCCTCTACCTCCCTTAACTCGACACGCAATCTCTCTACCTCTTTTACCTGCAAGTCCCTCTTTTTCTGAAAGTCATCAACAACAAGTTTTACTTCATCGATACCTCGCCTCAACTCATCAAGCTCCTTCCTTAAGGAAGCAGCCTTAGAAAGCCCCTCACCTTTCCTCCTCACGAGAGACTCCATCTCCCTTTCAAGTACAACTATAGTTGCGGTAATCCCCTCAACGAGGCGCCTAAACTTCTGAATTCTACTCTGAAGTCTTCGCGTCTCACGACTTAAAGCAGAAACGTCTGCACCTTTTCCCAACCCCAACTCCTCGTAGACTACCAGTCCCTTTCGAGAGTACAATGTCCCGTACTCGGTTATCACATCCACTCCCATCTCGAACCCTTCCCCCACAACTAGGTCTCCTAAAAGGTAATCAAAAACATCCTTGAATCTGTTGCTTTTGATTCTCCTTGCAAAAGATCTGTTATCCGTAGCACAAGGCTTAACAGATTTCCTTGGGAAGATGGTTGCCCTCGCAAGCCCCATCTCCTGTATACACTTTAAGGTTGCCTGGACATCACTCACCTCCTCAACTAGAATCCCCATGAATAGACTTTTCAAAGGGCCCGGAACCTCTACGTCTTCGCATAAATCCACCAGAAAACCATGCACAGTCACCCCTTTGTTTCTCAAGTAGTCAACTATCTCTCTTCTCCTTTCAGGTGGAATGACTTGCTCCGCCTCTATTATTGCTCTCACTCTCGCCTCCTCCTCCTTCAAACGATCCATAGTCCTCCTTAACTCTTCGACCTTATTCTCCAGTCTCTGTCTCTCCTGCAGTAACAAAGGCAAGATAAGCGAAGCCCTACTGGATCTTTCCTCGTACATCTTAATCTCGTCTTCAACTATCGAAATTTCCCTCTCAATTCTCCTATATTCCTCCTCTAACAATGCTAGCTCACGCCTCTTACCATTCAGCCCAGCCTCTATGAGAGCTAGGGTGCTGAGCGCCTCGTTAAGTCTCTCTCTAGCATAACCTATCCTCTTTTCCGCTTCCCTTTCCGCCTCCCTCAGCTCGTCTATCCTCCTCCTAAGCCTCTCACTTCTTTCCTCA
>JAHLWX010000035.1 GCA_019057675.1 Candidatus Jordarchaeum sp. LHC_1308
TTTCCCTCAGTAATTTTCTGTGTTTCTTGTTTGCCGCTGTTCACATGCAGTCTACTAAAATGAGGTGGCGCATCTTTTGGTCAGCGTGAATATTGTGGTTGGAGGAGGAAGGTTTGGATGTAAAGCAGTAGAATATTTAATACGCCGCTCTGAGTCATTCATCGTGATCGACGAAGACAGAAACTGTCACGTGGCACAGCGTTTCTCCCTTCCGAGGATCGGTCTGGACGCTGTCGACAGCATAAACCCTTCGAAAAACTACTTTATGGAGGGAGGGACAGAAGTAGCTCTAATCGTCATAGAAAAACTTAAACCTAATCGTGTTTTTCCAACAGCTCCCATACATGTGGCGGCTTCACTTGTGAAGGAGAAGTACAGCATGGAAGAGTGGGAGGAAGCTGTGGAATCTCTAACGTCACGTCTCCCTTCATCCATTATAGTGTCCGTGGGCAGAGCAACTATCGTAACTTCATACAACAAAAACGCTACATGCCAGCTGGCATGTACAGCACCAGACGTCTGCCCAGTCACAGGTTTCAGAAAACCTCATCCAATGTATGAGCTGTTAAAGATGAGTGCTCCCAAGGGTGTGATACTTCGGAGCTACCAGTTAGAGCCAGGACTGGGCGCCCTTGATGGCAGCGAGCTACTGAAGGCAATGGAGGCGTGTGGGCGTAGTTGCAAAGCGATTATCGGAACAGCTTGCGAATGTCATGGTGTGGTTACAGCACTTAAAAGTCCCTTATCTCCTCCGTTTTAATAAGGAGTCGCCTTTCGCTTAGTGTTTTCGATAGGTAAATTAAAAAGGATCATTCACTCATTTGAAATTTAAAGTAGTTTATCTTCGGAGGGATTTCATGGGTCTTCTATCGCTAACTCTGCTTGCTATACCTGTATTAATTCTCTTCGGATTATACAGGAAATTTGGGAACCCGCTTAACCCTAAGAATGTAGATTGGAGGGTGACGGCACTTCTAGTTTCTGCCATCGTGGGCATATTGTTGCTTGTAGCCTTCGGTCACCCTATAAACCAGCCTGAGTGGCTCACTAACCTACTAGAAGCCTACAACTTTTGAGAAGCTATAATGCCTTCTGGGAGATGACCCCCACTTTTCAAACAGACGTCCTCTTTACGTTCCTTCAGTGGCTTTTGGAGGCGTGAACGCGAGAGGCACCGCCTTCCTTTTACCTGGAAGCATGTGTAATTTTTGTAAACTGTTAGGTGAACCTAAAGAGGAGGACTTGCCTTGACCGAGTTAAGACGCGATTACTTGACTGGGAGATGGGTGATTATCGCCAAGGAAAGAGGCATGCGCCCATCAGATTTCAAGAGTAAGAGATCGCTGCACCCCTCAAGTGGTGTGTGTCCCTTCTGCCCGGGGAATGAACACATGACGCTTCCAGCCACATTACTTTACTTGGAAAGGAGCGGCAAGCTTGTCGTTGAGGCTGACCGTGATGATGAAAGATTGAAGGGCTGGCTCGTCCGCGTGGTTCCAAACCTCTACCCTGCTCTAAGACCATACGTGGACCCAGCTGAGCGTTGCGCCGGGCTCCTGATCCACATCGGAGGGAAAGGAGTGCATGAAGTCATAATTGAAACCCCCAATCATGATGCTCAAATTCACAAGCTAGACGACCACCACTTAAACCTCGTCTTTAAGGTATATGCTGAAAGGTTCGTGGCTCTTTCATCCCTTCCATACGTGAAGTACGTGAGCCTATTCAGGAACTATGGTGAAGCCGCTGGCGCAAGCCTTTTGCATCCTCACTCCCAGATAATCGCCACGCCAATAATTCCGCCTAGAATATCTAAGGAAGAAGTAGTACTCAAGGAAAGCTGGGATGGCTCATCATGTCTTCTTGACGGCGTCTTGGAGCGTGAGGCTGACTCGGAGAGGTTCGTTTGCGAAAACGAGGATGCAGTAGCGTTTTGTCCTTATGCTTCCATGTTTCCATTTGAAGTTTGGGTGTTTCCGAAGAGGCACGTGAAAAACATAGCAGATCTTTCTGAAAGTGAAAGGCTCTCTCTTGCACGTCTAACCCGGAGAGTGCTAAAGGCTATTCATTCCCTTCTAGGTGATCCACCATATAACTACGTCTTCCACCAGTCAACTTTAAATGAGGAATACCACATGCATCTGCGGATTCTCCCGAGGCTTTCAATCCTTGCAGGCTTCGAGTTGAACACTGGAATAATAATAAACACATTTCCTCCCGAGGAAGCGGCGAGCCACATCAGAAAAACTATTGAGGAAGTAGTGTAGTTTAGTCTTGGAGGAAATTCTTATCCGGGTCGAAGTATCGGAGCATCATGAGCTCCTTCAAGGTGGGTTTCTCAGCTTCCATCAAGTCCCTGGAGACCTTAAGGTTCCACCCGGTTTCTGCCTTTATTCTCTTAATAGTCTCCTCTCTTCCAAGCCCTTTCTGAGGGAAGTACTCTGTGAGGACGAGTTCCTTGTCCACTTTTTCGAAGACTCCCATGGTTGTTACAAGCATTGTAACTTTTTCTCCCGGCGCCGTCACGTAAGGCACTCTTTCAACAAGTCTTAGCGGTGAATGTTTCACTAAGACAATCACCTCCTCGGCGGTTGACGCCACGTCGTTAGCTCCACCAGAGCCAACTAGATAAGTCACTCCCGGTATCAGCGTGGAGTTTATGTTCCCATACTTGTCGACTTGCCCGGCTCCCAGAACCCCCATGCTTCTGTTGTTTTCCCTCCCCATTATGGCTCCAAGAACCTGTATAGAGCCCAGCAGCCCCTTACAAGTGGGAACATTGGCCATATTAAAGACGAACGGGTTTGCCGGGCGGGGTAGATATCCATAGAAGCCTACCTCCGCCACCAAGTCCACGGGGTATCCCTTCTCCTTAAGTGCGTATGCAGCCATCCAGGCGGCGAGGTTTGCACCACCTATACCCGCCAGTATAACCCTATAACTTTTCTCGACGCACTTCTCAGCTATTTTTTTCGCTCCAACAAGTATCATTCTCTCAACGTTTAACGGCTCCTCGCTTCTAGACAATGCCTCTTCTTTATCTTTTATCTCTTGCCTCCAAGCATCCTTCTTAGCTTTTCCAACAAGGTAGAAGAGCCTCTCGAAACCCAACTTCTTCAAGTAGCCTTCATGATCAACGCTTAAAACCCACTCCTCAACCCACCTTCTCAATCTTTCCTCATTTTCAGCTGCATTCCTGAAGTCAACTATGAAGTCGTAGTCCTCAGCGTACCCTCCCCCCATATCCTCAGGGACGTAGAGAGCCGATGGATGAGCACCGAAAGGCGTCTCGACGACGGCCTTTACAAGGTATCCCGGAATACGGACGAGGTGAGCGTGCCGCTTTATAAAATCCCTTTCAACAACCCTTTCAACGGTGACTATCACACCTCTCCTGCTGGCGTAAGCCCCCCAAGGAATAACCCCCTCTCCCGACGGGGGAAACATTATGGTGTTCCCCTCTTTGTCAGAGCACCACCCATGATATACTGAAACGTCCGGCTTGACTTCTCTAACCACCCCTCTCCTCGCTCCAGTAAATGGGTCTTCAACAAACTTGAATCCCTCGTTCTCCTCCATGCTTGACCCAGCTATAGACTTAGTTGGCATGAAGCCGACGTCGAGGGCTCCTGCCATGAGACCCTGACATATAGCTAAAAGAGACCAGTTTTCATATCTGACGCTGCCATTAAGATAGCTCTTTTGAATAACTGGAGATGGAGCAGGGGAAGGGTAAATGTGGCCCGCATATGAAGTTATCACCTCCTTTACCAACCCACCGAAAACTAGTAGCTCAATGTTTATCCCTCCACCAAGTGTAACCAGCCTGAACCCCGGATTACTTCCCCAGAAAACCCTACCCAGCTCGTAGCAGAATACGTAAGATATCGTGTTAGTGGCTCCAACGTGGATGAGGAAGCCTGGCTTAACGAGCCCCTCCGTCGCCTCCCTAATGCTCGTTACCTTGTTCTCGCCATTAAACTCTAAATCAAAGAATTTCAACATTCAATCTTCACCTCAAAATCTGACGTAAACTTGAAAGCCCTCAAAAATAACGTTATTTCCTAAATTAGATGTGATTCGAAGCCTAAAAAACGATATCATGGAGGCTAAACTTAGGTGGTCTCATGCGGGAAAGTTTCGTAATCTTCTAGCTGTTACGTCCTGAATGCGCAATTGCAAGGGTTCTGTCCACATCTTGGACATTTTCCAGGGTATTTTTTTATGGCTGCTTCTTCAATGTCGACTTCCAGAACGTTGGCTAGCGATGCAAGCCAAGCAAATACGTCAGCGAACTCCTCCTCAATCTTACTTTTATCACCACTTCTAATGGCGCGTGCTAGCTCACCGACTTCACTGACAAGCCAAACAAAGTTGGCGAGAACCCCCCTTCTAGAATCATTCTCAAAGTACAAGTTATACATCAACCTCTGAAACTCTTTGATCTCCATGCAGACCATCTCCTATAATGAACTCCTCATCCTCCTCTTTAATACTTCATAAGCCTTTGATTACACGTCTTAAAACATAACTTTTTAGCTCACCATCAATGAGGCGCTCCACGCTACCCGCTTCTCTGGAAGCCGAACTACCATAAAAATAAAACTAATTTCTGTAGAAAAAAGGCTTATCCGAATGCCTTCTCCACAGGTGGAACCACCTGCTTTTTCCTTGACATAACTCCCTCCAAGTAGACCGAACCGTCTTTGACCTTCTTTCCAAAGGCCTTCTCGACCACGTCAATCTTGCCAACCGCTAGGAGCTCTGTTCCCTCTTTTATGATGTCTGTAATCATCATGAGGATTAGCCCGTATCCCTCCTCGCGCTTCTTCTCCATTTCTCTAAGTATCCCCTTCTTCATCTCTAGTGCTTCCTGCAGGTCGAAAACTTCGACCTGTCCTATTCCGACCTTGACTCCCTTAAACTCGTAATCCTTAAAGTCCGCCATTAAGATATCTGCCGCAGTTTTCCCTTTGAGGCTAGCCTTAGCCTTTTTAATTTCCACCCCGAACTTTTCTGGATCGACCTGAACTATCTTGGCGAGTTTCAAGGCTATCTCTCGGTCAACGGGGGTGCATGTGGCAGACTTGAAGACAACCGTGTCAGATAGTATCGCGGCTAAGAGTACCCCCGCTATTTCACGGGGGATTTTAGTCCCCTTTTCAAAATACTTCTTGGCTATCAGGGTAGCTGTTGCTCCAACAGGCTCAGAGTGGAAGAGTATGGGCTCAGGGTACTTGAAGTCTATCTTGTGGTGGTCAAGTACCTCTATTATTTCAGCTCCCTCGATCCCGTTGACTGCTTGTGAAAACTCGTTGTGGTCTACAAGTATCAGCTTCTTCCCCTTCGCATCCCCTAAGAGAGGTGGAACATCGACCTTAAAGTAGTTCAGCACGTACTTTGTTTCAGGGTTTATCTCGTCAGCCCTAGTAGCTTCGGCGTTCACTCCCTCAAACTCCCTTTTAAACCTAGCATACGCTATAGCTGAACATATTGAATCCGTGTCCGGAGCCTTATGACCTATAACGTAGATGTCCGCCATTAAAACTCCTCCTGACAACACAAAGCAGTTCCACCTTACAACTATAAATTGATTTTCATCTAACTAGAAAACCTTTCATAACTCAAAGTTCGATTAATCCTCATTTCAGCCTCGCCCTTAAGCTTCAAAGCCTTGATCATTTGAACTGCTTCTTCAACAGTGTGGGCGACGGGGACACCGTTCAATTCAAACCCTTCAACGATCATGCTATACTTAGGTAGCCATGGCACGTATGCCACAACCGGCTTCCTATACTTTCTCACTATGTTCGCCGTTCTGCGACCAAGCTGCATGCTAATCGTTGGCGGATAGGGAAGCATGAGAAGGATGAGCGCTTCAACTTTCTCGTTCTTCATCAGGTAATCCGCTATTTTTTCAACATCGTTGTCCATTAAGCTGCCAGTTAAGTCTATGGGATTTTTCAGGCTTGCTATTGGTGCCGCCGAGGGGTTCAGAAGCCTCCTCATCTCTTCTTGCTCCTCTTCTGTGAATTCCACCAGCCTCAACCCATACTGCGCGCATAGGTCAGCGCACAACACTCCATGCCCACCCGATATGGTTAGAATTGCTACATCTCCGTTCTTTATTGAGGGAAGCTTGAAGGAAAGCACTTTGCTGAACGTTATAATCTCGTACTCGCTTTCAGCCTCTATAACGCCCCACTGCCTGAAGGCTGCCGATGCAACATTGGTCGCCGTCATAACGGAGCCAGTGTGGCTGACCGTTGCCCGCCTTCCATAATCGCTCTTTCCAGCCCTAAAAACAAGAACAGGCTTCTTTTCGAAGCACTCCGCTGCTTTTCTGAGGAACAATGCTCCTTCTTTCTCCCTGAATCCTTCGATGTATAATGTTATCAGTTTTGTTTTCGGGTCGTTCTTGAAATAGTCTAAGAGCACGTTCTCGTCTACTACAGCCTTGTTTCCTATGCTTACGGCTACTGAGACCCCTATTTTCCTTTCGGTATATTTACTGAAAAATTGATCTACAAGGACTCCTCCAGACTGACTTATGACAGCGACATTGCCGGGAGGAGGTGTAACAAGCCTCTCGCTGGGAAGGAAGAACGTATCAACGTAGGGCGGGCTGTAAACTCCTACACAGTTCGGCCCTATTACCGCCATGTCATATTTCCTTGCTATTTTGACAAGCTGATTCTGTCTTTCAACGCCTTCACCTCCTATCTCTGCAAAGCCTCCTGAAACCACCACAACCCCCTTAACACCAACCTCACCACACTCCTCCATCACCCCATTAACTGCTTCAGCATGAATACATATAACAGCGAGATCTATATCCTTTGGGACATCTGAAACAGACTTGTAGATCTCCCTATCGTCAATCTTTCCGCCTCGAGGGTTAACTCCAAAAACTTCTACCTCCATTTCGTGGAGGTTCTTTTGATAAATTACCGTTCCTGGACTCAAAGGGTTGTACTGCGAAACGCCGATAACGCATAAAGTTTTAGGCCGAAAGACCGCCCTCAGCTTCAAATGGGTTACACCTCCAAAAAAGTCAAACATTTAACGTGGGAACAAAAATGATTTATGTATTTGAATGTATTCGAAACCCTATGGTGCATGTACTTGCTCATCAAAGTTCTCGTTGGATGCTGTGGTTTTCCCACGGGAATTAAGCGCTATATGAAGGAGTTCAGGGTGACTGAGGTTCAAAAAACCTTCTACAAGCCCCCTTCACCTGAAACTCTCAAAAAATGGCATGCCTTGGCTCCTGAAAACTTCGAGTTCACGGTGAAAGCATGGCAAGTTATAACTCACCCTCCCACTTCTCCAACTTATAGGAAGGCAGGACTAAAACTTGAACCGTCAAAGGCAGGGTTCTTTAGACCGACACGTGAGGTGTTTGAAGCTTGGGAGAAGACACGCGAGGCCTGCAACATACTGAGGGCAAAGGTCTGCGTTTTCCAGACGCCGCTCAGCTTCAAGGAAAACAGGGAAAACCAAGAAAACATGAAAATTTTCTTTTCATCGTTGGACTCTGGTGAGATCACGTTTGCATGGGAGCCCAGAGGATGGAGTACGGAAACAGTCAGAAGGCTATGCGAGGAGCTTGACTTGGTTCACGTCACCGACCCATTCGCCTCGTTACCTGTCCTAGAACGCGAAATAACATACTTTAGACTTCATGGATCTCCACCGGGAAATAAGCTTTATCGTTACCGATACACGGAAAATGACCTCTGTCAACTTGCCAAAAAAGTGAGAGAGTTGAAGGGTTGCATTTACGTCCTCTTTAACAACATATGGATGCACGACGATGCATTGGCCTTCATACACATTTTGGGAGAGCAAGGCTAATGTCCCAGTACATGCTTCCTCAGTATACCCTCGTCTGAACGATATTTTTCAGCGATTTCGACAAGCTTTCTGCAGATCTCGCTATGTTCGAAGGCGCATTTCTCTAGTGCTTTTTCTCCCTTAACCGCTACTGCCGTGTTTTCAACAACTTTTACGAGCTCCGTCGCTATCACGCTACAAGCCCAAACAAGGTCTTTTAGTGTTTCTAAGACAGCCACCCTAAACTCGTCATCGTTCACTTTCACCACTCCAACTTAACCTGTCTTGGAATGCAAGGCGTCATACAAACCTCACATTCTCCGTCACAATTTTCAACTGGTATAAACCTATCGTTTTTCCTTTTCACCGGAGGGAAACGGAACCCTTCGCATGTATACCCTATCCAGAGGCTCCTCATATCCTCCATGCAAAGACCATAAGTGGTTTTTGCCCCCGCCTCCAATATTATGTCTCTTATCTGTTTAAGCTTCTTAAACCTATAACTCCGATCTATAACTCGATAACCTGAAATAATGCTCCCCCTAGCAAACAGTTTCTTATACTCTTCAATAAGCCACTCCACTCCATTTTCTCTGAACCAGAAATACATGTATTCCTCATGGCTCAACGATGACGTCCTTATTCCAACGAAGCTCCCTACTATGTGGTCTACTTCCAAATCCAAGGCTAAACTGGTCAACTCCTTTATCTGCTCCGGGCTATCAGTCAAGAAGGGCATGTGTGGATCCTCCCTAAGAACTGTGAAAACACCGTAATCCTTCGCCCTTACAATGTTCCTAATCCTTAAATCCGGTGGCGGCGCATTTGGCTCAAGAAGACGAGAAACCTCTTTATCTAAAGTGTTAAGTGAGACCTGCAGGACGAAGAACGGGAAACCCTCAATCACTCTAAACAAACTGAGCGGCACCCTTCCCTTAGTCACAAGATAAAACGGCACCCCCTCATTAACAAAAAACTCGGCTAGTTCAACCGTTAATTTAGCCAACTCACCTGTAGCCAGCGGGTCGCTGACCGGTGACATGTAAATTGGCTTCACGATGCGGGCATTTCGCACAAACCGCTTAACATACTCCACGATATTACTCCTCAAAAAGAAGACCCCATGAGGAGGCGAAGACGGCATAGCTCTTGCATAACAGTAAATACACTCATGCGGACACCCATCCGTAAGGTTAAGGGAGTATCTGCTACGCAAGCATTTCATGCCAGCAACTCTAAGAGGAATTCCTCTGAAATGTCTCTCCACCCTCAACACTGGTACGCGTCGCATATCCTTCCAGTAACCCAAAAAACACTCCACGTGCTCCCCAAAACTAATGTTTCCGACCTTAACAGGTTTCTTCAACAATTCACCGCAAACATAACACTTGTCAGGAACAAGCTGCCAAGCCCAATTCACATGCGAACCCACCAATTAAATTTCTCACCAGCGGAAACTTCGGAAACTTTCATTTCAGACCACCACTCAAAAATATTCATAAAAAACGTGGCTTTTAAACTAACGTTTAACATACTTCCTGAAGGCGGAAACTCAAACTTAAGAAGAAGAACGGGAGAAGAGTGCCTTTAGTAAATATATGACTGAAATTCCACCTCGTTGCTTTCGTCTTCTCCATTTGCTTCTTCATCTTCTTTTCTTATTCTATCGTCTTCTATGGGTAAGTTAAGATATTCTTTAAGTGTCTTCAGGAGTAGCTTCGTTGCTTCCAAATCGGTTTTTCCAGCTATGGCAACCTTGCTATCGACCTTCGAAAGAAGGATCACCCCCTCAATTCCATATTTCTCCTTAGCTATAACGGGAACTAAACCATTGGCCCCAATTATTTCACCCTTAGGCATCCTTTCGAGCTTCTTCATTTCAGGAAACTCAAGGTCGCCAGTACTCGTGAAATAGACTTTTCTCTCACCATTTTCACACTCGGAGAGATATCCTCCCAGCGTTATCAGAAACTTAACCTTGAAGTCCGCCAGCAGCTTAGCTATCTGCTCGGACAAAGTGTATATCCCCGGAGCGGTCATCGGTTGGTCATCACCAGTAACAAGTAGAAGACTCCTCTCATCGCTAGGACTGCTCCAAAGGTAAACTTGAATCTGGGGCGGCCTCACCACTCCGTTCTCCACTATAACCATCGGAGGCATATCTGTGAACTCGACCTCGATTATCTTTTCTGCATTTAATGCTTCAACAATCTTCCTAACGGCTAGCGCCCCAACTTCTGTCATGTCTGGAAGGGCGTGAACACATACAACTTCCTCAAGCCCTCGCTTGGGCTTGACCTCCCTCACCGTTATTTCGTACATCTCTCTCACCATTTCCAGTGGAAATATACCCAAACTACCTAAACAACTTTTTAAAGTTTTCAATATTTAAATTCACCTATTACCGAAATATTATAATTATAGCGATTTTTAACCAGCGCAGCAAGCCAACCTGACTCTCTGCATGAACACGGTATTTAAAAAGTAGCACTCTAAACAGAAGTAGCAACATAATACCCTTATCAAAACTATCGCAAAAGCTCTATGACGTTCACGCATTAAGATCTACTTCTATTCAGGAAGATCTAAACACCAAGAAATACTTTTTTTATTTCGAAGGCCTCATATCACTCTTTATATCTCTTCTAAACTGAATTCATGCTGCAATGTCCTCTACGAGACTAGACTTCTTTATGACAGCCTTAGCGGCTAGCTCAAAAACAGTGTTGACATTTACGTTAGTCTTTGCACTCGTCTCAACATGGCAAAGAATCCTACACTCATCAATGAACTTTCTAACTTCATCCTCAGCAACCCTTTTTTCTAAGTCACATTTAGAGCCCACTAGTATTATGGGAATGTCGCCAGCATTTTTCCTCGTTAGCTCAACCCACTCTCGCAAGTTGAAGAAAGACTCTCTTCTAGAAACGTCATACACGAGCAGGGCAACATTAGCTCCCTTGCAAAAACTTGGAAGTATCTCTCTGAACCTCTCTTCCCCCCCAAAGTCCCATATCATCAAAGTTATATCATCGTCTCCAATTTTAAGTGTCTTCTTTTCAAAGCCGACGCCTATGGTCATCTTGCCGTCAAAGTATGTTCCATCACAGTACCTCTTCACAAGCGTAGTTTTTCAACACCTCCATCTCCCTCCACAAGAACCTTAATTACAATCATCATAATACACCTCTTATCGCAGTCATAATCGAAGATCCACCATGCTAATTGCATCAAAAAGTGAATTTTTACAAAAATGATATCATACAAAATATACTCTTTTGTATTTAAAAATTTTTGGTATTTAACATTACAAATTAATTTTTCGCAGTCTATAACAGAAATTATTTCAAAACTTGTCTAGAAAATTCATAGAACTAACAAATATATTTTATTTATTAAACTTTTTTCTTAAAAATACTTCGTTTTCGCTTCTGCATGGTGAAAGTAGCAACGCAAAGAAATTCCTAAAAGGTTACGCAACAAGCTACAATAAGTGGACACGCACTCAAAAAGAGAAGGCATTAACTCTCTAGAAATTAAAGAAAACCAGTGACTTAACCTTCCAGCACATTTTTCTTCGGTTTCAACAAGATTTACACTCTTAGAAGCTAGAAAAGAAAACAGAAATGTGGCTCATTAAATTGTATAATGTTGATACATGATAATGTCATGCAAGAAATCCAGTCGCTTAAAAAATTTTTTATAAAAAATGGTCTCCTTTTCTATGGGGTGTCGCAGTTGAGTGAGTGTCCGAGATGCAAATCTAGTGGCATTAAACTTGGTAGCGGCGTGATCATACAAATCGGGAGAACACGCTCCAAAAGGGTCGACGTCTTAGAATGCTCTAAATGCGGCTTAGTGTTTTACGAGTCCTCTAAAGAATAGAAATAAAATTTTTGGTCTTAACTTGCACATCTCTCTTTTTTTCTTTTTTAATCTAAACCAATATATTGTCGTTCTGCTATTATTTATCGAAAAAATAAATAGAAAAATGTAGGTAAGTGAGCCTACTCCCCTTTGAATTGAGGTTGTCTTTTTTCTAGGAACGCTTTCATCCCTTCTTTTTGGTCCTTTGTTGTGAAGCAGAGGCTGAACGCCGAATTTTCTAATTGTATTCCTGCCTCTAAATCACATTCCAATCCCTTTCTTATCACCTTTTTCGCTAGTTTTACAGCTATTGGTGGTTTGCTTGCCAGCTTCTCGGCGATTTCATTAACCGTTGCTTCTAACTTGTCTTCTGGAACGACCTTGTTGACTAGGCCTATTTGTAGGGCTTCTTGGGCGCTTATCCTGTCCCCTGTGAGTATTATTTCCATAGCTTTGGCCACGCCGACTTGTTTCGGCAAGCGTATGCATCCTCCCCATCCAGGAATAATTCCGAGGTTGATCTCAGGTTGCCCCAGCCAGGCTTTTTCACTTGCTATTCTTATGTCGCATGCTAAGGCGAGCTCACATCCTCCTCCTAGGGCGTATCCATTTATTGCTGCTATCACAGGTATGTCGAGGTCTTCCAGCATCTTGAATATCATGTGGCCGCGTAACGACGATTCCTTTGCTTGGAAGGGCGTAGTGTCCACCATTGCCCCAACGTCTGCTCCAGCCGAAAAGGCTCTTCCTGACCCTGTTATGACCATTACTCTAATTTCTTTGTCGGCTTTTGCGTCTTCTATGGCTCTTTTCAGTTCTTCCAGCAGGTCTGGGCTTAGCGCGTTGAGCTTGTCAGGCCTATTTAGGGTTATCTTTGCCACCTTCCCCTTTTTCTCAAATATTATATTTTTGTACTCCATTTTTCTACCCTCTCGTAAGACCTTCTTTAATCAGAGGGAGATAGTGTCCTATATAAAATGTTATGATGCTCTTTGGCCAACTTAGTGTTATGAGAGAATGAAAATGGCGAGAAAGTTTTTGAATGCTACGCCTTCCTTTCTTTCTCGGTGGTGTGTTGTCGTCCTCATCTAGTAGGCGTGGTGAAGTCGCGAGGGAAGCTGCTCGTCTTTTGTATTTCGGGTTGGCGACGGAGTATTATGATGCTAAGCGTCAGGCTGCTAGAAGCCTTAGGGTTCGTGTGCTTCCTACGAATAGGGAAGTTGCACTTGAGCTTGATAGGCTTGCAAGCCTACTAGAGGGGGAAAAGAGGATGGAAAAATTGAGGGAATTGAGGGAAGATGCGCTGAAAGTTATGTTGCTACTCGAACGCTTTACTCCTGTCCTAGTTGGCTCGGTTTGGAGGGGAACTGCAAGAATAGGGAGTGACATAGACATTAGAGTCTTCGCGGATGATCCTCAAAATGTGGTTGACATGTTAAAGCGCAGAGGTGTGAATATGAGGGTAGAATCTTCGGGCAAGGATAAGCTAAAGAAGTATGTTCACATCTACTTTAAGACGGATAGGGGAAACAGTGTTGAAGTAGTTATCCGTCCATTAGAGGAGAAGCGTTTAAGGGAGACGTGTGACATTTTCGGGGATGAGATCAGGGGATTGACGATATCCGAGCTGGAGAAAGTTTTAAGGGAGGATCCCGCAAGAAAATTCATCCCCGATTAGTTGTTCGCCTTTGTCATGGTTGGTGGGCTGGTTGAAAGCCGTTGTTCTGGCTGCTGGTGAAGGAACGAGAATGTACCCGTTGACGTGTACGCGTCCTAAGCCTCTTCTCCCCGTGTCCGGAAAGCCTATCCTTAGACGCGTTCTTGAAGGACTAAGGGCGAACGGGGTGAACGAAGCTCTAATAGTTGTCGGACGCCGCATGGATGCCGTGAAGGACGTGCTGAGAGAGGTTGGATTAAGACTAGAGTACGTGGTTCAGGAGAAGCCTCAGGGAACCGCTCATGCGGCAAGCTTAGCTGAGGGATTCGTGGATGGTGATGACTTCCTACTCGTGAACGGCGACGTCTTGGTTCCTGAAGGCTTCTATGGAAAAGTAATGGATGTTTTTCGTCGAAGTGGAGGAAACGTTATTTCGATAGCTAGGGTGGAGGAAGCATCTAATTATGGTTTGGTCGAGGTTAAAGATGGCCGGGTTGTCAGGATAGTTGAGAAGCCAGAGACGCATACATGTGGGCTTGTAAACGCCGGAATCTATGCCTTTACTAGCGAACTCTTCAGAGAACTCAAGAAGACGTCTGTTTCAAAACGGGGTGAATACGAGTTGACAGACACCATTCAGCGTATTATAGACCAAGGAGAACCTGTAACACCATGCGAAGTTGAAGGGTGGTGGGTAGATGTAGGATACCCTTGGGATCTCCTGCGTGCAAACGAGCTCGTCATGAAAGACAAAGAGGAGGAACTGATGATACAAGAAAACGTCAAGGTAGAAGATGGAGCCATTATACGTCCGCCAGTTCATGTGGGGGAAGGAAGCACCGTTAAAGCTGGCGCTTACATTGAAGGCCCAGTATACATCGGCCGGGAGAACATCATAGGGCCAAATTGCTATGTTAGACCCTACACGTCCATAGGCAACCATTGCCACATAGGTAATGCCTGCGAAATAAAAAACTCAATAATTATGGATGGCACAAATGTGGCACATCTTTCCTACATCGGAGATAGCATAATTAGCGAGAACGTGAATCTGGGCGCTGGAACGATAACGGCAAACTTACGCCTAGATGAAAAAAGGGTGTTCTCGACTGTTAAAGGAAAGAAAATTGATACCGGAAGAAGAAAGATGGGAGCCGTTATAGGAGAAAATGTGAAGACCGGAATAGGCGTAATGTTCATGCCAGGAGTCATAATAGGCCCAAATACGATGATAGGTCCAAACGTAGTCGTGACAGAAAACATACCTCAAGATGCTATCGTCATTCTCAAACAGGAAATTCAAGTGACTCAACTAAAGGAAAAAGAGCAGTCAAGAAGCTGACTTAATACCTTGCCAGGTAGTTAACGTTTATAACTTTATTCCACTTCGTTAGTTTCATGGGTGACCTTCACCACCAACGGTGAAATATTGTATATTACGAGTTTTACAGCTATCATTTAAAAGGCCGCCATAACAATGGTGCTCGACTTGGAAGCCGCGCTTATACCTAAAGGGCCTCACATTAAAATCTCGGCTGAGTAAGTTGATCTAAAGGAGCGCTTACAAAGAATTCTTTTTACTTAAAAACGACTAATTGATTGATTGGGGTAGCAGTGCACTTGTTTATTAACTTGGCGTGATGTTCTTCATTTGCTGGCGTTGGGAATTGAGAAGTTGATGGACGAAGGCGTTATAGACTTTTCTTGAATTATGGGCTGTTTTTTGCGGTAAGGGCACTATTGTTTAAATAGGTAAACGAAATCCTTTAATCTTCGTTAAAGATTAATAATCTTTAAGGAAACATGAAAGGGTGTTTGTGTAATGATCAGCTCAAAGGTTTTCCAAAAGACATTACAGGAACTTCAGAAGCATCCGGGTGTTAAAGGGGTAATAGTTACGAGTAGCGAGGGGCTACCTATAAGCACAACTCTCGACCCGCAGAAAACCGAAACAATTTCAGCCCTCGTGACCTCCCTTGTGGGAAAGGCCAGAGGAGTCGTAAAAGAGATGGGAGAAGGAGCACTAAGATTCCTCACGCTTGACGCAGGTAAAAGCGAAATTCAAATTGCTCCAGAGCAAGAGTTTGTGCTAATCGTCCTCAGAGAAAAGCCAGAGCAACCCTAAATCCATTTTGGGAAGCTATAAGAAGCGCTAAGTGCGAAAATCAAATATATGTAAAGATCTATGAAAGTATAATTGATGTTTGGGGGAACCATAACATGACGGTTGATGTAAAGGCCTTTGAGCGCATATTGGCCGACGTAATTAAGGCTGAAAGCGGCATAAAAAAGGTGATCTTAGTCGACCGGACAGGTCTTACGATAGCGTACACCACAAGGTTCAGCTACTTCAAGGTTGACGTTGAAGGAATAGGTGCCATAGCCTCAGCAGTCTACTGCGCCAGTGAAGAACAAGGAAAAAGCCTTGAACTCGGAGAACTTCAAATAGTGACCTCGGAATTCGATCAGGGAAAAATATTCGCTTCCAGCTGTGGAAAAGGAATATTATGCATCATAACGGACGAATCAGTAAATATAGGAATGGTAAGGTTGCTCATGAAGAAAGCCTCGGAACAACTTAAAGCAATCTTAGATGAGTTCCTTGCAGAGAAACCTGCAGTCCCACTGGCTAAAGGAGAAGAGGAAGAAGAGCTAAAGGCCGCCTTCGGAGAGCTGGAAAAAGTATAACTTCACCAGCCATAGCATCCAGTAGGAAAAATAAACTTCTGTTCGATGAGAAGCGCTGAGACTAAGAAGTACCTTACTAGAGAGAATCAAATGAACCGAACCGCCCATGGTGATATGCTCGCCTTTCAAGTAAAGCCGCCTTCAACACAAATCTAATCACTATCTTTTCGTCTCGGTCAAACACATCAAAATCTAAAACGCCTCCAACAACGGGAAGAGATGGTGGCGAAGAGTGACTTGCTCTACAAAAAATATGTGTGTGAATTTGTTAAAAATATTAAAAAGGATGGTGTCAAAAAGAGAAATGATGGGGCAGATACAATTCACATCTCATTACTCATCGAATATTTTACAAAAATAAATAAGTAAAAATGTAAAACTTTTTTGGTGAAGGTGTGAAGAATGCGGCGTGATGCCCAAGGAAGATTAAGATTCAAAATTGTTCTCTGGGGTCCCTCACTCTCAGGCAAAACAACATGCCTACGCTGGATATACGACGAAGTCACAGGACTCGACAAAGGCGGCTTCACGTCAGTGGAAGACCCAACAGGTCGCACACTTTACTTCGACTACACCCCGATCTCAGCAACAGGCAAAGTGATTTTTGACGTCTTCACGACGGCAGGACAGCGGCGACATAAACATCAAAGGAAGATAGTTCTTCAAGGTGCTGATGGCATAATGTTTGTTGCTGACTCTTCTCAAAGTCAACTTCAGAATAACATTGAGAGTTTAGAGGAGTTGAGGGGGCTTCTGGGCGATCAATTGGGTAAAGAGATCCCTATGCTTGTTCTGCTTAATAAGAGAGATTTACCCGACGCTATGCCTAGGCAAGATCTTGTATCCGCTCTTAAGGCTGAGGGATTTCCGGTTTACGAATCTATAGCGGTAAAAGGTTTAGGCGTTAAGAGAGCTTTTCAGGCAATAGCTAGAGAGGTTCTCTTAAAACGAATGTATAAAGTCTAAAACAGGCATCGAGTATGCCAGAATACTTAAATGTTTTCTATAATTTTTTTAATTTTGGAGATCAAATTTATGTTGAAAATGCGATTATGTACTAGGTGATTCGGGATGTTACTTGGGAAGAATGAAGAGATCGAAAACATTTTGAGGAAGCTTCAAGAAGATGCTCCTCAGATAGAGGGTGCTGCCGTGGTTAGTGTTGAGGGCCTGCCTATAGCTGCGAGTCTGCCTCCTGAGATAGATGATGTGCGGCTTGCTGCTATAACGGCAGCTATTCTCAGCTTGGGCGAAAGGGCTGTTCAGGAGTTCGAGAAAGGTCTTGTAGACGAGGTCTACGTTAAGGGGAGCGGAGGCTACATTCTTGTTATGGGAGCTGGGCCTAACGCCGTGATAACGGTGAGTGCTTCAAAGGATGCAAACCTTGGTGTTGTGCGACTTTACATGAAAAGAGCTGCTGAAAAAATTTCAGAGTTAATCTGAAACATACTCTAAAACTTGCCGAAATATAACTGCCGGTTTATTCTCGGTATCATAGCCATTAAAACTGATATTTCAGTTAGTCTTTTCCTGCTCATTATGTCATGTGTTAAGTATCCTATTGCTCCCTGCTTTCTGCCTAAGTTTTCTATTCCAGCTATCTTACTCATAACCTCCCCAACCTCCAACTTTTCTTCGAGCACATGTGCTATCACCTGGGGAGGATACTCAAACCCAGGTCCGCATCCTATAGTTAGCTCTCCTTCCCTATCTACTATGGCGCAGTACTGGAGGTCCATGTAACCTGTTCTAGTGAATGGAACGCTTATAAGTCCCGCCTCTATTCCAACGCCTAGACTGGCATCTGTTTGACTGATCGCCTTTTTCGCCCTATTGATGGCTCCCTCAAGTGTCTGTTCAACACCTAAAGGTTGTTTAGGGATACCGGGGTCAACTTTAACTGGAATGACACTGACACTACCTATTAATCTGTACATAACATGCTTCACCGCGCTCACTTTAACCGGGTTTTCAGATCCTACCGCCACGACAAGCATAATGCGAACCTTCCATTGTTTGCTGAAACCCTTTAATCCAAATGTACTCATTACTTATTTAATTTTTACAGGATAAATTCTTAATGTTCTAAAATAAATACTGCCTAGACGCAGGAACGCCTGAGCTCCAATAATGCGTGCCTCGCCGGGCATTGGTAAACGGAGACATGTTTATTTCGTGGTTATTGTTGTTTTAAGCTGGTGTTAGAGTTGCATAAACAGCGCATTAATGCTTTGAGAGATAGGATGAAAGAGCTTGACGGTGTTCTCATAGCTGATTCGAAGAGCATAGGATACCTCACAGGCTTCTTTCCAGGTTTTCAGTCCTTTCTCTTTGTACCCAAAGACGGCGAAGTTATTCTTTTTGTTTCTAAGGCGGATGCGTTTTTCGCTGAGGAAGCACGTCACTTAAGGGTTGAAG
>JAHLWX010000036.1 GCA_019057675.1 Candidatus Jordarchaeum sp. LHC_1308
CAATGTTTTTCAGTATCTCGATCCTCCGGTTACTGAGTGCCAGTATGGGGGCTGCTGCCGCTAGGGCTATGTAGGTCAGCCTGAACTCAGCGGCGGAGCCGACGAAGACCAGCGATATTTTCACGGCGATCATGGCGACGATTAGTATCAGTGATATCTTGGAGAGGCGAGCTAACTTTTCGTCGCTGAGCGGCTCTTGGCTCTGGTTGTTCAAGGATCTGCCGAACTCGCCTCTGTAGAACAACTTCAGCATGAGGTATGCGGCGAAGAAGCAGATCAGCGTCGGAATTGCTAGGTGCTTGAAGAAGTCTATGAATGGGTTTTCCATGTTTCCCCCGATCGCTATTAGCAGGTTTTGGGGGTTGCCAATTGGGCTCATGACGCTACCAATAGTTACAGCGAACGCCAATGAGAGAAGCAGGAGCTTCGGAGATATATTATGTTTTTTTGCGAAATAGAGCATAAGAGGGATGCCTATTATGGCGAGAGTGTCGTTCATAAGCAGGGCGGAAAGCAGGCCCATGCTGAAGAGGACGGACAAAACCAGGTGATCCACACTTTTAGCCCTTCTGAAGATCTTATAAGAAAAGTTGAGAAGGTAACCGCTACGCGTCAGGGCTTCTCCTACGACGAACATACCGAAGAGGAAGAGCATCACGTCCACGTCTATTGCCTTAAGGGCCTCTACAGGCGAGATTTCCTGCGTCAGCAGGACTGCTACGGCCCCGCCAAGCATAATTTGCCAGATCTTAAGCCTAACCCTACCTACCTGCCTGACAGCTATCAGAACAAAAACAGCAAAAAGAACTGCCACTGAGATGCTAATGTGCATGCTGTTCCCCCTTAGGCTTACTGTAAAGCACAGGAACATTTAGCCCAGCAAACATTACGGCAAGCTTCCGCAAGCAACGTTACCATACAGGGTTCCTTACAACAAACGCCACAGGCACCCAACCGTCTTAACATAAACCTACTTGGTGAAACAGAAGCAAAACAGGGCGGATATAAACTTTTTCATTTTTTAGTTCACAGGAACCGAGCAGTTTAAGGAGCTTAAAAACAAAGAAGGAAGAAACTATTAACATGGAAATTTAAGGGGGCTAAAGGTATATCAAAGACAGCTCGCCGAGAGGCGCTTAACCGTGCACCGCACTCAGCAATTACGAATCCTTCTCGGAAGCCTTCTCCTTTCTCTGATTGCTTCTAGAACTGTTTTCCACGCCGACTCAGCCATAGCTAAAAGTTCCTCTGCTTCTCTCTGCGTGAAGAACTTGTCACTGTGATCAGCTCTTTTCCTCGCCTGAAAGAGAACTCTCATTTTGTAAGCCACACCACTCATTCCTAAGCTCTGCAAAGTGTTAACCAGCTTATCGTCCTCCTTCGAGAAAGGAGAGCCGAGTAAATCAAGGTACCTTTCCACAACCATTCTGAGGGAAAGTAGGCTGCGCTTACAGCTTTGCTATAACACCCTACTTCAAGATTCTTTCCCGCCTCATTTATCAGAGACAATGACTTCGCTATGCTCAAAAGATTCCCTCACGGCTTTAGGTTCACTGTGAAACTTGAAGGAAAAGCGCTGGCAAACGGGTCTTTAGCCGTGCAGGTGATCGGGCTCAGCACCCCATGCATGCCAGTCTGCCTCTCAGCCTCGATGGCCGCGTCAATTACGAGCCACTCAACAAGCTCGTCCTCAACCACGACCAGCACATTGCTATCATAAACCCGCTCCTCAGGCCCGGAGAGAGCGGCAACACCCAGAACGCCCGGAACACGCCGCCTCAACTCCCCGGCAAACACCTCCACAAGACGAACCCATCTCTCGTCAGCCTTGAGGTCAAGGTAAACGCCGAACACAACGGAGACCATGACCACTAGTTAACATATAGACTTTTACATTTTCCCGGGCTTTCAACGCTCTTCACTGCTGAAGCTGAGGCTCTAAGGCTTCCGTCAAACTTCACAGAGTTCCCGCCGAGGGCAACCCGTCATAAAGACGCCTAAAGCGTCAGCTCAAAACACCTCAGTGCTCGTAGAGGCCCCCTGTTAACCCTGCGCAGTCACCGCTTTTTACAAGCGGCTCTCTCGCTGCGCCTCAATTAAAATCTGCGGTATGACAGCGCAGACGTATGTTACCAGCGGTTATTACTTTTATTTCGATCTCATCTAAGCGAAGCCACTGGCACCTCACTCCGTCAATTTTTGAGCTTTCCAGTTTTCCTAGCTTCTGAATAACGCACCCCCCACAGAATTGCAGCCTTTTGTTAAATGCTCTAGTGTAAAGCTTTTTATGTCGGGCGCAGCGGTAGCTGACGGTTAAAAACTGTTCTTATCGGTGTTCTTTCGGCTACCGCAGCCCTCAACCAGTGGGGTGTACAGGTTAACATTCGCCAAGTGAAGGCCTTTTAATGAAAAAGCCATTAGGTTGGTTCACATTCACCACTCTTTGACAATTTGATAAGCTAAAGCGTTGCTCTATGGTTTGCTGCCTTAACCCGCTTAGGCGGCGGACTGGTGCTGGTGGATGCTGTTTTTTCGGTGCTAGCCTTTTTCATATCCACTTCTTCCTGTGGAAGATGGCCAGCATTATGAGTCCTATGATGGCCATTAAGGCTAGGATCATGTGGTATCCTTCAGGCCACTGTGTTTCAGGCATCCAGACAAAGTTCATTCCGTATATACTTGCTATGAAGGTTAGAGGCATGAAGAGGGTGGCGATGACGGTTAGCACCTTGACTATTTCGTTCGTCTTGTTGTTGATGCCTGAAATGTAAGCGTCGGTCATCTCTGACAGAATCTCCCTATACATCTCGTTGTTTTCTATAGCTTGGATTGTGTGGTCGTAGAGGTCTCCGAGAAACACCAGCGTGGATTTCTTGAAAAGCGGGGACTCCCCCCTCTCTAGGGAATTCACAATCTCTCTCAGTGGCCAGACGGACTTGTGGAGGAACAGCAGATTTCTTCTCAGCTCATGTATCCTTTTCAGGGTTTGTGTCGTCGGGTTCGTGAGCACCTCCTCCTCGATCTCATCTATCATCTCGCCAACCTTCTCCAACGGAGAAGTAGCCGTCAACTATGGCGTCCATTAGGGAGTAAGCCAGGTAGTCTGAGCCCATCCTCCTTATTTTCCCCTTGCTACTTCTAATCAAAACCCTTACGGGGTCGAAGACGTCCCCCTCCCTCTCTTGGAGGGAGACCACGTAGTTTGGCCCAACTATCAAGCTAACATTCTCCGAGCTGATCTCGGCGCCTTCCACCCGGAGCATTCTCAGGGTGATAAAAACGTAGTCTTCGAAGTACTCTATTCTCGGGCGCCGCTCCCTACTCATGATGTCTTCCACGACTAGAGGGTGTAAGTTCAGCTTCTCCTCTATCTTGCCTACGACCTCTGGTTGATGAGCACCAATAACATTTATCCAAGTTATGGTTGGCAGAGCCTTCAATGGGAAGCACTCGTCGACCGACTCCGCCTCCCTTTCTTGGAAGCGTGACTCCTCGTACTCAAAAACACTGATCCTAACCCCGCCAGCCGGCCTCCCCTCCACGGAGCCCCTAAGGGACAGCTCAGCATCGTCTGAAAGCTTCCGGGAGAAGTTGAGCCCGAACAACCCAACCACCTTCCAGCACTGCATACTACTAAAGACGCAAAACGGACTTATTAACTAAAAGGATTTAACTGTTCTTTTCCGAATGAAAAACCGCCTTACAAACCCGAAATGTCTCCTACGACGCGGAATATGCCTGTTAAGGGCCGCGGCAGCATTTCACAACCTCACGCCAGTTAGTGTAGATAAAACCTAACCTGTCTGCTTTAGTAATGGAAGGCGCTTCCGAAAACAAGCCCATTTACACAATGATAGGTGGTGTTTTATTTTTGGTTTTCACCTGATCACTTGGGGGTTTATGATTGCTGAGAAGAACAGGTTTGATACTCTGGTTGTGCAATCGGGTGAGAAACCTTGCCCGCTCACCAAGGCCTTGAGGGTTCCAATATACACGTCTTCCACGTTTGTCTATGGGAGCTTAGACGAGCTTATGAAGGGGAGGTATTTCTACACGCGCATCCAGAACCCAACCTTAGAGGTTTTGATTCTAGGCGGGGATGCTTCTTTGTAGCTTAAAACTTAAAGGTTGTTCCCGCGGCTGAAACCACAGTTTTCTCTGGTAGCTCATGTAAGAGGCGGGCAGTGAACCTTACTCCGCTGCAGTGTAGGGGGGAGAGTATTTCGGGGTTCGCCTCCCTTATTTTTTCTACCGCTTTGTCGATGCCGTTGTGGGAGGCGCGGCCCATGTGTAATCCGCCTATGACGGCGTAAACCCTGCTCTCAAAGAAGCGGCGTGCGTCCTCAAGAGTATTAGCTATGCCTCTGTGGCAGCACCCGGTGAGCACGACGACACCCTTCCCCTCAACTTTTATGTAGAGGGATTTCTCATCCCTGAAGTCGTCAGGCACAATTTTCCCGCCTCTTTCCGCGAAGAGGCCCAGCGACAGTTCGTCAGGGTGGCGTAAGGGTATCTCGCCGCTAGCCCAAACACCGGGCGCAAGCTCAACGGGACCAGCAACCTCTACAACATTTAAACCATTCAGCTGGGCGGCTAGCTCAACCTGTTCCCTGCTTAGGGACGGCAACCTCACAGCTCTCCTCTCTTCCACCAGCCTTTCCACTTCCTCCTTGCCGAGCCCGGCTCCGACGGGAGTCCCCCTAAGAGCGTACTTGGCGCTAAACACGTCTGGGTGAAGGACAACATTCGACCCCCTGCCCAGCTCTTCCATAACCTTGACCAAGGCGCCGAAGTGGTCGTAGTGCCCGTGGGATATGACGACGCACTCGATAAGTGAGGGGTCGACGCCGAGCTCTCTCATGTTGTTTATCACCGTCGCCTTTAGTCCGCCGGTGTCGAAGAGCACTGTGTGCACTTTGTCTTCCGCCTTAACCTGAACCAGCAGTGATATTCCGTGCTCGCCGAGGCAACCGGCGGTTCCAGCGTGCGAAACAATGCCGGAAAACCTTTCGTCAACCATAAGCAGCGGGTCCACGGCGTCGTTCGCCAAAACAGTGACCTTAGCCTCCTTCACTCCTACGCCGAAGCCAACCTTCAAACTTCTCCCCCGACTGGCGAGATTTAGGTAACCGGCTAAATTAAGTGTTTCCCTTCCTTCATATCGCCTAGAAATCTGTGTAGAAAGTGTTAAAAGTGAGACCAAATTTCCCGTTTTAGGATTGCTGGAGGGAGCTGGTTTGTCTTCCGTGATGTTTGGAATAGACTTGAGCCTTGAGGGATACGAGGTTGAGGGATGGGACAGATATTTTGGGTTCGTCAGGAGTGTGAATGAGGGTGTTTGGGACTCCGTGTGGCTGGGAGACCACCTCGGCGGCTTGCCTCCTCTCATACCGTCAAGGAACTACAGTGTCTGGCCCATTTTCAGCCTCATAGCAGAGTTCAAGAGGAAAGCTATTCTTGGGACGGCTGTCACAGACCCTCACAGGTATCATCCGGCGGTTCTAGCCCAGATATCCATGACTATTGACAACATTTCGGGTGGAAGGTTCGTTCTTGGTTTGGGCGCTGGCGAAGCCTTCAACCTTGAAGCTTATGGCTTCGATTATAGGAGGCCGGTCTCAAAGATGGCTGAGTTCGTGGGGGTTTTGAGAGTTCTCTGGGAGTCTAGGGGGAGGCCGGTCTCCTATGAGGGGGAGTTCTTCAGGCTTAGGGATGCTGTCCTCGATCCTCCCCCGACGAGGAGGATACCCGTGTGGCTCGCCGCTAACGGTCCACGGACAAGGAGGTTTGCAGGAATGATCGCCGACGGATGGATTCCCATGGCGTTCAGCCCGGAAAGCTATGGAAGGGCTTTAAGGGAGGTTGAGGCGGGGATAAGGGAGGCTGGAAGGGAGAGGGAGAAGTTCACATTCGCCTACTGGAACTGGGTTTTCATGCACGAGGATGAAGAGGCCCTTCAAAAGTATCTTTTTCTGAAGAAGCTTTCGTTGCCCGTGCAGTTCCCCAGGGACTTCATGTCATCCAAGTTCTGGAGGGAGGAGAAAAGGGAGATTTACAGGAGGATGGGTTTTGAGCCGGAAAAGCTGAGCTTGCTGAGCTTTTCAAGGGTGGAACAGCTCGACCTAGAAGCACTGAGCCAGTTGGTTGAGGATGTCCCTGACAGCTTCGTAAGGGACGCGACGCTTATGGGAACCGAGGAAGAGGTGACGCGAAAACTTGAAAGGCTGATAGACGCGGGGGCTCAACACATAATCTTGATGATAGATAACGAGGTAGCCAAGAGATGTGAAAGCCCGGAGCCCTACACCTATGAGCACGTCTACGATATATTGACGAGAAAAGTGGTGCCCTACCTTAAAGAGCGGTACAGGTAGGCGCTTCTAAAAATTTTCGTAAAAATCCTTGAAATGAAGTGGCGCCCTTACACCCAATGCACCTTAAACCAGCATAAACCAGACAAAGGAAGAGAGGGGAGAGACGTGTACAGATAAAAAAGGAATAGAAAAAATGAGGGTTATGGTGAGGGCTTCACTTTTCTCTTGGAGAGAGCTGTGGCGGCTACTAATAGGATGGCGGCTGCTACTCCGATGCTAAGTGAGGAGCGGACAGCTTGGTTTACCAGGGTCAGCGCCACCATGTTCAACGCAGCAAATGCCTGTACTGCTTCAAGTTGCTCCTCAATTATTTTTTCATTGATCAATTCGATGGTCTCATCTAGGGAGTATACTGGAATGCTGACCTCTGACTCCTTATGCGTCAATATGTCTTCCATGTAGAAGTAGTTTTTGTGAAGCTGGTCCTTGCTGTAGTAGTTGAGGAGCTGATCCGCATAGTGGGGTCCCGGCCTGTTGCTCTCGCCGTATGGCAGCACGCTCCACGAGGACACGTTGTTAGGCTCGAGGCTGACGACCATTATGAAGGACGAGCCACCAGTACACACCCACTCACCCTTTTCTTCTATGAAGTTGTACCAGCGTGGGTTTAGGCAGCCGAATGGTTCCCCGTTTGTCCCGCTAAGCCCAACCCTGTACTGCCCCCTAACGACGTAGTGGACGTTAGCCCAGTAGACGCCCACCTTACCATAAACACTAAGCATGTAGTTCACTGTCTCGTTAAGTGTCTCGACAGCATCTTCCGTTGATATGTTTCCAATGTAGTTTTCGAAGTCCCATATTGTGGCGCCGCTGCCATAGGTCTCCCTGCACTTGTCCATGAGGGTCTGAGCCCAAAGCTGGAATATTGTCGCCGCAGTCTGGTTCGTCATCTTCATGTCCCAAGCTTTCAGCGCCGCTATGGCTTCGTTGAGCGCGTGGTTGCCTGGCACGCTGTCTGGCAACTTGCTTATGCAGTCGCTTGCAAGGTGCGAGACCGAGACGTCGACGGCCATGCTGAGCATATCATCTATCGAGACGCTCGTGGCTGAGGCTAGCATGTTGAAGAGCATGTACCCTCTCGTGTACTTGCTCATTCCTCTATATCCGTCCCACCCTACCAGGTACTTGGGGAACGGGTTGCTCTGGTGGGTTTGCGAGACGTTGTTTGGCTGGGTCGTGATGTTCCATGCTGGTATGTTGCAGTTCTGCATCCATCCGCTTTCAGGGTTCTCTTGTTGCGGTAGCTCGCCGAACGGTATTAGTGGTCCCCACTCTGTTTCCGGTAGCCATCCTGGAACCGCCTTCTTCCAGTTGAAGGTGTCGTTTCTCTCAGGACAGACGCCGTTCCAGACGTAGAAGATGTTGCCGTAGATGTCGGCGTACATGACGTTAAATATCGCTGTTCCGAGCATCGACCACGCTTCCTTGAACTGGGAAAGGTTTTGGGCGGTGTTCACTCGGTACCACTGCTCCAGCCCCACTATGTTCTTGCTTGTGCTGTAGTTTACCGCTAGAGCCCAGTGGTGCGTCCTGTTAACGGTTAAGAGGACGCCGTGATGCGTGTGGTTCACCAGTACATTCTGGTTGAGGACGCCGATACCTTCGATCTTCACTGGAACCGTTATCGTCTTCTGCATTATAGGTCGCCATGACTCGTTGTAAAGGTACATGGTGCCGTCTTCGTTGAGACGTTCTACCCACACGTCGCCCACGTCAACCTGGTTCACCGTCTCCGACCAAGCGAAGTATTTGGTGTGGCCCATCCCTATGAATGGGAGCCCGAAGAATATGACGCCCATGATGTTTAGCTCCGGCAGCCCGTTGCAGGCTGGAGCCATCAGGTGAGCCTGATACCACTGTAGGACGCCGTTCCACGGCAGGTGCGGGTTCATCCCGTACATTGGATACCCGGTCTCTGACAGGCTTCCATTAACAGCCCACTGGTTGCTACCAATGCCACCTTCATAAACCATGGTGCCTGTGGAGGACGCTCCTATGCCAGACTGGTACCTGTTAAGGTACTCTTCGACGCCCATCGACTTTATCTCTTCCTCGGCTTCCATCCATTCTTCGAGTGCTTCGCTGGAGAAAAGAAGGTTTATCAGCTTCCCCACTGACCCGACGTGGACGGCTGTGACGGGGGCGTTCTCCTTTATCCATGAGGGCAAGCTATCCCAGTGAGTGTATATGTAGTAGTTTATTCCGGCGGCGAAGGGTTCAACCATGACGCGCCTCACGGTCTCGTTTAAGTTAAAGTAGTCCTCCTCGCTTGCTGGAACTGACAGCATTCTAAGGAGCACGTCGCTTTCGATGTTGCTCAGCTCGGGATACCACGTGTTGTTGTGTCCGAATGGGCCGAACGTCTTCGAGAGAGTTCCGGTGGCGGTGAGAAAGTTCAGCATGACGGTTTCTATAGCATCCTCTGCCTGAGCGTAGCCGAAGCCGAAGAAGACCGCTTGCTGGCTGCTACCGTTAATGTGGGGGATGCCGAACTCGTCCCTTATAATGATGACGGCGTCGCCGTTCATGGAGATCTGAACGGATCCAGCGGTGCTGAGAGTTAAGGAAGAGATGGGAGCAGCCATGTAGCCGATGACGAATGGCGGTGTGGTAGACGACTGCAAAGCTAAATCGCACGTAGCCAAAAGAAAGACAACAATGAAGACAACCGAAAAAGCAACGTGCTTACCCATTAATTACTTCCCTCCCTCCTTTTAGAGGGAATTGTCTTTATGTTTTAAATTTTTCTCTCCTCCTTGCACCATCCGAATACTTGTAAGAATTTTGGTGCTCCAAGGTGAGTGAGGATTAAAAGTAAAAAGTTTTTTAGTTCTTCGCTTGTGAAGCCGCTTTTCATCAGTCGTTTAGGTGAAATTTGAACTCGCTTTCATACTCCTTCACGGCTAGGATCGTGGTTACGATTAGTTTTCTAGTTTTCTGATCGAAGAACGAGTACGGTATATTGTGAAGGCTGTGAACCTCTTGAAGTCTTCAGGAAAATCTTCAGAGAACTTCAGGAATACTTTAAGAGCTTCTTCACCTTTGGAGCTCGTCACCACCACCTCCTCTTTAAAGGAATTTTCTTCGTCCCTTCGCCTTCCGCCGGCTGGCCAGCAACCCCCCATCCACAATCAGAGTTGCACCCGTAACGTAGGATGCATCGTCGGATGCAAGATATAGGGCTGTGCAAGCAGTGTCCCAAGCTGTCCCTATCCTTCCGAGCGGAATTATGCGTTTCAAAGTTTCGCGTCTTTGCTCCGTCATTATTGGGGCGACCATGGGCGTGTCAATGAAACCAGGCGCAATGCAGTTAACTCTTATCCCATCCAAGTCAACCGCCATGCACCTCGTCATATTTATGATTGCGGCTTTTTATGATTGCGGCTTTTGTTGTCCCGTAGGTCAGCTTGGATGAGCCGCGAAACCGGCTGCAGAAGACATGTTTATTATGACTCCGCCACCTCCAGTTATCATTACAGGTACAGCGTGCTTCGACATGAGAAAAACGCCTTTTAAGTTCGTAGCAACCACTCTATCCCACTCTTCCTCGCTTGTTTCGAGGACGCCTAAACCACTCGCTATGCCAACAACATTGACGAGCACGTTGAGTTTCCCATGAATCTTCACAGTAAGTCAACCATGCGTTTTGCATCCTCGTTTTTCATGGCATCTCCTTTGACAGTGACAGCCTCTCCATCCTTCCCACGTACTGTGCTTACGGTTTCCTCTGCCGACGACAAGTTCACGTTGGCGCACACCACCCTAGCGCCCTCCCGCGCAAATAATTGAAATGGCTCTCCCGTTACCTACACCTAGGACCGCTAGAGCCGGCGCCAACAACTAATGCCGCCTTACCATTCAACCTCCCCAAAGTAATCCCCCTCCGAACACTTCGATAAATAAAAAAGGAAAGAAAACATAAAAATAGAAAGAAAACATAAAAATATTTAAAATATATTTTATATTTCTTTTTTTTATTTTTTTACTTTCAGGTTCGAAAAAAGGAAAACGATATGTAGCTTTTTAGCTTTTTGAGCAATGAAAAGAAACTTTGTTGCGAGGTTGAATCGAGAAAACAACAAAAGATAAATAGAAGATACTTTATAAATATTTATAAAAATTGGAGGTTGAGGAGGGTTGGCTGAAAAAGGCGGGAAAAAAGAGGCTAAGGCTGCCAAGAAAGCCAAGGAGGAAGGTGAGAAGCCCAAGGAGAGCGTGGGAGCTGCAGTTGCTCCGAAGTTCAAGCAGCCATGGGACGGGTTACTGTCCCTCTTCACGTTCTTCATCTGGGCGTACATCGTTTTGCTGGTGTTCATTCACCCCGTCTGGGGCGTCGCCACCAAAATGGTGCGGATGAACGCGTTCATCGCTTCCATGCTTGGCATGGCAATGGGACACGCTGAGCTCGGTCTTCTCCTCTCACTCAGCAACGCCTTAATAATGGAGCTGTACCCGCTGGGCTACCTGGTTGACTGGGTTCCCTACTTCGTATTCTGCATCGTCTGGTTCGTCACAATAGCAGTTCTAGCGAGGCCGTTCACGCCGTCGCCAAGAAGGCAGCCTCGGACAGGGGTCATGATAACAGCTCTCGCAATGATACTTGCCTTCGCCACATGGTACATTTTGGCGATCTTCTTGCATTGGAAAGGTTACGAGATGATCATACTCGCCACAAGCTGTTTCCTAGTCTTCCCGATATGGGCTACGCTGTTCCACTATTGGCCGTTCATCCCTAAGAAGCCGAACGCTCACCCAGCAGTTAGAGGAACAGTCTACGCCGTCGTGTCATGGGCTCTAGCTTTCGTCATACGCGGAGTAATTACATATCTGTTATGGTCCAACCCGGTGGCGACCGCTTGGGCTCAGTACCTTTACGGCAACCCATTAACACCCTTGACGCCGACTGAGCCCTACGATTTCTACAACTCGCTACTATTATGCATAATAGTTGGGTCAGTTATTATGAGCGTGGTTTCCCCGTTCCCGAATGTTCCTCAGCCGAAGCGCGGGCTGGCGAACTTCGGGTTAGCAGTCCTAATAGGAGTCGCCATGTGGGGCATACTCACAGCGGTCATAGGGCAATCGTCACAAACCATTCTCGTGACAGGCGGTGTGCCTTACCTCTTCACGTTTCCCTATGTTAACCACGGGGCTATCGCCGCCTACGCAGCCTTCCCGCTGGTGACACTGCTAGCAGGACAATTCACTTTTGGAATGTGGCCTTGGTCGAAGTGGGGTATTAAGGGAAGCATAGCCCTCGTGGTAGTCTCGTTCCTAGTAGGAACAGTGCTCTACTACATTTTCATGGTTAATCCGGGACTAGCAGTCATATTCACCGGAGCTAACCTGCTTCTCCCAGTAAGCGGACTAGAAACAGTCTACATGTTCTACCTAGGGATAGGGCTCATGTTCTCATCTACTGGCGCTATCTGGAACGCCCTAGTCTACTGCTTGTACTTCGAGGGCGTCGCAGAGTTCCTAGGACGCGCAGTGATGTTCGCCTGGATACTGACAGTGCTCATCTTCTTCATGCTGGCATACGAGGCGTTCGAGCATTGGCCATGGAGATAAACTCCCCCTCATCCCTTTTTTATAATCATTTTACCATTAACGGAAGGGATCTCAGCAAGCTAGTTAACTCCGCCAACTACTAGTTTTAGCTCTTAAAGTAATTTGAGTCAAAAAATAAGCACTATTGAAGCACCAACGGTAGCTAATGTAGGGAACCCTACTGGTTCAGATGCCTACTTTCACTATATGGCAGGGTACGACGCGCTCGTTTGTAGCATAATGAAGGCGGAGTTGTTTCTTCAATGGGACGGGGACTATCAAAGGAGGCGGGGATCGAAGCCATGAAAGGACGTGGTGGGAATAAAAAAGCTGATTAAAAAGTCAGGGTTATTCGACAACTTGATGGGTTCAACTAAGGACCCCTATGAGCTCTTGTCAAAGTAGGCAAGCTCCATGATAAGTTGAGGATTCAGGCGCCTTGCAAGTTCAGGAGGTTAAGCGGTGAAACTGTTGAGGAGGAAACGCTTGACTGCCCCTATGCCGACGCTTGCATGCGCGCAACAAAGGAGGGAATAAGGGGGTTCGGTAGATTTGAGTGCCCCGAGCTACTTATAAGCTGGGCGATGGCTGAAGCGATTACGAAGGGAACCTTTCGATTACCTCCTTGAACAGTACAGCCCGCCAAAATGTCGAGGCAGAATATTTAAACTATAAGACTCCTCCGGCTTTCGGCATTCCACGCAGCCAAAAGTTAATCTGACGTTAAAATTCATGGTGCCATGTTTTGTCGGTTGCAGTTAGCTTTACGAATGCGGCTACTCTTCTATTCCTCAAAAAAGGGGGTGGAGGCGGTCTATTCGAGGTTTATCCCTGCAAGCCTCGCCGCGTTCTTCATTTTCTCCTTAAACTTTGCTTGTCTCGAGATCATTATTTTTTGGGTTTGGGGTGATCCTGCGCCGTGGAGTGACTCGACGAGGTAGCCCGTGCTCATCGTGAGGTTTTCTATAAGCCTTACGGCCTTCATCCTGTGCTCCGCGGAGTACTCTGCTTTTCCCAGCATATATTTAGCTACGTACTTCCCTACCTTTTCGCTTCTCAGGTCTCTCTCGCTTGGCATCGTCGCAACTATTCCTCCCGCAATGTCCTGAGCCAGCCTAGCCATCTCGTATGGCGCCCTAGTAACGTTAAGCTTGCATACGTTCGCGAGCAGGGGTTCAGGCCTATAAGCGCCTGAGGGCGTCGCGTACCCCTCATAGCTACAGGCCAAGGCACAGGAGTAGAGAGTCTCGTTCATATGGGTCATTTCTACGAGCTTGTCCCTCACGTGTGAAGCGTCCATGATGCCGTTGTAGAGGGCTGCCAAGGCGCTTGCACCGATCAGCACGTCTCCCATGCCCGCCTTGCAGCCGCCGTAGTTCTGCCTGTGGTAAGACGAGAAGGTCTCCACGACGAGCCCGGTGAATTCTGTTTCGCCACACATGAAGACTCTCTCCCACGGGACGAAGACGTCGTCGAACACTGTTAGGGTTTCGTGTCCGCTCGAGCTGTACATGTAGTTTCCCACGTCCATCCAGTCCTCCATCACCCTCCTGTAGTCTCCCATTTGCCTGCCGACAATCAGCGTGACCCCCTCAGCGTCGGTCGGGACGGCGAAAGCCACAGCGTAGTCTGCGTCCTTCTCGTCCATCGCCCTCGTGGGAAGAGCAATTATTTCATGGGAGTGGACGCACCCGGTGGTGTGGGCCTTCGCCCCCCTCACAACTATCCCGTCCTCCCGCTTCTCAACTACTCTCACGTACATGTCCGGGTCGCGTTGCTCGTGCGGCCTCAGGCTCCTGTCGCCCTTGACGTCTGTCATGGCGCCCGCACACATGAGGTCATTCTGCTGAACGTACTCCAAGTACCGCTTAATCCTTTCATGGTAGCTGGTTCCATGCTCAGCGTCAATCTCGTAGGTCGTTATGTAGAGGGCGTTGAGCGCATCCCAGCCAACGCACCGCTGAATGCACGTCCCAGTCCTCTCGCATAGAACTCTCAGCAACTTAACCTTGCAGACGAGGTCATGTGCGTTCTGGTGAATGTGGGTGAACCTGTTAATGGTCTCTCCCGTCAGGTGGGACTCTGCTGTCGCAAGCCACTTGTAAGCATCCTCGTGAGCCAAGCTGTAAGTCTCAGCCACGGCGTTAAGGGACGGCCTAAGCAGCGGATGCTCCGTCGGGTCGGCGATTTCCTCACCCAGAGCGAAAACCTTCACCCGCCTCCTCTTCAAGCTCCTAATGTACTCCTCGCCAGTCATCAAAACCATGCAGACCCCTCCAGTCTCTTACAACAACCAGAAAAACGACTAATTTAGCCTTATCGGAAACAAGGCGAAAAATGTTTAAAAGACGTGGCTCTCCGGTTCCTCATGTAGCGTGATGGGGGTGGGCTTATGCCTTTCCTCCCATGGCGCCTCTTCCATTCTTGGAGCTGCCTGATGTGCGGCGAGTGCTGCGAGAAGTTCAATGTTAAGCCTCACACGCTCAGAAGCCACGTTACTAGTAAGAGAGTACGGCGACAGGGTAATCGAAAGGAGGGGGAGAAAAATCTACTTGAAGCGTATCGGCGGAAAATGCGTCTTCCAAGAGGGAGCGGCGTGCAGCATTCAAACCATTAAGCCCTCAGCCTGTAAGCTCTGGCCCTTCAAGGTCTCAAGCTACCCGCTCAGGCTGGAAGACCGCCACATGGCTGAGTGCACGTTCGCCGGCGCGAAGCTGTATGTCTACGTGAACACTTTCTGCCGCGGACTAAACAAGGGGACACCCATATGGATAGTCATACCGGAAGCCGCGGCAATAAGCCTCGGACTAACAGACAGGCAAACGCTCACAACCTCACAACTCAAAGTAAACGAAACAGTAGCTATCAGTAGGAAGGCGAAAACAAAGACCGGGAAACTAGACGGGGGACGCCCAGCAAATGTGGGTAGCTCTATTTTAGCTTCAGCGTTCACGTCCAATAAACCATCAACAAGAGGGCTTATAAGTCACACATAGTCCGCCGGCTTTGCACAAGCGGGGAGATACGTCTCCCGAATACCCTCATGATATCATTAATGCTTCCATCCACCGCAAGCACACTCGTTGTCGTAGATCAAGTTTGAAACGTCTTTTCCGCTGTGGAAAACACTCATTTTCTAAGGCGGCTTAACTTAAAGTGTGGGAGGGAAGTGGACATGAACTTGAAGAATGCTGGAAAGGATGTCTGTTGTGGAGAGGTTACTCGAAGGCTGAAGTAACACTTTTTCGGATCCGGTGGCGAGGGGGGACCTTACTCGGGCGGCATAGGCATACTGGTATGGAGCTCCAGCCAGCCACCGTGATGAGCAGTGGGAGAATGGGATCGAGGATCCGTTCAAAGTGCACGTGAAAAGCAGGTAGCAGCGGCCTGCATGTGAGGGAAGCTGGTGAAAGTAAGTGCACTAAGGCTGAGGGGTTCGTGTTCCCTGCGTCCTTTGGCAGCTCTTTAGCCGTCTTTTTTGGCAGGGTTCGTTCAAGGTTGCTAAACACTTATATGTCCCTCTGTAATAAATGTATTACAGTATTACAAAATCGTTTTCGGGTGGTTTCGTATGGGTATTATAAGCGTTAGGGTGAGCGAGGATGTCAAGCGGCGTATGGAGAGGTTGAAGCACATTAACTGGAGCCAAGTTGTTAGGGAGGCTATAATGAGGGTTCTGGAAGAGGAGGAGGGGAGAAACCTTGCAAGAGCGGTTTTGCTCAACGAGAAGGTGAGGAAAAAGGCTCCTGCAGGGTGGAACAGCACTGAGGTCATAAGGTACTGGAGGGAACACAGGTATTGAAGGTGGTAGGCGACGCCAGCGTGATAGTCAAGTGGTTCGTTGAGGAAGAATACACGGACAAGGCGTTGAAACTAAGGGATATGCACGTGAACGGGGAGGTGACCATAGCCGCCCCCGAACTCCTCCCATTCGAGGTTCTAAACGCGCTAAGACACAGCAACCTGTTCGAAAAGGATGAGCTTGTAAACGTTGCCGTTTCACTTTCAAGCTACGGAATAGAGCTACACTCGCTAAGGGGTAGGTTAGCCGAGGAAGCCGTAAAGATCGCCGTGGAAAAAGACATAACAATATATGATTCCTCCTACGTGGCTCTAGCGGCAACACTAAACACGCGGCTCTACACGTCAGACAGAAAGCTCATAGAGAAACTCGGGCAAGAATACAAGGAAGTAACGATACACGTATCACGGCTTTAACTCCTTCGCAATGAAATAGCCGGCAGCCCTCAACTTACAACCATTTCAAATCATTTAAAGGGCTTTCAGCGTTTTTCGGATTATCATGACGCTGCTCGCCAACCCAGTATTAAGTCTCAGGCGGTGGTGCTCCCACCGCTGTCAGCCGCTGTCATAACCCGCTCTTCAAGCAGACAAGACCGCAACACCAAGCAACACCAAAGCATGTCTCTCCCCCTCCGCAAAAACATTCACAAACAAGCGCAACACCCGATCCCCTCAAGTATACGCCGAGAACCGTCAACACTACATCAACAACGCCAAGCATTTTACAACCGAAAGCCTCGCTCTTTAGGGCAGGTTATTGTGACGCCCTTGAACTCCTCCTCAACTCTGCCGGCGACCTCAAGCATCCTTAACCCTCAAGAACTACTCTGCTTCCCCAAGATGAAAACATTGGCGCCTTTAACGTAAACGTCTTGGGTTTGCGATGGCGGCTGCAAGCCTGTCTCCGAGTTCACGTTTAAGCTGAAGAAAAAGTGAAAGCCGCCTTGTCTCACTGATCCCTGAAAACGTAAGGACGAGGCAACGCCAAACAAGACCATAGGCAACACCACGTGATACTTAACGCTGAAAGTTAAAATTATAGTTCTCTAACTCATAGGGACGCAGGGAAGAGTCCCTTAAGTTGTATGGAAGCTGACGGGTAATTAAGCAAAAACGCGAGGATATATTAAAGACGCTCAATAATAAAAACGAAAAATGAAAAAGCAATAGTCATGGAAAATAATTCAAAAAAATAATATTTTTATCAGAATATTTTTAAATGCCCCTTCTAGCCTAAAGTATACATAAGAAGACTTTTTAGAGGGGAGCCTAGAAATGGAAAAGAAAAAAACAGCGATAGTGACAATAATAACAGCCATACTCATACTCACCATAACTACTCCACTCATAGCGCAAAATCCCACTCCGGCAATGCTAGCCACACCTCAACAAACGACCACAACGAGCAAGCAGGCAACCATACCACCGCAGGATGCAACCCCATGGTGGAGTACCACGTTCAAGTACAGGGTGCAGGTGAACGTCACAAACAACGCCGAAGTAAGCGCGACGATCCCAGTAGACGTCTACATAAACTTCACAGAGCTGGGCGCAGCCTGCTACAAGGATAGCTTGAGAGTTCAGTTTTGGAATGGGACGGGGTGGCTTCCCGAGCCTGGGCTGCCATACCAGCTCTGGAACACGACGCTCAGCGGAAACAACATAGCGGCGACCACAATAACGTTTTACGCAAACGTCACAGCCCACAGCACGACAACCTACTACATATACTTCAGCGACAGTAGCGTTGGGCAAGTAAGCTTCACGCCACAAGTATCCTTCAACCAGCAAGGAAACACCATAACGGTGACAGGAACAAACTACAAAGCATACATATACAACAACAACTACGGAGGAAAAATATTCGAGTGCTACAACACGTTCTACGAAGGAAACTGGAGCATGTTACCCTTCAGCTACAACAACAACCCAAGATTCTCTTCTGGAGGAAGAACTTACAGCACTGGTGGCCAGCCTTCAAGCTTTTCCTATAATTACACTTCCGGGCCGCTTTTCGTTATGGTTTCGTCTAGCGTCCCGTTCCGCAGCGGCTCCACCACGCTGAACACATACGCCAACATAACCTACAGGTTTTTCGAGTGGGGGTGGATATGCGAAACAACCACGTTCTTCGGCGAGACACTAACTATCAGTAGTTACATAAGCTGCGGCTACTCCTTTGACCCCGGAATAATGCCGAAGCTGAAGGCATCTGGCTATAGCGAATACGTCGACCTTACAGGGCTGCGCCAGTACCGTGTCGGCCCTGTCAAGTGGTTCTGCGTGCTCAACGATAACTACGGAATGGCAGCGGGCATCGTAGACATAAAAACGCCAGAATTCAACGTAGTTTCTCCTTCGTCAATAGAATGGGTATTCATGGTAGCCAACGGAAGTAGCGGCGAGAATCTCTATAGAAGAACCCTAACAACCGGAATACAGGTGAATAGTTCGAGTAGGATTGGCGAGTGCTACGCGTTCTACGTTTGGAACGGGACTCAGGGCTCCGGCCCGTTTGAAGCCTTTGCCGAAGCCATTAAAGGC
>JAHLWX010000037.1 GCA_019057675.1 Candidatus Jordarchaeum sp. LHC_1308
GGCTTCTGATATACGTGGCGTTCAACCACTGGCCTTGGAAGTGAGCAGGGGCTAGTGACCACGCCCCTTAACTTCCCCCTATTTTTCCTTTAGCAGCGACCTTTTCCGTCTTTAGTTCCCTGTTCCGCTGATTTCTTAGTTTCCATGCTCCTAATAATAGGTTGTTTCAGTCACGAGGGGTAAAGAAGTTCTGCTTCGTCGCTAACTTATGATTGGCGGATTTCACGGGAAAGTAGGTTTTTAAAGTAGGTTTTTAAATTTGCCTGCTCTCTATATATATTAGGTTGACGGGGTGGCGGAGTGTGGTTGAATGATCCGAGTTTGGGCTCCTTCTGAGAAGCTTTCCGAGAGGGTTAGGAGGCTTAGGGAGGAATACTTCTCCTTTGAGAAACGTCACACCAACGAGGTGATCGCTTACACTACTGGCACACCGTGGGACGAGGTTTTCTCTTACCACGACTGGGGTGTAGTTCCCGAGCTATTCCGTTTTCTTCCGGCAATGGGGGACACCCTTAAAACTTTGGCAATAAAGGTTGACCTCCCCGAAGGTTTCTGGAAGGAGAGCTTGCCCGTCAGGAGGGCCATATTCTTCAGGAGGGTGATCGAAGAGTATCTTCCGGTGAGGATCCTCAACGGCGAGCTTATAGTCGGCTTCAATTTTAACACAGCCATGTCAAAATGTTTCACAAAGAAGGAGGCGGAAAAGTGGAAGAAAGCCGAAGAGAGCTGGTTCAGGAGAATGGTTAAACTCTCCGACTTGGGCGTAATGAACTGTGGCGCTATTCCCGGACACGTAATACCCAACTACAAAAAGGTTCTTGAGAAGGGGTTTAGTGGGATAAGGGACGAGCTCTTCCAGTTGATGGAGAGACATGAGGACGAGGCGAAAAGGGATTACGTGAGGGCTATGATTATAGCTGTCGAGGCGGTCAAAAGGTTCGCTGAGAGGTACGCCGAGGAGGCTGAAAGACTGGCGGAGAGGGAGGATGACGAGGGTAGGCGGGCTGAGCTACTCGAGATAGCTAGAATATGCAGGAAGGTCCCGTGGGAGCCCGCCGAATCCTTCTGGGAGGCACTGCAGTCCGTCTGGTTCACGCACATGCTCGTTATGGCTGCTGAAAGCTACCCGGGACCCGGGTTGTCGCATGGAAGATTCGACCAGTACATGTATCCGTACTATAGGAGGGACATTAATGAGGGCAGGCTGACGAGGGAGGTAGCGAAGGAGCTCCTCCGCTGCTTCTGGGTGAAGCACAACTATGCCTACGACTATATGGGGAAGATAGGAAACCAAGGGATAAACTCGGGCTTCGGACAGCTGATAACGATAGGCGGGATAAGAAGGGATGGAAGTGACGCCGTTAACGAGCTTACATGGCTCGTCCTTGAGGTGGCAGAGGAAATGAACATGCTTGAACCCAAGCTTAACATCAGGATACATAGGAACATCTCGAGGGAGTTCCTGCTGAAGGTGTGTGGGGTTTTAGCTCGGACGCAGGGTTCACCTTTCTTGATAAACTTCGACGAGCAGGCGATAAAGGGACTGGTCTGGGAGGGGATCCCCGAGGAGGAGGCTTGGGATTATGGGGTTGTCGGCTGTCTTGAAAACACGGCCCAAGGCAAGGACAGGTCTGGGACTGTGGACGTCAACATAAACCTTGCCAAGCCCTTAGAGTTGGTCTTTGGCATGGGACGCGACCTTCAAACCGGTGAAATGATAGGGGTGAAGACTAGGGATCCGAGGACTTTCAGGAGCTACGAGGAGTTCGAGGAGGCATACTTTGCCCAGCTTAAAAAGTGCATTGAGGCGACCTTGAAGCTTGCCTCGGAGGCTGACGCAATAAGGGCGCGCTGGGAGCCTGTTCCCTACCTGTCAGCTCTAGTGGACGCGTGCGCCGAGAAAGGAGTTGACGTGAGACAGGGAGGCGCGGTCTACAACTTCATCACGGTCGAGGGTGTGGGTCTGGCGACGGCCGCCGACAGCCTAGCGGCGGTAAAGAGACTCGTCTTCGACGAGAAATCAGTCACCATGGCAGAGCTCATGGAAGCCATAAAAAGGAACTTTGAAGGATTCGAGGAGCTTCAGAGAAGGCTACTCTTCAAGGCGCCGAAGTTCGGAAATGACGATGATTACGTCGACCAGATAGCCAGGAAGGTGTCAATGTTCTGGACGCAGGAGGTCTTCAAACACGTCTCACCCGCAACTGGGAGAAGATTCAGGGGAGGATACCTCTCCTGGAACTATTACATAGACTTCGCGCCCAAGACCGCAGCCACACCGGACGGGAGGCCTAGAGGCAGGTTCTTGTCGAACGGCGTCCAGCCTGTTCAGGGAATGGACACTAGGGGGCCGACCGCGGTCATACGTTCAGTTGGGAAGCTTGGGCTTGAAACGGCTCCCAATGGAGCGTCACAGGTGATCACGCTGAACCCGTCGTCCGTGAGGGACGCTGAGCACTTGGAGAAGCTGGCGGCGCTTCTACTGGCGTGCTGCGATATCGGGGGAACAAGTCTCCAGGTTAACATGGTAAACCCGGAGGTCTTAAGGGAGGCTCAGAGGAAGCCTGAAGAGTACAGGAACCTCCTTGTCCGCGTAACGGGATATAACGCCTACTTCGTAACTCTAGGAAAAGAGCAGCAGGAGGAAATAATAGCTAGAGCCTGCCACGGCCTATAGGAGCGTATGTCCTTGAAGGGTTTAGTGTTCAACGTTCAAAGGTTTTCCACAGAGGATGGCCCCGGGATAAGGACTACTATTTTCATGAAGGGGTGTCCTCTTAGGTGTGTTTGGTGCCAGAACCCTGAGGGCATTAACCCTAAACCAGAGCTCGTGTGGTACGACGTGCGATGTATGGGTGTGAGGGCGTGCATCAAGGCATGTGGCGCCGGAGCACTTAAGTTGGAAAGTGATGGGCTTCGCATAGACAGGGGGAAGTGTACTGCGTGTGGGTTGTGTGTGAAGGCGTGCCCTACGGGGGCGCTTGAAATCATAGGCGTTGATTACAGTGCTGAGAGGCTTGTGGACGAGGCTCTGCGCGACAAAGTATTCTATGAGACGTCGGGGGGCGGGGTCACGTTCTCGGGGGGTGAGCCCATGCTACAGGCTGAATTCCTAGCAGAAGTGTTCCCAATGCTTAAGGAGCACGGCGTCCACGTGGCCCTAGATACCAGTGGCTTCGCTCCGTGGAAAAAGTTTAAAGAGGTGCTGGGCTGGGTTGACCTCGTCCTCTACGACTTGAAGCTCATGGATGCTGTGAGGCACAGGGAGCTCACAGGCGTCGACCCGGAGCTGATATGGGAGAACGCGGTTAAGCTGGCTGAGGAGGGAGTACGCATGTGGATTAGGACTCCGATCATACCCGGAATGACCGACATTGAGGAGAATGTGAGGGCAATATCTCGCTTCATAGTTGAGAGGTTGCCGACAGTCGAGCGCTACGACCTGCTTGCATTCAACAACCTCTGCATATCCAAGTACAAGCGTCTGGGGCTGAGGTTTCCACTGGAAGAGGCAAGGCTCATGAGGCGGGAAGAAATGGAGAAGCTGGCCCGGGTAGCCGAGGAGGAGGGGGTGAGCAAGGTTACTTGGAGCGGAATGGTTGAAAGAGCTATTGAAAAGGAGGTGGGGTGATGGTTCTTCCTCGCGGCGCCTTTGAGGCTTTCAACCTCGAGATGGCGGGCAAGTTCCTCGCGACGGCCGGCGGTGACGGTAAACCCAACGTTGTACCCGTGATCTCCATAAGGGCGTTCGACGATGAGACGCTTGTCTTCGGCGAGTTCATGATGCTCAAAACCAGAAAGAACCTCACCGAGGGGTGCAGGGTGTGCGCCTGCGTCGTGACGGAGAAGCTCGAAAACTACGTCGCCACAGGCGTCTTCAAGGGGTTCGAGAAGAGTGGGAAGTACTACGACTTCATATCGGAGCTTCCCATATTCAAGTATAACGCTTATACTGGGGCGAGAGCCGCCGGCATCATAAGAATTGACGAAGTGTGGCAGGTCGAAAAGGCGAAGTCCAAAGTCGGCATACTGCTTGACTCCTTAGCCGCAATGTCCACACACGTGCAAAGAGAAGGGAGGCTACTGCATTCAAACGTCGCCGAGAAATTTAACAAGCTCAACGCGGTCAAAGTCATGGCTAAGCTCGAGGACGGGCAGCCAATCATAACTCCGGCCATATCCATGAGGGTTGTTGCAGGTTCGAAACTGGCCTTCGGCACCCGATCAACGGAGGTGGAAAGGCTGAGGCTGGGAGACCACGTGGCAGCGGCGGTCCTCACAATGGACGCCATGGCGTACCAAGTCAAGGGAGTATACGAGGGAAAGCGAAGAGCAATGCTGGGACAAGTGGGAGTGATAAGCGTGGAGGAAGCCTACACGCTGACACCGCCTAGACCAGGAGAGAAAATCTTATGGTAATCATGGTAACAAACGTCAACAAATGAAAAAGAATGGAAGCAGTTACTCTATTAGGTCTTTGAGTGCGTGTGCAGCTGTAAAGAGGCTTCCTGCCCCACTAACGAAGTATGCCACTCTTAACGTTTCAGCTATCTCTCCTCTTTTTGCCCCGCCTGCATCGCTGCTTTGGCTAGCGTCTTCACGCCCTCCACCACTCCGCGAGAGGCGTCTAGAGCCAGCGCTATCAGTATCTTTAATTTTCGGGGAAGTGCGCCGTCGGTAAACGCCAGCTCGTTAGTGTTCCTGAAGACATCAAGCAATTTGGGGTCAACTTTCCCGATCACCTTGAAGAAGTCCTCCGACAAAAGAACACCCCAAGGGGGAGAGAGACGTCACACCAAAATATGGTTTACGAGCATCGTAAGAAACCTTCCAACCTGTTGCTTCCTCTTTTTCATCGCTGTTAGCTTATTTCAGGGATAAACTTACAAAAAAGAATTATGACTATGATTTCTATTGGTTCTCCGTAAAATTTATATTGAATAAAGATTCAATAGACGAGGCAAAGGGATGTTGGGAGGAGGAAGGCACGAGGAGGAAATATTTGGCAGTGGTTGCAGTGTTTCTTTGCGCGTTGTTCATCGCAAGCGTAGGAGGCGGTGCCATTGTAGGCGCCGTTCACTGGTTCTCGGTTCTTCCTAGCACAGGGACAACCGCAATCGACCTTCAAGTTAAGAGTGACCCGCTGCTCGTGAAGACATCATACGGGCTTGTTCACGGTAAGGTATGGGACACGTACACATATGCTTGGCTCGGCATTCCTTACGCGAAGCCACCAGTAGGCGAGCTACGCTGGAAGGCCCCCCAAAACCCTGAGCCATGGTCAGGTGTGCTTGAGGCGACGAGCTTCTCCGACATACCAATGCAGATTGCATCCATAATGTGTGTTGCAGATGAAAGCTATGAAGACGAGATAGCTAGTGGCGCCGTGATTGGAAGCGAGGACTGCCTCTACCTGAACATATGGGTGCCGAAGACCAAGGACGGAAAACTACCCAGCAACCTTCCAGTCTTCGTCTGGGTTTATGGCGGCGCAGACATATCCGGCAGTAGCTCAATGCCGCTCTACTACGGCGCGAACCTAGCTCGCAAAGCTAACGCAGTCGTCGTCACCTTTAACTACAGGGTTGGAATAGAAGGCTGGTTCTACCACCCAGCCCTTAAGACAGGCGACCCACTAAACGACTCGGGTAACTACGGCTTGCTTGACATTGTAAAGGCGCTCGAATGGGTGAAGAATAACATAAAGAACTTCGGCGGAAACCCCGACATGATAACCCTTGCAGGCGAGTCAGCTGGAGCCATGAACATACTCGCCTTGATCACTTCACCCTACGTTAAGCAGCAGTACTTCGACCGAGGAGTCAAGCTGTTCCACAGAGCTATACTTGAGAGTGGAGGAATAATGGCGGCCTCACTCGAGAAAGCTGAGCAGTCGGCGAACCTCATATTAGCCAGCCTGCTAGTCAAGAAAGGGAGCGCAAGCAGCATAAACGATGCGTTAAACATTATTGCAGGCATGTCACAAGACGAGATTAAAAGCTTGCTGAGAAATGCTGATATGAAGGAGCTCTATGAGGCCGTGAGAGACTGCAGCGGGGCTCAAGCAGACTTGCTCTCACTTATGAGCGGTCTACTGCCATCAGATCTGCTTATAGGTCTGCTGCCGTCCAACATACAACCAGTAGTGTCCGACTTAGTTAGCCAGATGAACGACCTAATTGCAGCGATCATGAGTCTAGTTCCGCCCGAGCTGCTCTCCAGCTTGATACCTGAAGACTCGGCGGGTAAGTATCTGATGGGTCTCATGAACGTTGTTTCTATGACTTACGCGGACGGATACGTTGTAGCTGAGAACCCATACGTTAGGCTTAGAGACGGAAACTACATCAAGGTTCCCGTGATCATAGGCAGCTGCGAGGAGGAATTTAAGTTCTTCCTTTCAATGGGGCTCTCAGACATGGCTAGCTACCTTAACACAACATTTGGACGGTACATTCCAAGCCTCTCGGAGTACTTGGAAGCTATGCGCCCGTGGCCAGAGGAACTGGCACCCTTCTTGGACTGGTTACTCTTAGTCGGATACGACCTCATTTCAACGATAGGCACGAAGCTGTGGGAAGCTGTGGGAACAGACCTCGTTGCAACGTTTATGAGCAAGTATCAAGCGAACGTCTACGTATTCAGGTTCTGCTGGAACCAGGAGCCTGAACCGCTCGACTTCCTCTTGGGGGCATGCCACTCCATCGATGTTCCATTCGTGTTTGGTAACGTAGGCGACGGCAAAGGATTCCCCTACTGTAACTTCGCGTGGACAAGCGAGAACAAGCCTGGAAGAGTCGCCCTTTCAAACGCCATCATAGCCTACATAAGCAACTTCATGAGGAACGGGAACCCGGGAGACCCTGATGGCTTGCTTGGATCATTACCATTCTGGAGCAACTACAAGGATCTCATAGGCTACGAGCGAATAATATTCGACGCCACAGACCTCAAAGCAGTAATATACATGTCAGACCAATAAACATCCATAATTCCCTCCTTTTTATTTAATTTTTTTTAAAAACGTTCTCATAGTGAGGTGTTTTAAGCTAAGCTGACTAGGGCTGTTGAAGAGTGTTTTTTCATTGCTGCTCATGTGGGTGCTTCGACCTATGAGCCCGAGAACCCGTCATGGTTTGACGGCTATGGGGGGTTGGCGCAGCCCGCGTCCTCACTCGCTGCTACAAACTCGCAGTATTTTCCTCCCTCAGCGAGGCACTCCACCTCCTCATATTGTAAGGAGGAAGCCTTCGCATCCTTCCCTCGAGGACAGCCTTAACCGCTCCAACCCAGTTATACCCTGACTTAGCTCACTCGTAAAATGGCATAGTTCTCTCCAAGTTTTCAACGATATCCCTGAACCAAGACGCGACGGCAGAGTTATAGATTCTCACGGTGACGTCCAGCTTATCCCGGTCACAACTAACCACCTTAGACCCCCAGCCGGATGCACCGGGAGAGGGAACTTTTTTTGATCGCCTCGTCTTGTGGATCCCCGCTCCTAATTATGTGGCTTACCTCGGCGAAGCCTTATGAAAAAGGCAAATTGTAGCACGACGCCTTTCATTGAAGGATCTTAGGATCCTCATCATTTCCTTCACCACACGAAGGAGAAGTTCACGGGAAATGAATGCGCAACGCATGTTACCGTAGATTATCCTCCACCCATCAAGAACAAGACTGACACCAACCCGTTAAAAGAACGATTAAAATCCTACATAGGAATTTCCACAGCTACCACCCAACAATTACACGTTAGACTTACCCATATTTCTTTTTTTTAAAAAAAAGAAATATTCATTCTATATTTTTCTTAAAAAATTAGTAAAATTGAGAATGGTACAAGCAAAGGTGGAAAGTATCTACTTGGCGATATGTTTTCAACTTTGCAGGCTATTTTCTGGTCGAGAAAGAGTTGAAAAAGGTTTAGCGGGCTAGGCTACTCTTTATGATCGTGTGAATTTTCTCCGGGTTAAGGTCTGGCAGCCTCACGTGGCGTGCCTGTGCGTGCTTCACCAGCGTTTCTATGTAGCTTGGCTTCCAAGGGCTGACACGCGTATCAACAACTATAGTTGAAGCCCCTATTCTTCTAAGGTTTTCCGAAAGTTTTTCCAGCTCCGACCTCACCCCGACCTTCTGGTCTAGAGGGACGTTAGCCTGCCCGTCGGTTATGATCACGACAAGGGGTTTAATATCACGCCTAGAGATCTTCTCCCTCTTCACCAGCTCTAACGCTTGAAGCATAGCTGAGGAGAGCGGGGTCTTTCCTCCCGTTGGAAGTCTTCTCAGGAAGCTGGCGGCGGCATCAAGGTTTGACGTCGGCGGGAGCACGAGCTGTGCCCTGCCCCCTCTGAAGGCTATGAAGGCAACTCTGTCACGGTTGATGTATGCGTCCCTGAGTAGTGAGGTAGCCACTCCCTTGGCTGCTTCCATCCTCCTGAGAGCCGCCATGGAACCACTAGCGTCAACCACCAGCACTATGAGCGCCGCCGCTCTAGAGAACCTAACCTTCTCCCTCAGATCTTCTGGTTTAACCATTAATTTTTCCCCGTTCCACCTCCCCTTAGCGGCCGCCGCTCTTATAGTGGCGTCAAGGGCTATGTCTCTGGGTTTACCACGTGGAACAGTGCTTGCCACGTAAACTCCCCGGCCATTCACTGACTTGACTCTGAGCCTTCTTCCGGATCTGATGGCATGGTTAGACTTCTCGTCGAGGCTGAAATCTAGGTGGTAGGAGGGGTCTGCTTCAAAGACTTTCTCTCCTGAAGGTTGCCCCCCGCCACCTTTCCCCTCTTCAACCCCGCCTAGTGGCTCCTTAGCTTTCTCCAGTAGTTCCCTGATCTGCTGTTGCTCTAGGCGTGGCTGCTCGAAGGGGTGCCTCCTCATCCTGTGTGGGAGAGCCATACTCATAGCTTCTTCAACGTCCCGTTCGTTCACTAACATACGCCCCTCAAGGGCGGCAATTGTCCTAGCAGCCTTAACTATGGTTATCTCAGCTCTGTTGCTCGTCTTGAGGCTGGCACACACGCCTGCGATAGCTAGCAGTAGCTCATCACTAGCCGTCACCTTGGGCAGTATCTCCATGGCCCTAGCAATCCTGTTCCTAAGTTCCTCCTGTTTTCCCTTGTACTTCTCGGTGAAAGCCACAGGGTCGTCTTCGAACTCCTCCACCCGCCTCATCACTTCAACCCTAAGGCGGGGGTCTTCGAGGCTCCTAACCTCCACTTGGAGGCCGAACCTGTCGAGGAGCTGGGGCCTAATCTCTCCCTCCTCGGGGTTCATTGTCCCGACTAATATGAACTTCGCAGGATGGGAGACTGAGACTCCCTCCCGCTCAACCACATTGACGCCGCTGGCGGCGGCGTCGAGGAGCACGTCTGCAACGTAGTCGTCGAGGAGGTTGACCTCGTCTACGTAGAGTATCCCCCTGTTAGCCTCAGCCAGCAACCCTGGCTCGAGCGCCTTCAAGCCCTCTCTAATGGCCCTCTCTATGTCTAGGGATCCGGCGACCCTGTCCACGGTGGCGTTGAGGGGGAGGTCGACGATCTTCACCTTCCTCCTCGCTGAGGGAAGAGATCCCTCTTCTTCGAAGCGCTCGAAGCAGTTGTCGCACATCTCCGCGGGGTTATGGGGGTTACAGTTGAACGGGCACCCTTCAACGACGTCTATCTCTGGCAGCAACTCGGCGAGCCCCCTGACGGCGGTGGACTTTCCTGTCCCTTTTTCACCTCTTATCAGTACTCCGCCTATCTTTGGGTTAACCGCGTTCAGGATTAACGCTTTCTTCATAGGTTCCTGGTCGACTATGGCTGTGAATGGGTAGATGATCCGTCTCACGTGGTGAGGCAATGAACCACCAGCCTCCGCCTTTACCTAAACGTTGAAGCTTGGTATTAAAAAGCTTTGCCATAGTATTATCCAAGTCGCGTCGAAAACGCTCCACCACGAGACAACATTTATTAACGTTCGATCCCAAAAAAGGAAAGCCTTGGAGGTGCCAAGCTTGTGCGACTTTTGCAGGAAGCATGCCGAGAAATACGGTAAGTGGTACCTTAACCCGAAAGGTTACTCCGAGGAGCTTTTCTACAAGCTGACAGCCCTCGACAGGATCCTTAACAGGAAGCCCCGGAAGGAGAGGGAAATGTGGAAGTACTCGGATGCCGCATGGTACCCTCTTCCCATATCAAGGACGCTGGACCTCGTCGACTGGGTTGCGAAGCCGCTTGTAGGCGGACTAATCAAGCTCATCGGCAACTTTATCGCTGTCAGGGAGCACGCAGGCCAAGTCGTCCCGCTAGAAGACGCTCACAAGATAGTTGAGCTGAGCGAGGGGCAAGCCCTCTTCCCCTGCATGTGCAAACGCCTTTTTAAGGGAGACGACGAGTACAAGTGTCTGAACTTCACGCCGGCGCCAGACCTCGCAGAGAAACATCCTCGAGGATGGCGGGTTAAGTGGCTTGGAAAGGAGGAGGCAAAGGAGAAGCTTGAGGAGTTCTCGGAGAAAGGTTATGTTCACGCCGTCTTCTGGTGGTACGGCCTGCCCCAAGTAATATGCATCTGCAACTGCGACGTCAGATACTGCTATGCTGCACGGCCGCGCCTCTGGTACGACATAAAGAAGGCCTACGTTAAAGCAGAGTACGTAGCTGAGGTCAACCCTGACAAGTGTAGCGGGGACATGCCTCGGTGTGGGAACTGCGTGGTCAGATGCCAGTTCGGAGCGATCAAGCTGACCAGCGGGAAGGCGAGAGTTGACCCTTACAAGTGCTTTGGCTGTGGACAATGCAGGTTCGGGTGCGAGGAGAACGCCATAACGCTCGTCGACAGGAACACTCACCTTATAGCTAAAGGGCTGTGGTAGCATGGTCAGGTTCGTGTATAATGCTGAAAGGTGCACGCTTCCCTACGACCCTGAGCAACGCCGCCCCACAACATGCCTTAAATGCATTGAGGCTTGCCCCAAGTCTCTCCTAATGTTCAGGCCACTTAAGAAAAAGAGCCCTGACGGAGCTCCTGGAAGGTACGAGATATACATGGCGTTTAGAAGCCGGGCGGACAAGTATTGTCCAAGTTGCCTCAAGTGCGTCGAGGTGTGCCCCAACGGCGCAATACGAATCAAAGTTTAACCACAAGTTACGCCACCCAACCTTTTTCCACAATTTTCCAGCATTTCGGCGGCCTAACCTTTAAGCTAACTGATTATAGGGGGAGAGGAAAAGTTCAGGCATTGGGACTGGTGTTTTCTCGGGTGTTGGGCGCTCGGCTTCCGGGTTTTATGGTGGTTGTATTAGCCTTATGATTTCGTGATACCTTGTCTCTTTCAGCTTGTCTTCCAGTTTCTTGTCGCACGTGAGGAGTTTTCCCTCGAGCTTTTCGGCTAACGCTAGGAAGAGGCTGTCGTAAACTGGAATGGAGAACTCTACCCCTATGTTTAAGGCTTTCTCGTAAACTTCGCTTGAACCCACCTTGACGCACGCCTCATTTATGAAGAGAACCGCCTGTCTTAGCAGTGATCTGACCGTTTCAGGGTTCTCTCCGAAAAGAACTATTCTTTTCCATGCGACGTTCGCCACTTCGGCGACAGACAAGTCCAAGGTGTAGAGGGACTTGAAGCCGAGAACAGCCTTCTCCGCCTCCTCCGAGCATGGGTCGCTGAAAAAGAGGGCTGCTATAACGCTCGAGTCGAGAACCGCAACCTCTCTCAACGCGACCTGTCCTCCCTGATAAGATCGGCTGAGCTAACCATCCTCGTCTCCCCCCTGAGGCGTTTAGCCTCCTCGATCATCATCCTAGCTTTCTCCACCCTAACCCTGTTCTCTATGAATGCTCTAACCTCCCCCTGCCAGTCCACAGGCAGCTTTCTCATCTCCTCCTTAAGCCTCTTCGGAATCCGGACACTAAAAGTCTCAGACTCCATGGACGACACCCAAGAAAACAAAAAAGTAAGCAAAATTATAAACATTTTTGCGGATAGACAGCTCAGCACACATCGGACACTTGAGAACAATAAATGCTTTAAACGCTACCCGACAAAACCAGATGGCAGCACATGCTGAGCGGAAGCCAAAATGGAGCCTAAAATTTCCGGCGCTGATTTAATCGCTGATTTAATAGGAGGCGCCAGCCTCTTCCGGGTCGCTGAGCCCGTCATCACCGTCACTTACGGGTAAGCTTTTGACCCTATGAGCTCCTCAATTGTTTCGGCGGCTTCGGTGCTTTCAGCTATAACCTCCAGCTCCTGAATACCGTCCTTCGAGTGAAGCTCGTATCTCACCACGCTTCCGCTCGTAGATTGATGTTTAAGGAAGGTTTCTTTCGATCTGCGGGTATTAAAGCGTCCAAGCCTGACCTTATTCACTCCACTGATGGATAGAAGCCTCTTCAGAAGCCTCCTAGCGTCCTCATCCCTTATGCTGCTCAACGAAACTCGCTCTCCTCTTATGCCCCAAATGTTTCCATGTCCCCCGGCAACTTCAACGTAGTAGTCTTTCCTTAAAGCCAAGGAGACCTTTCTAGTCTTATTTTGGATGAAAACCCTGTAAATGAGCCATCCGACAGGAGAAAGCCTGTAACGACCCTCTCCCGCTACATCAAGCAGGGCCCAGAAGTATTTGAGGTCTTCCTTTCCGAACATTTCCTCAAGCTCCTCCTTGGTTTTAGGTGCCTGAGCGATCTCCTCGATGTTTTTCTCATGCTTAATCCAAATGTCCGGGTTGAAGAATATCGGTATCGCGGGGAGGGAGATCACGTCGTTAAACCGCTCGTGAATGTAGTATACTTCCACACCGTAGAGGAGGGATGCGACCGTGGCATAGGCCATCTCAGCCTTGAAGCCACCTGTGGCAGCGAGCACAACGTCATTTCCCGACCTCCGCTCACTCTCAAATATTTCTATAAGCATATTAATGAGACTGTGAAGGCCGATGATAGAGAATCGCCGCTCATCGTATTTTAAATCCTTCACTACCTTAGTATCCGCCCAATACCCCCTCCCACTGTAAAAAGCTTTCAATGCCTCGGCGCATATTCGCCCTTCCTCGGTTTCAGAGTGGATGAAAATTATCGAGTCACCCTGCTTAAGAATTCTTTCGAGCGTGTTGGTTTCGGCGCAAGCCCTGTAAAGCCAGTCGGCTCCGCTTCCTGAATTAATGTATCCAACAAGCTCTTCAGCCGCCCTGCCACTTTCCAGTAGAGACGCCTGTTGAATCCCCCTCCTTGCACAATAATTAGAAAGTAGAGAAGCGCCTACAGTAACCACAACAACCCTCAACCCAACCCCCCCATTAGGAGGTTCAAGCATACATGTTCATCACTCGATCTATCATTCTTTTTTAATAAATTTGTTGGTAAATATTCTGGTAAAGATATTTTGTTTTATGAGATGCCTTTGGATAATGTTAAAATTCACCTTCAAAATGGAAGCTTTATTATTTGATCAAAGGCAGCCCGAGGGGGTCATGTAAAAAAGATGCAGGTTTATGTTAGCTAATCCTCAAGCATGTATTCGACTGACATGTATTCGTCTTCTAGTCGTTTGATGGTTTCCTGGTCAGCTTTCCAGTATCCTCTCTTGTTGGCTTCAAGTAGGCGGCTGACCGCCTTCATGAAGGCCCACGGGTTCTCCTCCTTCATTTTCTCATTTCTCTCTTTGTCGAAGACTATGTTTTGCGCCGCCAAGTTCCACATCCAGTCTTCTACGCCTCCAAGTGTTGCGGCTAAGCCTAGAAGGTACTCTATCCTGTCAGCTATCTTGGCTACCCCCGTGAAGCCTGACTCGAGCATGGAGTCGAGCCACTTGGGGTTTGTCAGCCGAGTTACAACGCCACGCCTTACAGCTGACTCAGCTGCTTCCACCTTAACTCTCTCCTTCGTCGTGTCAGCAACTAGTACAAGGGGCCTCTCGCCTTTAGCTTCCTCAACGGTCCTCGTCAACCCCCCTAGGAACTCGTAGTAGTGGTCTAGATCCGTTACCTCGTAGTCGACCGTGTCCCTTACCTGTGCGACGACGTCTACCTTTGAGAGGAGCCTTTTGAACTCGTCCTCAGCCTCGACGCTCCTGAAGCCGTCGCCGTAAGCATACCTCATGCTGTCAACGTAGGCCCTTACGAGGTCTGCCTCGCTCCTCCAAGACGACGATTCCACTAGGCTCGTCATAGAAGTTGCGTACTCGCCCTCTGGTGGGCCGAAAACCCTGTAGAGTTTGCCTTCCTTCGAGTTCGCCTTGACGAAGTTCTGCTCCTCAGGCTCGTCGAGGGACGCAACCTTCCTGAAAGCCTGGTCGAGGAGCTCAACCATATTGTAAAACGTGTCCCTGAATATGCCGCAGATAGTCACAACGACGTCTATCCTAGGCCTTCCAAGCTTTTCTAGAGGCATGACTTCCAGTTCCCTGACGTAAACGCTCTTCCAGACAGGCTTTACTCCCAGCAGGTGGAATATTGCCGCCAGCGTTTCTCCACCAGTTTTCATCGTCTCAAAAGCCCAGAGGACAACACTGACAGACCTAGGCCACTTTCCGTTCTTCCTATAGTAACTTTCTAAGTAATCCTCCGCTATCCTGACGCCCCTTTCCCAAGCGACCTCAGACGGAATGTTCGATGGGTCAAGCTGGTAGGTATTCCTACCCGTCGGGTAGACCTCGGGACTTCTAACAGGATCTCCTCCAGGCCCGGGCTCGACGAAGCACCCCTCCAATGCGCTTAACAGGGAGCTCAGCTCCCTCGAAGCTTCAATCCTGCCCGCGACCTCCCTCAGGTATGCTATCTCCCCGCTAATCCTGGCTGGAGGGTTATCACCTCCAAGCACAAACCTCCGTATAGCTTCCCTCACCTCGCCCTCAACCTTTTCAAGCACTTCTGCGTATGTTTCTCCGTTAACCTTCAAGTAGGGCTTCTCCAAGGCTTCATCGTAACTTAGTCCTTTCGCCTCCATTATAGATCTGTGAAGGCTCCTGATTCTCCCCCTGTCGTACCTCGCCACATAGGTCAAGTAGTTCAGCTTCTCGTCTTCTCCCATTCTTTCGCCCAGCACATATAGACCTTTTGGGATAAGGCTCCTCTTGTACTCCATCAAGGCGTCGTAAACCTCCTCAACGCTTCCTCTCAAACCGTACTTCTCAGCCTCCTCCAGCACTTTTTTCTCCGCCTCCTTTGCTCTCCTCCCTCCGAACTGGGCTGCATCAAAGTACTGGAGCACGAGCTTTTCGAGCTCGGAGAAGCCGCCGTGAAGCCCGCTCACCGACACTGGGGGGGAACCGTGATTAACTATAACGGCGTAGCTCCTCCTCTTCGCTATAGATGCCTCAGACGCGTTCACGACGTCGTAGACGTATATGTTTGGCATATCTGCGATCATCACGTCGGGGAAGCACTTGCTCGACAACCCCACATCTTTGCCCGGGAGGAACTCGAGCGTCCCATGAGTTCCAAGGTGGATCACTGCGTCGGCGCCAAAAACATTTCTCAGCCAGTAGTAGAACGCCAAGTACTGGTGGTGTGGCGGCAGATCCCTTTTATGGTAATGCTTCCCTTTCTCATGGATCCCTCGTGAGGGCTGGACTCCTAGAAACACGTTGCCGAGCAGAACCCCGGGAACGAGCAGCCCGTCCATGTAGACCATTATGTCTCCAGGAGGCTCACCCCAACTTTCGATAACCTTTCTCCTAGCTTCCTCTGGGATCCTCGAGAACCATTTCGCGTACTCCTCAACGGACACCTTTGGCATCGCCGCTGCTTTTTCAGGTGTTAGAACCCACTCACCCGAGTTCACCACTCCGCTTTCCAGCAGAAGCCTCTTGACGTCCTCCCCGCTCTCAACATTTGCTTCAACCCTGAAGCCTCTCTCAGCCATTCCCTTGAGGATGCGGGCGGCGCTCTCCATCGTGTTCAGGTAGGAGGCTTTACCGAGGTTCTCCTCCCCTGGAGGGTAGTCGTAAAGTATGATGGCAACCTTCTTTTCGCTGTTAGGCTTAACCCTGAGCTTAACCCAACTTGTAACTCTATCAGCAACCTTCTCAACCCTGTCCTCTATGGGAACATACTCGTCAACCGCTGCCTCCATGAAATGCTTTTTCACAGGCCCGACAAGCGGTATGGGCTCGCACCTTCCATCCAGCTCTGGAAGTATGACCGTTGTGACGGTCTCTACCGGCGGGACGCCGTCCCTCGACTCAAGCCACTCTTCAACGCTCCTAGACGACATGAGAACCCCGTGAACGAGGGGCACTCCAAGCCGGGAGAGGACTCTTAGCGACTCACTGTGGTCTCCGCCTACCGGCCCCCCTGCAAGCCTGAACCATAAGAGGTCGACGACGCAGTCCACCACTGGGCCGCCGTCCTTGAAGAAGAAGCGCTCGATCCCAAGGTGGTATCTCAGGTCTGAAGAGAACACTGGTATGACGCCGAGCCCCTTAGTTTCAAGCTTCTCGGCGAGCATTTTGACTGCTGGAAGAGTCTGGTCATAGTGGTATCCTCCATAGTGGTATATGCCCACGAGCCTCCTGCCGGCGTAGGGGTACTCAGATAGGTAGTCTTCGAGCGACTCATAAAACTTTCCCGTCGAAAGGTTCTGGGCAGCTATGCTGGGCATTGTGATGGGCGGCGCAGGCTCCCTCGCCTTCACACCACAGTACTCTCTCAGCAGCAGAAGGAACATGTTATAATAGTTTTCCTCTGAAGGGTGGTCGTAGTACTTCAAGATGAGGGCAAAGTTCCTCGCATGCTTCAGCATTCCGAGTGGCAGAGCCTTGCCAAGCCTCTCAAACCTCTCCTGCATCCTTTTTATCTGCGCATAGTCAGGTGTCCCCTTGAAGAACCTTCTCATGACCGGGTTTTCCCTCATGGATGAGAACTTGGAAAAGGAGAAGCTCCCCATGCGGGTAAGATTAATGAGTTCCCTTGATCCGCCGACGAGGCAGACGATAGTGTTGTCGGCGTCCTTTAAAGCTTGAACAGTCAGGGGAACCGCCTTGTCTCCTCCTCTAAGGTCGACGAGGACGACGTCGGCGCCCCTAAGAGCCTTAACGTACTCCTCCGCATTCACCAGCCCGCTGTCGACGTCATAGGACTTAAAGAACCTGAAGTCGAAGCCTTCAACTTCTTTCTTAACTCTCTGAGTAGCTGAAACAAGGCTCGGGCGCAACTGGTAGCCTACCATGACTATCCTAGGCATACGGACACCTCAACATAACCTCCCCTCAAACTATTATTAAATTTTACTGAAAAAGTATTACCAAGTCGTATGAAAACTTAAAAGACGAAAGCACAACATGCAACCAAAGAACAGCGTCACAGCTTCACAGCCGCCCAAAAACCACGAAGAAGCCGGAAAATGATTTAAGTCACACCATGAAACAACACAAAACCTCAACCAATCCGCCTTAAGACACCAAAAACGGTTAAAAGGTAAAAACGGCCGAGAAATGAGCAAAGAGCTTGCTGCAAATTAAATATGTTTGACGCCGATTAGTCTGCTGACAGCCAAGTAGACGTATTCCGCTTTTTGGAAAGCGTCCTCGGCGTCCTCCTTTTCGTAAAACTCTTCCGGCGCCGCTCCAGTTTCCTCGTCGCCATAAATAGCTGGCTCCCTTCTCCCTGCGCAAAACTCTAGAGTACCTTGATAGAGTTGCTATTTCTGCCTGAAACCAGTCTGGGAACCTTGAAGATTCCCTTTTGAGTATTGGTCCAACGTCATGCCACTTTGGTGGCTCCACACAGGCAAATCTTAGGGCTGCCTTCAAGGAGAACTCAACAGCTTCCTGACACTGCCTCACGACGTACGCGTAGTTTCCGCGATCCAGCGTTTCCCTGGCGTGGTGCAACTTCTCTTCAGCCTGCCTGAGTATGACCTTCCATCGATGTGTTCCTCATAGTTCTATCACGTCTCCGAACTTGTAGTCCTTCTTAAGCCTCCAGTACCATGATTTTCCATGCCTTATTCTTTCAGCTCCTACTCCCGCAGCCTCTCCCCGAGCCGCCTCAGGCCACCTCAAAAAAAACCGTCCTTGTCGAAGAGTATGACAGCGTCCTCCGCCATGTCCAAGTAGAGGGGAAAATTCTTTCAGCCTCCTCCGGCTTTTTCAGTATGGGTGAAAAGTCGACATGGTATCCCAGCTTCCGGCCTCCTCAATATCGACACGAAACGAGTCCTCAACCTCAATGAAGAGCTCCTGCCTCTTAAAGGCGCCCCTCGGCAAACCCCTAACTACGAGCAACAAGTCCACGTCGCTGTCGCGCCTAGCCTCCCCCCCTAGCCGCC
>JAHLWX010000038.1 GCA_019057675.1 Candidatus Jordarchaeum sp. LHC_1308
GTCCTTGTGCGCGGCTTCGGTGAAGACGCAGCCGTCCTCGACGTCGGGTGGGGCGAGTACCTCCTGCTGGCTGTCGACAGCATGTGGCACCTTCTCCTAGACTCCGACCCTTTCTTCGCCGGGTACTGCTCCGTCCTCGTGAATGTTAACGACGTGGTTGCTAAGGGCGGACGCCCCTTATGTCTCCTAGACTCCCTGAACGTGAATAGCTGGGACAAGGCGTCCATAATACTTGAGGGAATTGTTTATGGCTCCAGGAAGTTCTTAGTGCCGGTGGTGGGAGGCCACCTTCAGCCAGATGCCCCCACCAACGAGCTTTCCGTGGCAGTAGCCGGCATCGTTGATAAGAGTAAGGTACTGTTAAGCGACACGGCATCACAGGGAGACCTGATACTGCTCGCAGTGGACATGCATGGCAAGTTTCATGAGAAATTCCCTTACGCTTGGGATACGACGTCATGGAAAAAGCCTGAAGAGGTCATGTTGAAGCTTTCATCCATGTGGGCTATTGCCGACGGTGGGCTGGCAACCGCCGCCAAGGACGTTAGCAACCCTGGCGCAATAGGAACACTTGCAATGCTGCTGGAGGCGAGCGGTGTGGGAGGAATAGTCGACGTCAGGTCTATACCTGTGCCAGAGGGTGTTGAAGCTGAAAGGTGGGTGAGAGCTTATCCCGGATTCGGCGTCGTCCTGACAGCTAAACCGGAGAACGCCAGCCAGTGCCTTAAAATATTTAAGGAGAGAGGAGTAACGGCTTCCGTGATAGGGGAAGTGACGCCGAATAAAAAACTCACATTAACGGATGGCAAACGAGAAGTGGAAGTCTTCGACTTCAAAGTAGACTCCCTTTCCGGAAAACCGGACTGAAAAAACCCGAAGCTGGAAAAGATGGCTTTATTATGTCCTAGCCGAAAAATGTCTATAGGAGTCCTTGGAATTTTTAAGGACGTGGAAACGTGGGCAGGGAAAGCCGGGTGAAGGATGAAAAAGACGATTTGTCCGGAAACACGAGGGAGAGAGACTGGTTTGCCGATGAAGAGTATGAGAACCGGATTAAGGAGCTCCTGACGGGCGAGGTGGTTGACTTCGTCAGGTCGCTTGGCATCGAAGGGCTTGAGAAAGGGGACCAGGTCGAGGAGGAGAAGTTCGTCAGGGTTCTTGAACTTGCCGAAAAGATAGGCGGGCAAGTAATTGGGGATCTGATGGAGATTGAGGACGATGACCTATTATGTCCAAGCGGGAGGGTGACGGAGGTTACCGAGAAGGCTGGGGCTTTCCTCGAGGTTTTCGGTGGACTTGTGCGTTGCCTTGCAGACAGGCGCCTGTTCGACCACGCAGTGAAGCTTAACGCCAGAATTCCATGGATGAGCACATACGAGTTCACTGATCCAGGTGGACCATACGAGTTCACTCTGACCTGCGACTACACGCGCGAGGCAAACTGGAAAGACATGGTCTCAATCTCGCCCATGAAAGCCTACGAGGCTGCTATCAGAAACATGGGTCTGCTGGGCGAGCACGACGTTGCCACAATAGTCTACGAGCTCTATGTGGAAGGCGAGGACGAGCTTGCAGGAAAACTTATGCCACTAGACGAAGCCGAAGAAAAATGGTTTGAACTTAAGAACATGCTTTGTAGCGTCTACGAGCGGAGAAAGCTACCTGGAAGACAAACAAGGAAAACAAGAAGATAACGAATTACCTATTAACGCCGCCGGGTAACCTTACATGTAACACTCTTTTTACAGAATCTTAAAAGAACCCTGTCTGAGCATTAACTTTCGTTGTGCTCTTGACATCTCTTAACCCTCCTCTTCCCCCTCATGGGGAAGCTTCACGTATCTGAATGCATGGAAAACCAGTTCGTGCTTGCAAGGCCCTAGCAGACTCTATGTGTGCAACTTCGACATGAGAGGGAAACGGGTGAGGCCTTAAGATTCCTCGAATTTCTAAGGATCCTTGAACCTTGGGTGACGACCCTGAGTTACAAGTGGTTATGTCGACAGATTTTAAGTACACATTGCTGCTCTATCACTTTGAAATGCCGGACGAACTTAGGTTACTTCCAGACGTGTTCGAGGCGTTTGCCGAGAAAACAGGAAACCGCAAGGTTAAAGAGGGCCTCGAATTAATTAAACGCCGCCTCTAAATCTAATGAAGACGTAAGCGGTAAAAGGGGGTTTTTCATGGAGCAGAAGAATTTATGCGACGTTGAGGGATGCGGGAACCCCGCCGCCAGATCCTTCTCCCAAGAAGAAGTCGCCAAGCTCGCGTCGAAATTAGGCCTTCCACTTCAATCAAGTGGGAAAAGAGTTCACCTATGCGAGAAACACTATAAACAAGTTAAGAAAGAACTGAAGAAGCAGAAAAAAATAGAGAAACTCAGGCACGGCCTTCCATTTTAAGGTTAATTTAAGTAGGCTCCAGCAAAGAAAACGGAAACCTTCCTCATGTGAACCTTCAGAGGGGGAACCCGTCGTAAGAGAAGGAACAAAAAACCACAGAGTGTTATCCTTCAACTGAGGGAATAATTTGACGTTTGCCCTCAAATTTCTTCTTTCTTTACTCCCATTCTATTGTTGCTGGTGGCTTATTGGTTACGTCATAAACCACGCGGTTTACCCCTTCAACCTCGTTAACTATCCTTGAAGCTATTCTTTCTAGGAGGTTCCAGTCTAGCTTGGCGAAGTTGGCTGTCATAGCGTCTATGCTTTCGACAGCCCTTATCGCTACAACGTAATCATACGTCCTCGCGTCGCCCATGACTCCCACCGCCCTGATAGGAAGGAGGACCGCGAATGTCTGCCACAGCTTCTCATAGACTCCAGCCTTTCTTATTTCCTCCTCCACTATCGCATCAGCCTCCCTCACTATTTCGAGCTTTTCCCTCGTTACCTCCCCCAGTACCCTGACCGCTAGGCTAGGCCCCGGGAAGGGGTGCCTCCAAACTATTTCTTTCGGTATTCCAAGCTTCTCACCAAGTCTCCTCACTTCATCCTTGTATAGGGACGCCAGTGGCTCGACGATCCTCAGCTTCATCCTCTCCGGAAGAGTCACGTTATGATGTGACTTTATCCTCATTGCAGCTTGGCTCGTGGCGGCCGACTCGACTCTGTCCGGGTATATTGTCCCCTGCCCCAAGAACCTGAACTCGCCGTACTCTTCCTCGAGCTCCCTAGCCTTCTTCTCGAACACCTCTATGAACGTGTGCGCTATCACCTTTCTCTTCTCCTCTGGGTCGATGACGCCCTTCAACCTTTCAAGGAAAAGGTCGCTTGCCTCCACGACGTGAAAGTTTCTAAACTTCAGCTTCTCCTTAAACATCCTTACAACGTCTTCAGCCTCCCCCTTCCTCAGGAGCCCGTTATTGACGAAGACGCAGTGAAGCTTATCCCCTACGGCCAAATGTATTATTGTCGCCGCAACGGTTGAGTCGACGCCTCCACTCACGGCCATTATGATGTTCCCCCCCTCCTTAACTCTCTCTCTTACCTCATTCACAGCCTCGTCAATCCAGTTTTCCACGACCCACGTAGGTCTGCATCCGCAGATCTTAATGGCGAAGTTCTCGAGTATCTTTAATCCCTTGGACGTGTGGGCCACCTCAGGGTGGAACTGGACGCCAAAAATCTTCTTCTCAGGACTTGCAAACGCCGCAACCGGAGCCCCCTCCGTCCTCCCTAAAACCTTGAATCCCTTGGGGAGCTTTGTGACGACATCGCCGTGGCTCATCCAGACCGTTTCTACGACGTCAAGCCCCCTGAAGAGCTCGTCCTCGTTCTCAACGTAAAGGAGCGTCCTCCCATACTCTCTCCTTTCCCCTCTCTCTATTTCTCCTCCGAAAAAATGGGCTATAAGCTGATGTCCATAGCATATTCCGAGAACAGGAACTCCTCTACTCTCACACCACTGGAAGAACTCGTAGCCAACTCTCGGGCTCCCCTCCTCGTAGACGCTCCTTGGACCGCCTGAAAGTACGACGCCCCTAACTCTTCTTCCCTCAAGCTCGCTCAGGCTCACATTGAAGGGCAGTATCTCCGAGTAGACTCCGAGCTCCCTCACTCTCCTCGATATAAGGTGAGTGTACTGCCCGCCGAAGTCCAAGATGACAATCGTGTCATGCAAGTCCTCATATCACCTCAGCTTCGTTAATATCAACCTCAGGATCTCGGCGGCATCCTCGGATCTGTCAGCTATCTCCTCCACCCCCTCTATAACCCGCGAAACCCCTATTGCCACCGTCACGGGGGTGTCCACGTACTCCTTCTCCTGCAGCCTTATCCTGAGCCTGAGGTGCTCCTCGTCAACCACATGCTCCATCCTGTTAACCTCGTCAACCATGGGTGTGGCATCCTTACCTTCAACGAAACTGGCCATTGCGTCATTGAGTATTTTGGCACATCTTAAAGCGTTTCTAAGCATCGCGTTAAAGTCGTCTCTTCCAAGTATTCTCTGAGCGTCATCACCCCTCAGAATTGTCAGATTGCTGGTGGCAAAGCCAGCGCTCCCAGCCACAGCGTCGATTTTATTAGTAAGGTGAACAAGATTCTCCCTATCGATAAGACTTGAATTCCAGTTTGAAAGCTTAGTTAAAATTTTTCTCCTGGCCTTATCCACCTTCTCTCTAAGCGAGACAAACTCCTCAACCTTCTTCTGAGCATCACTCTTTCTTCCCGAGAGTACGTCAGCGAATATTTTCTCCATAACGGAGAGGCATGATACAACATACTCACTCTGCAACCTAACATTCTCAAGTACCTCTCTCTCATTTTCAGACCAAAGGATCATAGATGCCACCCTTTCCCTTAAACAGCCATTCTTTAGAAAAAAGAAGAGAAGCCAACTCTTAAAATCTCTTTCCATAAAGAAGATGACAGCGGATTCACGCATTAACCCTTTTTTATAAAGGGCACAGAACGCCCGTTCGGAAAATGCCTCCTCTCAAAAACTCATTCCCAGCGAGGTCTGAGGAGAGAAAGATGAAAAGTCTGAATATCACAACGGGAACCCCGTTAAGCTTTAGGCATAATTCCATTTTTCATGGGGGCAACATAACGTAGGGATACGCCCCCACTTGGAAAACCTTAACTCCCAGCATCAATCTTTCTTTCACGTCTATCGCGTTGAACCCCGACTCATCAATGAAAAGCACTTCCTCAAAGGCTGAGTCGACCCACATTTTCCTCCCAACCAGCTTGACTAATCCTCTTCACACTCAAGGCTTCGTCCGCCAGTTGACTTTGTGAAAAAGAAAAGCCCTCCTTATCCCGAGGAATTCAAGAAGCAACTTAACCTTACCTAGTTTCTCGCCATTGGCGCCGATGAGAGAAATTCATTTTCCTCCCATTTTCTCAAGTGAACTCTTGACCCGGGGGGAAGCCAGACCTTTTACATCAGCAGCGTCATCAATCAACTCGTCGTCAGCCCTCTTAAGAGGGGGAGCAATGGTGCTTGCGCATCCTCCTCAGCATGAATCAGCAAATTACTATGAGAACGAGATGGCTAATAATCCTCTCTCCCAACTAATGTTGCTTCTTCACTGTGGAGCCCAGCTTGAAGCCCGTGGGGGTTTGCCGTTTCCATTGGAAACCTCCATTTCAACTAGACAGTAAACATTAAGGAACCTCACGTCCGTAATTTTCACGTGGCTTCCATTTCCTTGCTTCATTACTTCCCGCACGGCCATCTCCCAGGCGCTTCTCACTTTCTCCTCAGATGTCAACCCGTGCTTTGCCAGCTCGCTTTTCAATGCTAAAGCCTTAACTTTAACTCTTCCACTCTCCACTTCCTTCGATAGGCTCCAAACGTTCATATTCATCAGGCACCCCTCTACAGATATTTTTCAATTATAAATTATATTATTTGCGGTAAATTCATTCACACTTACAAATAAAAAAGAATATTACTTTCCCCCTCGTGATTTTTCGTTGAAACATAGCAATGGAATGAATGATTTCCGTCTGGGAAAGCCAAAACCCTTATTTTTATGATTTTCAGCCTTTTAGAAAGGGTGAGTCACTATTGAAGCTTGCGAGCAGAATGTCCATTCTTCCTCCCTCGGGCACTATTGGAATGCTGGAGACAGCGCGACGAATGGAGAAGGAGGGAAAAACAGTCATCCACTTGGAGGTAGGAGAACCCGACTTCGACACCCCAAGCCACATTAAGGTTGCAGCGGTGAAAGCACTCGAGGAGGGCATGGTGAAGTATACTGAGAGTAAGGGCATTCCCGAGTTAAGGAGCGCGATAGCTTCACGGGTTAAAGAGAAGTCTGGTTGCGAAGTCGACGTCGAGGAAGTCATAGTGACGCCGGGTGCCAAGCATGCTATATTCTGCGCCGCCCTAGCCCTACTTGAGCCTGGTGACGAGGTGATAATTCCAAGCCCTGCATGGCCAACATACAAGGACATAGTGCAGTTCGCCGGCGGGGTTACACGCGAGGTTCCTCTTAGCCGTGATTACTCGCTGGATGAGGAGGCAGTGAAGGAGGCCGTCAGCGGCAAAACAAGGCTGGTCATCCTCAACTCTCCAAACAACCCGACAGGGGGCGTGATCAGCAAGGATGAGATGAGGACGGTTGTCGACCTCGCCGTCGACCACGGATTCTACATAATGTCAGACGAGATATACGACGACCTAACCTACGATGGATTCAAGCAGACGAGCATACTGAGCTTCGATGAGGCCAGAGACATCTCAGTGCTAATCCACGGTTTCTCGAAGAGCTACGCCATGACCGGGTGGAGAGTCGGCTACGCCGTTGCCCCAAGAGAACTTGTAAATGCGATGTCAAAGATACAGCAGAACACGACCACATGCGCCGCCAGCTTCGCCCAGAAAGCCGCGCTGGCGGCTCTCATAGAACCGCAGGACTGCGTGGAGAAAATGAGGAGGGAGTACGACAGGCGGAGGCGCGCCTTGGTCAAAGCCTTAAACGAGATAGACGGCATTTATTGCCCAACCCCGAAGGGAGCCTTCTACGTTTTCCCAGACATCTCGGCATATGTTAAGGACAGCGTGGCCTTCGCTGATAAACTGCTAAAGGAGAAGGGCGTCTGCGTGACGCCTGGAAAAGCCTTCGGGCTGGGAGGCGAGGGCCACATGAGGATAAGCTATTCAGCTTCGATGGAAAACATACTCGAGGGGGCTAAGAGGATACACGAGTTTCTCCTGTCTATGAAAAGGAGGTGAACGGTTGGACAGGTTGCGTTTCGGCCCCGCGGGCATACCTTTAGCGTTAACGAAGAATAGGGGGGCCGTTGAGGGCGTTAGGAAAACCGCTGAGCTTGGACTTGACGCTATGGAGCTCGAGTTCGTTTACGGCGTTAGGATGCCCCCTACCACAGCAGCCGATGTTAAGTCCGTTGCTAGGGAGGTTAACGTGTCTCTCACGGCGCATGGACCATACTACATAAACCTAAATTCTAAGGAGAAAGAGAAGGTTGAGGCCAGCTTGAAGAGGATACTCGACACGGCGAGGGTGGCGCATGCGGCTGGAGCTTTTTCTATAACCTTTCACGCCGCCACATACATGAAGGATCCCCCTGGGAAAGTCTACGATAAAGTTAAGGAATGCATAAGAGAAATAGTTAGAATGCTCGGGGAAGAGGGAGTGGAGGTCTGGGTTAGGCCTGAGACAACAGGTAAGGCTTCACAGTTCGGAAGCCTCCAGGAGCTGGTGCAGCTGAGCAAGGAGGTCGAAGGGGTTTTGCCATGCGTGGACTTCGCCCACATCCACGCTAGGACTGGTGGAAAATGCAACTCCCAGGAAGAGTTCGCCGAGATCCTCTCCTACCTTGAGAACGAGTTGGGGAGAGAATGTCTCGACAACATGCACATCCACATTTCCGGGATAGAGTACACGGAGAAGGGGGAGCAAAACCACGTCAACCTCGAAGAGTCAGACCTGAAATACACGGATCTCATTGAAGTCTGGAGAGAGTTCGACGTGAAGGGGGTCGTGATCTCAGAAAGCCCGAACCTAGAAGGCGACGCCATACTACTCAAGAAACTCTACTACAAACTTTAAGCAGACAAAGCATTGGTCGAGACGGTAACCGCACCTTTCACGCCACCACAAAAAACAACCCTCAAATAATTTAACATTTTAATTTAATGAGAATTCACCTTGAACTTGGTAGTTTCCGTTCTTCATGAAGTTCAATTGTAGCTCATTATCGTCCTCCCTGTTGTGGTCCCCCTGTTTTCTTTCCGTCCAATTGCCTCCAGAAGTTTTTTATTTGGGTTCAAACCCATCTTTCGCCGGAAAGAGTTGAAGAGGGATCGTTAATGAGGAAAGTTGCCGTGGTCGGAGTGGGGCACTCAAAGTTCGGCAGGAGAGACGACGTTAACTTGGGCGAGTTAGCCTTCGAATCAATTAAGCCCGCATTGGAGGACGCAGGGCTGGCCCCTGAGGATATACCCTTCCTCGTGGTCGGAAACGGCGGCTTCAGCGAGGAAACGCTTCCCGCAGTCGCAATAGCAGACTACGCCGAGCTATATAACGCCGAAATGTTAAGGGTCGAAGCTGCATGTGCGTCTTCTTCGGCTGCTCTCGCGACGGGTTATCACGCTGTCGCTAGTGGAAAAGTAGATGTCGCCATGGTTGTTGGATGCGAAAAGATGACCGAGCTCGACACGCCATACGTAGTGGAGCTCATAGGTAGGGCTGGCTTCTTCTTCTGGGAGTTTCAGCACTTTGGCTTAACTTTCCCAGGCTACTACGCGCTGCACGCGGCAGCTTACTTAAACCAGTACGGCGCGACAGAGGAACACCTCGCAATGGTTGCTGTTAAAAACCACAAGTATGCTGCAACAAACCCGTACGCCCAGTTCAGGCAGGAGATAACCATCGAGCAAGCTCTCAAATCGCCATACATAGCTTGGCCCCTGAAACTCTTCGACTGTTGCCCAATAACAGACGGCTCAGCGACGGTCGTATTGGCGGCTGAGGAAAAAGCGAAGAAACTGACCGACACGCCGGTCTGGATAGAGGCGATCGAGGGGTGCGGTGGCTCCGCCAACCTCAGCAAGAGGGAGAGCTTTGTGGGGTTAAAGGCGGCACAGGTGGCGGCGGAGAAGGCGTTCAAAAAGGCGAAGATAACCCCCAACAAAATAGACGTGGCAAACGTCCACGACTGCTTCACAATAGCCGAGCTCATGGCAATGGAGGACGTAGGATTCTGCAGGCGGGGTGAAGCCTACAAGCTTGTGGAGGAAGGACAAACGTACATAGGGGGAAAGATCCCGATAAACGTTGACGGCGGGCTCAAGGCGAAGGGTCACCCTATAGGCGCAACTGGGACAAGCATGATCTACAGCCTAACTAAGCAGCTGAGAGGAGAATACATCAAAAGCAACCAGGCCCCGATAAAAAACGGCTACGCGCTCGCCCACAATGTTGGAGGCACAGGACACTACGCGTACGTGACTATACTATGTAGAAAATGACAAAAGGGGTGATGTAAATGTCGAAGAAGGAGGAAAAACCATTCATACTTTCACGGCCCCTCACGTTGATATACAAGTTGCCGATAAGCAAAACACTGCCATTCTGGGAGGGACTTAAAAAGGGAAAATTTTTGACGACGAAGTGCAAGAATTGCGGCAAGATGACCTTCCCACCGCAAGCAGACTGTCCAAGCTGCTACTCCTCGGAGGTCGAATGGGTAGAACTAAGCAAAGAGGCAGAGCTCCTAACAGCCACAGCCATCATGGTTAAGCCCACCTCCTTTGCCCAGGAAGAAACATACATAGTGGCAGTCGCGAAGCTGAAGGAGGGACTGAAAGCTGTAGGGTGGCTTAAGGGAATAAAGCCAGACCCCGCAGAGCTCAAAGAAAAAATCAAGCCCGGAATGAAGCTAAAGGTCGAAACTGTGGTGCCGAAGGAAGGCAACCCCTACTACGTCTTCATCCCAGCATAACCTCACCTTCCCCCCATTTTTCAAGTCCCCATAATCGATGTGCATCAAAATCTCTCTGAAATTCCCGTTTTCCCCATATCTCGATCCTTCTCAAGATTAATGATTAGGCTTCAGCCGATAATGCTTAAATTATGTTTGGTTGCCCGCGCGGCCTCGTAAAAGGCGAATAGCAGCTACTCTGCATCCCAAGCAGCCTTCACATGTCATCCTCCTCATATACCTTGGGAGTCTTGGCGTAGTTGCCAGCTGTCAGGTATATTATTCCTACAACTAGCCCAAGCATCACCGCACTGAGAAGGAAGGCTGCGTCCAGCCCAGCTCGAAGATATATTGAGGCAAATATTGTCGGTGCGATTGAGTAACCGAAGAACCTTGTGCCGTTAAACACCGCGGCGGAGGCCCCCCTTTGATGTGGAGGAACTATTTCCACGGAGAACGCGAGTAGTGACGGCCAGATAAAGGATATTCCAAGCCCCATGATGCCCATTAAAACTAGAAAGTACACGAAGACGCCAGCTGTGGCACTCCTCATTACGCTCTGAAAGGCAAACAGGAATACGTATGTTTGAGGGTCGAGTCCCTGCACGTTTTGTCCGAGCACGTTGGGTATATAATAGAATGGAAGAAGGGGCGACGGGTGGATTGTGACGGTGGCGAGAGCCACTAGAGAAAGAGCCGCTGTAACAGCGCCAGTCGCGGGAACCATTTTCCTGCCAAACTTATCTGTCAGGAGCCCCGCTATGGAAGCTGAAACGATTCCGACGGCTCCACTCACCGAGAGAATTAGCCCAACAGAGTTGGGGTCGGAGAAGTATGGGAAGCTCGTAAGAGCGTCTGACGTGATGGACATGAGAGCCACGTAAGAGAAGAATGTTACGAAGCCAGCTACGCTTATGGCGAGAACCCCCTTGTTCCTCACAGTATCCTTCAAATCTGTTACCAGCTTGCCCCTAGTTCTAGTTCCGCCTTTTAGCTTCCCTAAGCAGATCCAAGAGCAAGCCGCAACCATGAAACTCAAAACCCCCATCGCAACGAAGAGAATCCTCCACTGGTACGCCATAACTCCCCCCACGAAGGGGGCAACCGCTATGCCCGCTCTCAACGCAGAACTATAGATCCCCATCCACCTACCTCTGTTCTCGATTCCCGTCAAGTCTCCTATAACCGCTATCAGGACGGGGGCGGCCAACGCGTTTCCAGCCCCCTGCACTACCCTTGCCACTATAAACCACCATATACCACTTGCCATAGAAGCTAAAATAAACCCCAAACCGTAAATGACAAGCCCAGCAACTATAAGCGGTCTTCTCCCATACACGTCCGACAGGCCGCCGGAGAAAAACTGGACGAGTGCAAATGGAACCATGAAAAGCGTGACCGAGAGCATTATCATGGAAACTTCAGTGTAAAACTCGTTTTTCAGAACGGAAACCATAGGGAGAATCAAGTTTCCTCCCATAGGCCCCAGAGCGCCGATAACCATCGTGAGAGCCAGTGCAAACTTAACGTCCCTATCCAAAGCCACCACCCTGGAAACGCAATCAAGTCAACATGGAACGTCTTATATCTTTATCGCGGAAAAAGCCGAAAAAGACCATCATCACTGGAAACACGAAAGAAAAGCAACTTATTTCTCTTTTCCGTCATCGAAACCTATTCAGCCAATATATAGCCAAACAAGCCTTTTCTTGGTGAAATCTTAGTTCGACAAGCTTTCCCTCTAATCTATACTTTGACGAGTGAAGAGTGTCTGAAATAACCTGGGCGCATCCTCATTCTTCGTTCCCCGTTATGCTCACCTATCTTGCCTATTCGATCCTCATCTCCATCGTTGAGTCCTCGACGGGCAACCCTCCCTTGACGCCAGTCCCTTACCCCTAAATAGTCATCTCATAAGCTTTTGTGATCCCCTAAAGTCGTCGTACCTCCGGTAAGCTTTTTCGAGGCTTATCTGGACGAAGCCGACGTCAGCCTCTCGGGCTTCCCATCATCTTCCTCGTTATGGGCATTCCATTACTGGAGACGTCAACAAAGCCCTCCCATGACCTCCTCACAGCCCTGAAAACATTCCTTCTCGGCGAGCGGCCAACTCAGAAAAAGCCACAGCCACGACTCCTGCATCCGCTAGGTTCCCCGCGGTTTTTAGCTTCTCCTCCAAGCTAATTTCATTCTTCAATGACCCCCTGCAGGAGCATAGCAACGCTTACACATCAAGTTGCAGGCGCAAGCGTAATTCCCAAACAACTAGGAAATGTCGCCATTGAAATGAGAGTCTTCCTGACTCCGAACCTAGCTGTGCCTTAAGATCACATACGAGTCCTGTGCACCAGTGAGCATCCTGAAGCGCTCCCTCAACTCATCCTCTGAGACGCCGAAAGCTTGCCCCTCCTAATGGCCCACTCAAACTATTAGCCTTACTATAGGTTGCAAGTGTAGCAGACACGCCCCTCACCTCTGTGAATAACCTTAGGGCAACCTGAGCCCTACACCGCCCTTCTCACACTTCCCCCGGGGTGAAACCTCCTGACAATGAGCCTGACGAACTTGTTATTTTAATATGGTTTTAAATACTTCAATGCTACCCGTCAGGCTACAGTCCACATCTTCTACATTTCTTATGGCAGGAAACTACTGCTCAGTCACAATGTTATTATCTCTAAAGGTATTCGTATGTATAGCAGTAATATAGCAATTATTAAGACAACGACGCGCTCAATAAGCTGTTCTCACTTCACATGGAGCCTGCTATCTCAACAGCTTTCTCTACCAGCTCTTGGAGAAACTCTGCCTTCTTACCTACTCCCTCAGCGCATTGCACAAGCCTGACAGCTCTCTCGACGAGGTCCTCCCTCTTAAGCATAAATCCTGCATGTAGGAGCAGGAAAGCGAGCTCTCTGCCCAGAAGATATCTAGGAATAGGACTCAAAGTACCCACTTTCCTTTCTAACTCCCCTATCACCTTTTCAGCAGCATCATACTCTCTGGACTCAAACATCTCCCATGCTATTTGAATGGCGTAGTCGATCTTGCGGCTTGTGTCAGAATGTCCCTCCAAGCAGGAAAGTGCCTCCGGCCAGACCTCCTTTCGCCCTGTTGCAGCTATTCTGGCCAAGATCACCGAGCATCCACCTATAATAGAGGAGCGCATCGGCTCCTCCAGCTTGTCCGCCTCTTCCCTTATTTTCCTGATAAGCGATGCCGCCTCTTCCACCCTTCCAGCTTTCAGCAAGCTCTCAGCCACCCTTTCCTTAATGCAAGCCCTATAATATGGATCATTAACGTCCTCAGTCCACTTCAATATAACTTTAATAGCCTCGTACAGCCCGCTTCCCTCTTCCTCGACGAACTTCAGCACGTCGCATATTGCCAGCTCCTGAAAGCTCGGCTCCATCATGTTCAGAATGCTGATCACGCGTGTCAGATGACTGGCATCGACGCCCTTAACCCTGAGCATTTCGACGATTATTCTTTGAAGCGTAAAGGAGTAGTATCTCATGTCGCCCTTAATCTCCTCACTCGATGTTAACGCCTCCTCTACCAACCCCTCATCACCAATCTCCCCCCCAATCCTTGCAAGGTCCACTATTATGTCTTTTAGAACCGGCAGCCTTTCCCTGTCCGACAATATGCCTCTAGTCACGTCGACTGCTTCCCTGAGGACTCCTATAGCATCCTCTACTAGCTTATCTTCAAACATTAAGACCGCAATGTCCCGCATGGTCCAAGCCTTAACCATCTTCTCCGTTATTCTCCCAGCCATGTCCTTCGCCTTATCTAGCCTTTCTCTTTTTTTCTCTCCCCTCAAACTAGCCAAAGTTTTGACAGTTTCGCTCTCAACCCAAGCCCTCCTATAGGGCTCCTCTATCTCGGATGCCGTCATCCACGCCTTGTCAACATGCTCAGCTGAGCCCGTTGCCTTAACAACCCATAGGAACCCCCAAGCGACCTTCATCAGAAGTCTATCCCTTTCGTCCCGAAACGCCCTTCTAGCCCATTTATGTGCCTCCTCAAGAAGCATTAGCCCCCCATCATACTCGCCGATCTTCACAAGCCACCGTGCAACTTCAACGAGCACCTCGACGCACTTATCTGGAACACCATGCTTTTCTACGACTTCGACCAGCATGCTAAGCGCTCCTCCAAACTCCTCGCTCCTGAGTGCACGCAAACCAACGGTAGCCGCCCCCACCGCAGCCATCCTGCTAAACGCGTCAGCGTAGGCTACCCCCTCAAAAATCATATCTATAAATTTCTTATGACCACTGGCGGCAGCAGCCTCAGCCATTCTAGCAGCCAGCCTAGGTAGAACCTGCCTCATTTCCCCCTCCTCCACTCTCCTCAAGTCCTCCAAGGCCATCCTAAACGCCTCCTCGGCCTCAGCAACTTTTCCCTCCCTCACAAGTCTTGCGCCGCAGTCTCCCCAAAGGACAGCCCTAATCTCCCTTTTCGAAGCGCGCTTAACCAAGCCTATAACGTCATCCATAATGTAAGCCAAAACGCCACTCCTACTCCTCAGAAGAGTGGAAACCAAAAGGGAGATAGCAAAGGAGCCATACTCCTCATCAGGGAATCCCTCCACAGCGTCCTTGACCTTAACGATTAAGCTCCTTAGAAACCCGCCATCCAAAAACCCACCTCCACCGGAAAAATATTCCCTTTCAATAAAATAAGGAAAACTCACCTTAAAACTCTTTATAATCACGTGCTCCCATTCGCCACAAGAAAAACGAAAGAATACATGTCAAAGTCGGATTAGCGCTAAGGTGACATACCACCCCAAATAAAAATTACTTTCCGAAGGAAGCATGCTTCTAAAGTTCGCTCAAAGAGGCAGTACTTATTAACTAGTGCGCTACACGATTTCTTCGTTCATCTGTTGAGGTTGAGCCCTATGTATTTTCAACTAGTCGTTTTGAGTGGGACGCCTGGAACGGGGAAGACCACCCTCGCCCGCACCCTGTCCGGCATGATGGGGGTGAAGTGGGTTGGTCTAAGCGACCTCGTCAGGGATAAAGGGCTTTTTCTCGGGGTTGACGCTGAGAGGGGAAGCCTTATCGCTGACGTAGAGCGGCTGATACCTAAACTTGGGCAATTGGCCGAGGAGGCGGGGGGACGCCTCATAGTCGAAGGACACTATGCTGAAGTTACACCCAGGGAATGGGTTGAGAAAGCCATCGTGCTAAGAACTCATCCGGGAGAACTGTGGAGGAGACTTGCCGAGAGAGGATGGAGTGAAGGCAAGATTCGAGAGAATGTTCAGGCGGAAATACTGGGGGTCTGCGCATATAACGCTGTTGAGGCGTACGGATGGGAGATAGTCTACGAGATTGACACGAGCTCTAAGCCTCCAAGCGAGTCGGTAAGAGAGGCACTAGAAATAGTATCGAGAGGAGGGGAAAAGTATCGGGTTGGGAGGATAAACTGGCTCCGCCAACTGGAAAAGGAAGGGAAGCTCGAAGAATACTTCAAATAGCCCTGAGTTAATTCGGCTTTGAAACCTTTCCCTCAAGCGCAGTCCAAGACGGTGGAGGTAAAGGCTGATATGGAACCATGGGCAACGGGTAGCGCACCCCTACATTCGTCCCCGCTTTATCCAGCCCTTCAAGCAAGTCTTCAACCATAGCGTATGGAGCGGCAAAGATTATCTCATCGTCCGCTGTCTGCGCGATCGCCCTATCACCAGCACCTGGAATGAATATTCCGGGCTTTCCACTTCTCACGGTCTCTATAACGGCCCTACATGACTCAGCCACACCTATGAAGCTGCTGGTTATGATCCCCCCCTTGTAGTTTGCGGCGTGGATAAGTCTCATCGCCTGAGCGGAGTTACAATAGACTAAGAGCACATCCGGATCCTCATTCATCCTCCTGAGGGGGGCAAAATATACTCCCGAGTAGCTTCCTAGATTAAGTGGAGTCAGGTGTATGGCGAAGTCATCGTAAGCCTCATCGCTCCTCCTCCAACCCATAGTCTTCATCGCCTCCTTTATATCCTCCGCCCTCTTAACCCCTAAAAACCCGTAAAGAACAGCTGAAGGAATGCACGCCATGTCCTCAACGGTGAAGCCCACTATCCACAGGTTACGCCTCGCAAGAGCGATTCCTTGGCAGGTAGCTAGCTTCAAGCCGATATTCTTGGGCCGCCTAGTCCTTTCAGGAAACTCCGCCTCAGACTTGGCAAGCTTGACTCCCACAGGATAAGTCCGGAGTCTGAGAAAAGAATTCAACCTCTCCTCTAAAGCCTGATAATCCAAAGCGCACCCCTCCAGAAGTGTATTCACATTTCCCAAATAAAGATTATTCCATGCTTTAGCGTCAGCTCGTTAAAAACTAAAATAAACACATACGACTATAGATGAGCCCAGAAACCATTCCTAAATTAAGCCCTTTCACAGGAAGGTAAAACCGAGGAACCCTTTCCCCAGTCACATTAAAGACCAATTTATCTTTCTTAAGAGATAATTACGATCTCTTATTAGCCCTGTTTTTCATACCTAGAGCTTTTAATAAAAAAGAGTGAGTGTGTTTGCTTGCTTCCGGCGGTCTAGCCCTTTTTCGCGACTATCATGTGTGAGATAAATATGGTGATATCCGTCATGTTGGCGTCCGTCAGAAACTTCTCCATCTCCTCCCTAGTATAGAACCTGTTTCCCCCCTCCAATTTAAGTAGTACCTCTCCCGCCGTAATGCGGCTTCCCTCCTTTTTTTTCACTGGAGTTACCATCATTAATTTTCCGCCCTTCCTTAGTACCCTTGCGCATTCACTTATTATCTTGTCCGGATACTTGCTCCAATGGAGAAGCGCGAAGGAGAAAACCAAATCTACATGTTCGTCAGGTATAGGGAAAGGCTTCCTCATTGAAGGATCTAGGACTGCGAACTCGACTTTCTCAAGATCCTTAAGCATTTTTGTCTGGCCGTCTACTTCTATCGTGGTGTGCATGCACTCGTCCACCACGTTGGGGAAGAAGTCCGCGCAGATCAGGTGGCAGTCGAAGTCAAGGTAATTCAGCAGGGTTATGGGCTCTGCTCCGAAGCCGCAGCCCAAATCAAGGATCCTCTTACCCTTAAGCCCCTTACCACCACCAAGCTCAAGCAGCAGCTCCCTCCCGAGGGCGTAGAGCGGGCTGGCGTTCTGGAAATAGAATACCGTGGCGACCTCAGGCGAGACAAAGTCAAATTCGGCTCCTCTAAGTACATCTCGCATAACCTCATATAGAACTCTTTCGAACCCGGAAGTTATCGGTTCAAAGGCTATGAAGTAAGGGTTTGTAGTTCTTTTTTTCTTAAGCTTATCCAGTTGGTCTATGTTAACCTTATAATGCCCGTCAAGTTTTTGAAGAATCTTCTCACGTTCAAGCACCTCCATTAGTTCACTCAGAAAATCCAATCGTTTCACGTCTCCTATGAAATTCGCGACTTCTTCTAGGCTTCTAGGCTTCTCTAGGAAGTCGATGACTCCAAGCTTTTCCAGCCCTATCGCGAGAACTAAGGCAGAATGCATATTTGTGAACTTCGAAATTCCAGAGAGTTTTCTAAGCTCCCTTAGTAGTTTAAGGGAGACTTTGATCTTTCCTTTAAGGCTCACGTTATCTCCTCCTCGACCTTGATAACCCCAGTATTCTTTAGTGTCCTGTAGTACTTGGCGAGTAGGGCTATCTGTACCGGGGTGGAGGAAAGTATGGCTTCGCCGAGGGTACTGAAACGTTGAAGATCGTCTAGAAATGAGAGGAACTCCCGCTCAAATTTATGTCCAGCGATTAAAAGCGCTTTAGCCGCCCTCGTCAAAACAACCTTTTTCTCTAAATCCGCAAATATGCTAGACGAGTTAGGCGTATAAGAAGATGGGTTTGAAGCAACAGAGACTAAAATTGCTTGAATAGTGGGGCTCCTAACAATCTTTGGCTCGACACGCGACGCCTGCGAGAAGAATTCCTGCAGCGACTGGAAGAAGCCCCTGCTCCACCCGACCTCCTTGGCGACTATCATCCGGCTGGTTTGGGCTGCGAGCACCCAGAACTCCCTTCCACCAACACTGACG
>JAHLWX010000039.1 GCA_019057675.1 Candidatus Jordarchaeum sp. LHC_1308
ACTGTGGGGGGTGCAGGGCGAGGGCCTATGGGTACTTCGGGGACATAACCGCCCCTGACCCTGGATGCATAAGGAACAAGGAGTTCTTCGAGCGGCTGGTGAGCGGGCACACGTGAAGGTTCTCCTCGTTTAACCCCCCTTTCCAGCTCACCATTAAGAGCTGCCTTAGAGGGAAGGCGGGAATGGTCACCATTAAAGTTTAAATGTTTCGCCTTCATCCCGTCTTGAGCCTACTTATTATGTAGTCAACCAGAACGTCCGCTATTGGAATATGTGTTGCGGCTTCGAGCCCCTCCCACGTAGGCGTGGAATTCACTTCTAGCACCATAGCTCCTTCTTTTCCCTCAACCAAGTCTACTCCGGCATAGTGGCACCCAACCACTTCAGCTGCCTTTACGCTCAACTCCTCGAGTTCCGGTGTGAGCTTACAGGCTACCGGCTTGCCTCCTTGAGAAACGTTCGTTTTCCATCCCTCAGCTATCCTGTAGATCGAGGCCACCACTTCCCCTCCTATGACGAACGCTCTTATGTCTCTCCCCCCATGAGGGATGAATTCCTGAATGTAAATGACGAGGTTGTTCAGCGTTAACGCCTTGAAAACCATGTAAGCAACGTCCTCGTCTGAAACCCTGACGACTCCTTTCCCCTGGGAGCCGAAGAGCGGCTTGACGACGACGTCACCCATCTCCTTGAAGGCTTTCATAGCCTCATCGAGGCTCTCGGTCACAATTGTTTTAGGAGTCGGTAACCCCGCCCGCTCTAGCAGGAAGGAAGTGTAATACTTGTCGCTTGCCTTCTCGATGGAGGATGGAGGGTTAACTATGAAGACGCCGAGCCTTTCCAGGGCATGTAACACGTCCATCCTGAAGAATATTCGCTCACCTGAGCATGAGCCAAACCCTCTAAAAATAAGGGCGTCCAGCTCTGAAAGCCTTCTCCCCCTAAAGAAAACGCCCCCATTAATTCTAGCCACAACCTCTGCCGGGTCAATTAGGATAACTGGCAGCCTCCGCCTTTCCAAAGCCTCCAGTATCTTCCCCACAGCATAGCCCTTACCCTGGCTCATAACCCCGAAGATTATCATTTCACCTCCTAGATCTCCTCTAACATGAAGCTTTTAAGGGTTCTGTGGCCATTTTCCACGGGGAGGATCCGTATGGATGAAGTGCCGCCGGAAGTCGAAGTGAAGTGGGTTGAAGGATTCAAACTGAAAGTGAAAGTGAAAGATTTTCCCGAAATACTTCTCGATGAGCCGCCCGAAATGGGTGGAGCAGACACTGGTCCATGCCCTGTTAGCCTTTTCGCCGCATCGATAGCAAGCTGCCTTCTAGCCTCATACCTTTACTGCGCCAAGAAAGCAAGAGTTAAGCTTAAGGAGGCTCATGCCACCGCTAAGGCTGAAACGGAGTGGGAGAAGGGGGGAATTAGAATTAAGCGTGTCCACGTGAAAATGGAGCTGAAACCCGCAGGATCAGTCTCGGAAAAGAGAGCCAAGCTTTGCTCCAAGGTTTTCAGACAATTTTGCATAGTCACGGAATCCGTGATGCGCGGCGTCCCCGTCGAAGTTGAAATAGGCATCTAGCCGCCCTTCTGGGAGGAAGCAACCTCGGCGGATGACCAGCCCTTAAACTCCACCTTCCTCTCCTCGATCCTGTCTAGGAATGGCTTAACGTCCACGCTGTGCGTTTCAAACCCGACCTTGTCGGTGTCGGCTCCCAGTATTAGCGCTACGAGCTGGGATATGTGTATTACGGGGATTGCTTTCTCTATCAGTTCTATGTCTCTGAGAACCTTCTGATTCCTGTCCAGCACGTTTAGGCAGTAGGGGCATATGACGAGTATCGCCTCGGCCCCCGCGTCGAGTATGCTGTTAATCTTCTCCTCCGTTATGGCGTAAGCCATGTTCTTGTGAACCACCTGCTGTATCATTCCGAAGCCGCAGCACTCATCTTTAGCCGTGTAGTTTACGGGCGTCCCTCCCAGCCTTCTTATTATCTCTTCAGCGAATGACGGATTTTCCCTGCTGTCCAGCCCCTCCTCTTCAAATACGAAGTAGTGGCACCCGTAGTGGACAGCCATCCGCAGCCCGCCGAGAACCTTAACGGACTTCACAACTATATCCTCAAGCCTCTTATAGATGAAGTCTGCGAAGTGGATAACCATCATGGGAGAATAATTTTTCCCAAGCTTTCCGAGTATTTCCTCTGTTTTCGCCGCGACATCATGATCCTTCATGAGGAATGTTGATGTGTGAAAGGCGGAGTAGCATCCATTGCACGGCGTCAACACATAGGATGCATACCTCCGCATCACATCAATATTTCTGCCAACCAAGCAAGTGAGTATGAGGGGGGTTGCAAGAGCGCCAAACTCCGGCAAACCACAGCAGCTTTGATCCTCACTCACGAAGTACTTGGTCCCTAACACGTCCAGGATGAAGCGTGTCGCAGCCTCTATGCCAGGATAGTTATGGTTGATGAAGCACCCTTGGAAAAGGTAGAACGGGCCGTCCGCCGGGATCTTCTCCAGCCACTTCTCGTTGACCACGTGCCTAACCTCCTAATACTTTTCCGAGATACCTTTGAATGGCCATTTACCCGAACGGATCCCCTCGACCTCCTTTCTGAATCCAGTCTCCTCGAATATCGTCCTCAACTCTTCCATGGCTTTCTCGGAAACTCTCATGACGGGCGGTAGCCCAAGCTTCTCCCTCAACTTGACCATATTCTCCTCGGCACTAATAGGATTCATCCTGTCATAGTCGCTTGGAAGCACTGAAACGCCATGCTCTATCAAGTTGCTACTAGTATAAACTAGTATGCGGAGGATGTCGCCTCCGTATCCTCTCTCCATGGCCATCCTCCGCAGCCTCATGATAAAGTATGGTATCTCCACCCTTGATGGACACTTACTCGTGCAGTAAAAACAATAGAAGCAGTACCATATCTCCCTGCTACTTAAAACCTTCTCCTCGTTTCCGAGGATAACGTCCCTGATTATCTTTCTAAAATTGTAGGACGACGTTCTAGCCGCGGGGCAGGCTCCTACACATGCCCCGCAGGATAAGCACTCTTCCGGCCTCTGAATACCCCACCTTTCAGCTTCCTCGAGAAGTTTCCAGCTCCACTTACTTGTGAGAAGAACAGAAACCTTGTTCATCAAGCTGCCTCCTTAAACTTCTCTAAAAGCTTCTCCGTTTTCCCCCTCTCCACGAGAACTCTTGCCCCCCTATCTCTAAGGAATCTTTTTATCCTCTCTATAACGTCGACGAGTTGCCGCTTCACGTCCGACCTAGGCTGCGGGATCTCCTCCTTTTCCTCAGCCACAGGAACCACCGGTTCTCTCTCGGTTTTTGGTAGCTTAGGTTTCGGCTCGGGCTCCGCCTTTCCTACGAGCTTCCTGAACGCCCTTTCCCAAGCGTTAGCCCAAGCCATCCCCTTCGGCTTGGTGTACCTCACCTTGGTCCTCCTAACTTTTATGATCTTAACTGGGCAAGCATTCTGGCACGCACCGCAGAAGCCACAGTAATCCGTTACGAATGCTATCTTCGGAAACTTTCTCTTCTCCTCGGGCGTCTCAGGAACGAACCACACGTTTCCCGGGCATATTCTCAGACAGGCCTTGCATCCTACGGGGTCACACTTGTCTATGTCGGTTATGGATAGCTCTCCTTCAAATGCCTTGTTCACCATTATAGCGTTCTTTGGGCAAGACTTGGCGCACCACCCACACGTTATACAGTTGTCAAGGTTTACCTCAACTTTGCCTGAAACCTCAGGCTTCATGATTTCTCTTTCCACCTTTGTCTTGCATTCAACTTCTATCGCGTCATAGGGGCATATTTCCTTGCACAGCCCACAGTAGTCACACTCCTCCTCCACCACTCTTATATCGTATCCGGGTCTCGGGTCGTTGGGCTTCACGTCCTTCCAGCTGATCTCTATGGCACCGCAGAGAAGCTCGCACCTACCGCAGAGCACACACTTCTCCTTATCAATCCTTATCGTCCCCTCAATTTTTCCGGGGGGCTTCTCATACTTAACCAAGTCCTCCTTCTTCGGAATGGAGAGGTTGACCTTTATGGCGTCGTTTGGGCAGGTGTACTGGCATATGAGGCAGGGGGCGCATTTATCCTCATCCACCTTAACCTCCTTGAGCAGCTTCGGGTACTCCTCCATTTCAAGAATTGGCTTACCCCCCATCTCGAACCTTATAGCCTTGACCGGGCAGACGGCTGCGCACAGCCCGCAGTAGCTACACGCATCCTGATTTATCATGATCTTCGGCGCCTCAATCTCCCCCATGGCTATCTCGGGTATTGGGCCGAGCTCTATAGCGTTGGATGGGCAGACCTCCCTGCAGAGCCCGCAGCCGACGCACCTCTCAGAGTCGTAAACCAGCTTCTTCTCAAGCTTCTCCGTCGTCCACTTGAGGCGCATCTTCTCCTCTTCGAACTCTACTTCCTTTCTGATCTCGACCTGCTCCGCCACACACTTCACCTCCTCGCCTCAGCAACCCTAACCAGCTCCCCTCCTAGGACAGGTAGCTTCTTTAACTCCTCCACGAACTCCTTCACGACCACTGCAAGCTTCTTTCCTTCAGACGCAGCCATGCTCTCTATCCTAACCCTCCTCGGGTCTATGCCTGCAACCCTAAGAAGCTCCCTCAGCGACTCAACTCTCCTCTTAGCCTTGTCAAACCCTGTCCTGTAATGACAGTCCTGAGGGTAGCATCCTAAAACGAGCACACCATCAGCGCCCTTCTCCAGCGCTTCGAGTATAAGGAGGGGGTTAACTCTCCCCGTGCAGGGAACCCATATAGCCCTCATATTCGTCGGGTACTGTATCTTGGCGACGCCAGCCATGTCTGCTGCATTGTAAGCGCACCAGTTACACAGGAAACCCACCACCAGCGGGTACTCTTTCTTTTCCTCCAGAACGGCGTCTATCTGTGCCCTTATCATCTCATCGCTAAGTAAGGATATTTGAATAGCCCCTGTGGGGCAGGCTCCTGCACATGCCCCACAGCCCACACAACCTACACCCTTAACCTCCACTCCTCTCTCCTTGTCGAGCTTCAACACATCCTTGTCGCATGCCGCTACGCATAAGCCACATCTTATGCAGACTTCACCATCCACTATAGGGACGTAGGGCTCGAGCTCAACTACCCCCCTTGATAGGAGGGCTGATATCTTCGAGGCGGCAGCATTTGCCTGGGCAACGCTGTCCTGGATGTCCTTTGGTCCCTGAGCACACCCTGCCACAAATATTCCAGGTATCTGAGTTTCAACGGGCCTTAACTTTGGGTGTGCCTCCATCACGAACCCCTCTTCGCTGACGGGGACGTTGAGGACGAATAACAGCCTCTCGGTACCCTTGGAGGGAACCATGCCGACCGACAATACCACGAGGTCAGCTTCTGCCTCCACTGGAACCCCCAGAAGAGTGTCCTCAGCCCTAACTATGAGGTTCCTCGTTTTACCATCTTCTACGACCTTGCTCACTAGCCCCCTGACAAACCTCACTCTCTCCCTCAAAGCTTCCCTGTAAAGCTCCTCGAACCCCTTTCCAAATGTCCTCATATCCTGATAGAAAATGTAAACTTCAGCTCCCGGTATACGTTCCTTTAGCTCCAGTGCTTGCTTGACGGCATAGGTGCAACAAACCCTCGAGCAGTAGGTTCTGCCAACGCTCTCATCTCTCGATCCGACGCATTGCACGAAAACAATGCGCTTCGGTGTTACGCCATCGGACGGCCTCACAACTTCCCCCATAGTTGGCCCCGAGGGCGAAAGCATCCTTTCAAGCTCTAGGGCGGTTACAACATTCTTGAACACTCCATAGCCCAGATTCCTTTTTTCGGCGGGGTTAAACGTCTCATATCCTGTAGCTATCAGGATCGCTCCAACTTTAACCTTGATTTTTTCCTCCTTCTGACTGAGGTCAACGGCTTCCCTCTCACACACGGCTTCACACGCCCTGCAGCCTATACAGTGCTCAGGGTCTATCGTATATACTAGTGGAACCGCTTGAGGAAATGGCAAATAGACCGCTTTCCTGGTTCCAAGATTCTGGTCGAACTCGCTTGGAACCTCGACTGGGCAGAACTCGGCACAGACACCGCAACCAGTACACTCATCTTCCTTTATGAAGCGCGGGTGCTTTGTTATCTCAACCTCGAAGTTCCCTATCCAGCCTGAAGCCTTCGTCACCTCGGCGTAAGTTATAAGCTCTATGTTTGGGTGCCTGCCAACTTCGACCATTAGGGGGCCGAGTATGCATATGGAGCAGTCTCTAGTAGGGAAAACCTTGTCTAGCATCGCCATGTGGCCCCCTATGGATGGTTCTCTCTCAACTAGGTAAACCTTGTGGCCGAGGTCTGCCAAGTTAAGGGCGGCGGTTATCCCCGCGACGCCACCCCCGACGACGAGCACGGCCTTCTCAACCGGCACCTCGACTTTGCCTTGCTCCTGTAGTAGCCTGGCCTTCGCCACTGCCATCTTCGTCAGGTCTATGGCTTTCAGTGTGGCTTTCCTCGGGTTGGCCTTGTGAACCCAAGAGCACTGTTCCCTTATGTTCGCCTGTGACAGTAAGTACCTGTTAAGTCCGGCTTCCTCAAGCGTCTTCTGGAATAGCTTCTCGTGGAGCTTAGGGGTGCATGCAGCTATCACTACTTTGTCAAGCTTTTCCTCGGCTACCTTCTCTTTTATGAGGTTCAAACCGGACTTGGAGCACATGTAAACGTGATCCACGCAGTAGACGTCGGGGAGCTTGCTTATCTCATCTATTACGGCTTGAACGTCGACCACTCCTGCTATGTTATGCCCGCAGTGGCACACGAAAACCCCTATTCTGCCTCTTTTATTATCGCTCAAGCTCCTTACACATCCCCGGTGCTTTTCCGAGTGAAACAGATCATATTTTACATATAAAGGTTGTTTAACAATTGTTAAAAAGGGAAACTTTAAGAATAACAGTAAGTAGAGAATCCACCGGAACTAAGGAGGTGCCCCCCTTGGTTAAGATAGGAATAGAATTAGTTCCTGAAAGGGAAACTATGGAAACGGTCAAGTATATTAAGCACGCCGAGGAGAACGGGTTCCAATACGCTTGGGTAACCGACCACTACAACAACCGCAACGTTTACGCCACCTTAGCCGTGGCGGCAGCCAACACCAGCAAAATAAGGATGGGGCCCGGAGTCACCAACCCGTTTCTAGTTTTCCCCGCAGTAACCGCCTCAGCCGTAGCCACAATAGACGAGATATCAAAAGGAAGAGCCGTGATGGGCATAGGCGCAGGGGACAAAGGCACACTGGACCAGATCGGAGTGGAGTGGAAGAACCCCCTAACCGCCGTCAAGGAAGTGGTTGAAATATGCCGGCTCCTCTGGAAGGGTGAAGCCATCAAGTACGACGGCCAAGTTTTCAAGATAAAGAACGCACGCCTAAGCTACAAGCCTACGGGCGAGATACCCGTCTACATAGGCGCCCAGGGCCCCAAGATGCTCGCCTTGGCTGCCGAGCTCGGAGACGGGGCGCTCATTAACGCCTCAAACCCGAAGGACATTGAGCCCGCCGTCAAAATAATCAAGGAAACACTAAAAAAGGTTGGAAAGAAGGAGTTCGACATAGTAGCCTACACCAGCTTTTCAGTAGACGCGAACAAGGAAGAAGCAAAGAAAATGGCAACATATGTTGTGGCTTTCATCGCCGCAGCAGCCCCAAGCGTCGTGCTAGAAAGACATGGCATCCCTGAAAGCGACGTCCAACAGATAAGGGAGCTCATCGGAGCCGGAAAAATAGGAAAAGCGGCGAAGAGCGTAACGGACGACATGCTCGAAGCCTTCTCGATATACGGCACGCCAAGTGAGTGCACTGAAAAAATGGCTAAACTAGTAAAAATAGGAGTGACACAGCTCGTCGTCGGCTCACCAATAGCGGCAGACAAAATGAAGGCCATAGAACTGATCGGAAAAGAAGTCTTACCCAGCCTCTAAAATCCCCCTTTTTTAGAGGCTGGCAGACCTTTGGTAATATCCGTCAAAAATTCACGTCAAATTTTTGTGATTCGTGTTTTATTCTTACCCAGCTTCGAACGCAATGTTTTTAATGTGGCTTCTCGTAGGGGTTTTGCGGTTTATGTTGTTTTGAAGTTTGGGAGGGTTTTCACATGGGTAGGATTAATGTTGCGGTTGTTGGTGTTGGGAATTGCTGTTCGGCTTTGGTTCAAGGAGTTTATGCCTACAAGGATCGTGGTGAGGTTGTCGGGTTAATGAATGAGGTTTTCGGCGGCTATACTCTTGCCGACATAGATTTTGTGGCTGCGTTTGATGTTGATGCACGTAAGGTTGGGAGGGATCTTTCGGAGGCTATCTTCGCTGAGCCTAACTGCTACGATAAGGTTTACAGTGTCCCTAAGACTGACGTCATTGTTAAGATGGGCGAAGTTATGGATGGAGTTGGCGAATATATTTCAGAGCATGTTAAGGTGAGCGAGGAGAAGCCTGTGGACGTGGTGAAGGAGCTTAGGGATGCTGGCGCTGAGGTCGTGGTTAACCTCGTTCCTACGGGTGGCGTCGAAGCTTCAAGATGGTATGCGGAGCAAGCTCTCAAGGCGGGTTGCGCTTTTATTAACGCGACGCCAGCTGAAATAGCTATAAGCGGCGAGTGGGCTTCAAGGTTCCAGTCGGCTAATCTCCCCTTGGTCGGAGATGACGTGATGGATCAAGCAGGCGCCACCGTTTTGCACAAGGCGCTTTTGGAATTCCTCGTGAGGAGGGGTGTCAGAGTTGAGGAGACATACCAGCTGGACATAGGTGGGGGTCTTGAGGCGCTGAACACTCTGCAGAAGGATAGAGGAGATTTCAAAAGGCGCGTCAAGACGTCTGCCGTGAAGGCGTCGCTTCCCTACGACGTACCTGTCGTCGCGGGCACAACGGACTACATAAGCTTCATGAGGAACTCTAGGGCATCCTACTTCTGGGTGAAGGGCTCATACTTTAACGGGGCACCGATCAAAATTGACATATTCATGAACACTGTTGACGCACCGAACGCCGCCGGAATCCTCGTGGACGTCATAAGGGGAGTTAAACTGGCGATGGATAGGAGGATGGGGGGCGTCATACTTCCACTGTGCGCCTATGGTTTCAAAAGGCCGCCGACACTCATGAAAATAGCCGATGCAGAGAAGTTCATCGCGGAGTTTCTAGGAGACGGCTCTGATCACTAATCGCCATTTTTCCCAATTTACTTTTTATACGTCGTTTATAAGGCGAGCGTGACGAGGAGCAGGATTACCCCCCAGCAGACCATTAGGTATGGCTGAACCCTTTTCTGGTAAACGTAGACCACGTAGACGGGGGTTTTAGGCTGAATAAGCAGAAAGTTCAGAACCTGTATGAAGAGCAGTACCGACAATGGTAGCCAGTCAAGGCTGAATCTCCACACGCTAGCCAATGTCGCTGCAATTCCAGCTAGGATAAAAATGCTGGATGCTATCCTCCCCCTTTTAAGCGAGCCAAGTCTCACTATGCTCGTTTTAATTCCCGCATCGCTATCGAAGACGTAATCCCCGAGCATGTTTTGAAGCTGAAATATGCATGATATAAAGAAGAAAGCCAACGCGTAGGCGTATGTTGTATTGTTCGGTATTCCACCTTGGAAGTAGGCTCCCAGCAGAACTAGGAACGATCCTAAGAATAAGCCGTGGGATAGCACATCTAAAAACGGCTTCTCTTTAAGCCTAAATGGAGGTGCCGAGTAGAGTATCCCAAGTGTGAGGCATGCCAGCGATAGCAGCGCTCCTTCCAGCCCGCAAGCGTAAGCGAAAAATGCCGTTGAAACCGTGCCTACAATTAAAGAGAAGACGATAGCCCACCTCGCGCTGACTTCGTTAGTCGCAACTAAGTTGCTTTTTTTACCCGCCCTTCTGTCCTCTTCGATGTCAAACACGTTGTTCACGGCGAAGGAGAACCCGTTAAGAAGCACCGAGAAGAAACCCAAAATAATGAAGTTAATGAGAAACTCTAGAGGAACAATCTTTCCAAGCGCCGTTGCCCACCCTAGAATCACTAGGCTAGCCCAGCTCGCCGCATTCCACGGCCTACAGTTGAGAAAAAGCTTCAAAAGCATGGTTGAGTAGGCGACAGGCGGAGGCTGCCCGCTTAAAGATCCCTCGCTCAAATTGGTCACCCAGCATAATGCTGCTAGCATCTAAATTGCTAGCTTACTTAAATATAAACTTTCAGAAAGCGTTTTTTCAAGCTTTTTGCGAACCTCTAAAAGTAGACGCCGATGACCGTCAAACTGCATAGGCGAATGTTAAAGATAAAATATTTAATACACGTGTTAGCCAAGTAATTTTTGTCTTGGTAAGGTTTGTTGGGGGGTTTGAGTTTGATAATTACGGTGGCCAAGTCAGATGAAGAGGTAAAGCGGGCACTTGAGCCGTATCGTAACATAGTGGTTGTCGGTTGCGGTACCTGTGCTACCATATGCAGGACTGGCGGCGAGGACCAAGTGAAGGAGATGGTTGAGAAGCTTATGGGGTGGGGTAAAAACGTTCTTGCTTCGATGGTCGTGGAGTCTCCCTGCGACGTCAGGATAGATAGGCGTGACCTCAGAAGGATCGAAGACGAAGTTAAGAGGGCTGACGCCATTCTCGTTATGTCCTGCGGTGTTGGTGTTCAGGCTGTGGGTGAAGCTAGTGGAAAGAAGGTCTTGGCTGCCCTTGACACTATTTTCCTTGGGGAAGTGGAGCATATAGGGCGCTTTTTAGAGAGGTGCAGGGAGTGTGGAATGTGCGTTCTTAATGAAACCGAGGGGCTGTGTCCAATAGTTCTATGTGCTAAGGGACTCATGAATGGGCCATGCGAGGACATGATTAACGGAAAATGCGGCGTCGTGGGAGATGAGGCTGACTGCGTGTGGGTGAAGGTTTGGGAAAGGATGAAAAGTGAGGGAAGAGAAGAAGACTTTCTTAGGGTTAATCCCCCCCTTGACAGAAGCGTTAAGGTTGGAGCAGCAAAGGTTGTGTGGTGAACGATGTTGAAGCTTATGGACGTTTTAGGAAAAGGGTTCACTCTGATTGGGCAAGTTGACTCCGCAAGAACGGTGGACATGGGCGCCATTTTGAACGCTGTTAAATCTATGGGCAACGTGTCGGCGGTCATAGTTTCAGAGCCTCGGGGAATGCTGGGTGTAGCCAATACTGTTGTCGTTTCCGGTTTGGTGAAAAAGGAAACGGGAAAGGAGGTGATCTGTCAGCTCACGTGTAGGGATAGGAATAGGGCAGCTCTTCTCTCAGATGTACTAGCGGCCAAAATGCTCGGCATCGACTCCTTTCTAGTTACCGATGGCGGTCACCCTAAGATAAGTGACACGCCGCAGGCGATGGCGGTTTTCGACTTGGACTCCGCCCAGCTGGTTCAAATGCTTAGGCATTTATCGGAGAAGGGGGAAACCCTAGCAGGCCACAGCATTGTAGGGAAACTTAACATTTACGTTGGAACTATGGCGTTCCCAGTGGCATCCCCAATTGAGGTTGAAGTTAAAAGGCTGGAAAGAATGGTTGGACTCGGACTGAACTTCATGGTTACGTACCCCACCTTTAACATAGAGGCATTAAACAGGTTCCAAAGCGAGACTAAAAGGCTCGGCGTTCCAGTAATAGTTGGGGTAAGAATGCTTCAAGATGTAAGGGATGCAAGGCGCCTCAACGAGGATCCACGAGTAACTGTTCCACCCGAACTAATAGACTCGCTAGAGAAAGCTGAGAAGCTGAGGGGAGAGGAAAAAGCGAATGCCCGCTTGGAGGCAAACATCAGCTTCTTCGAGGGATTCATTGAATCGATTAAGGGCAAAGGGTTCGCAGGTTGTAGTATATACGCCCCCGGAATAGAGCAGGCCGTAAGCCAACTGGCATCAAGACTCCAAGCCTAATTCTCATCCCAATGTCCTCTAATTTTTAATCTTAATCTTAATTTATGATATTCCACAAGAGAAGAACTAAAAAGAGAAAAACTAAAAAGCAGGTCCTCAAAAAATGTATATGTATAATCCCTCATTTTGAGGATCCCTCGATGAGGGATTCGCTGGTAGAAGAAGATGCTTCAAGGTTCCCCCTTATTTATAGGTGGTTGCAATGCCCGACCTAGCCAGCTGGCTCCGAATCAGAAGAGAGGAAAAATCCATTTACCTGATTGATGAGCACACCAGGAAAGTGTTCAGCTGTATCGTGGAATTCGTCAACTTGATTGACCTAATTATGAACGAAGCAAGCCCCGAAGAAGTTTCCATCGTTGCACGTAGGATAAGTGAAATAGAGCATGAAGCAGATATCATGAGGAGAAACGTTCTCAGCACGCTCTCGGAGGGGAAGATCGACCCATCTGAGAGAGAAGACTTAGTGCACCTTACAAAGAGGCTTGACGCTGTTGCCAACAACGCTAACGCCGCAGCCAGAAGAATCTCTATCCTCGACCTGAATTATGTTCGAATGCTGGGGGAACTCTTCACCAAAATGGTAAGCGATGCAAAAAAATGTGTTGAGAAGCTCATGGAGACCGTAGACGCTCTCAAAGATGGACGCGATGTTTCACTTTTAGTCGACGAAGTAGATCACGCCGAGTTTGAAGTAGACCAAGATCACCTCGCGCTTAGGAAGGCGCTCCAAGGCTGGAAGCATGGTGACATCCCACCTTTCACGGCAATAACACTGAGCAACCTAATAGACTTTGTTGAGGGAATAGCGGACTCTGCAGAGGAAACCGCAGAGTACATAAGACTAGTCTCCATAAAGAAACCCCCAAAAAGTAGGCGGTAACCTCAGTTAGTCTCTTTTTAAAGTATTATTTTCGTTAAACCATGGCTTATTTTCCCCTGATTCATATCCCAGGTTAGTTTTCTCTCTATGAAAAGAAAAATAAAAGTTTTTTAAGCGCTTTAGCCCAAAAGTTCGTCGTGGTGGTAAGTTCCTTGAAGGTTAGGGCGAGAGTGATTGTGAGCGGAAGAGTCCAAGGTGTCTTCTTCAGAGATACTGCTAGGAGGGAGGCCAAGCTTAGGGGGGTAACCGGGTGGATTAAGAACCGTCCAGACGGACGAGTGGAAGTAGTGCTTGAAGGAGAGAAAGACAGTGTTGACGCACTTATCGATTTCTGCAGAAGGGGGCCACCTGCAGCCAGGGTAACTAACGTGGAAGTCTTCTGGGAAGAGTACAAGGGGGAATTTAAGGACTTCAAGATAAAATAACTTGACTCACCACTTATCATAGTGGACTACGCGCTCTAACGGTATCCTAGGCGGCATTGATGGAACTCTCCTTGGTCTGCCAACTGGCACTATAGCTAACGGTCTCACCTCATCTGGCAACTCGAGTATCTCCCATACCTTCCCTTCATCAAAAGCTCCAACCCAGCACGTCGCCAGCCCCATTGCAGTTGCCGCCAGTAAAATGTTCTGTGTGGCTGCGGCGGTGTCCTGTATTACATAGAGGCTCGCTCCTCGCGATCCATAATGAGCCGCCGTCCTTGGGACGTTGGCGCATACCACTATGACTACGGGCGCCTCTGCCACGAACCTCTGTCCAAGAGCAGCCTTGGACAAAGCTTCTTTACGTTTCCCATCTCTCACGATAACGAACTCCCAAGGCTGGCAATTGCCCGCAGATGGGGCAAGCGTTGCCGCTTCCAGCAGCCTTCTTATCTCCTCATCAGAAACATCCTCATCAAGGTAGCTTCGAACACTCCTCCTCATCTTAACAACCTCAAAGAAGTCCAACTTGATACACCTCCTCCAATTAAAGCCTTACACGCAACTACCCAACGCCGCGAAGAAGAATCAAGCGTTCAACCTTTAATTAGTCTTCCAGTGTTTTTAGCTCTTTTCAAGAAGAAGCGCTACACAGACCCTTTAAAAGGACATGTCTTATAAGAGGTTAGAGCTTATTCCTTTTTGCAGCTTTTCGTTCGACGTTCTGACGCTCCTGAACGCCAAGAGGCTCTGTCCAATCTTAGGTTGTCTCTTCTACACCGTGGATTTGGAGGGTACTCTATGATAAAAGTTCCTTGAAAACTTCCTTTAAGGGTTCCAGCTCATCACTCTTGGGTGCGCCTAACGGTCATAGGGCAGCTCCAGCTAAGAAGGCATTCCCGGATTCGAGAAAACATTTAACTTAGCGTCTCCTAAATTAATTTGTCATTCTCGGTGTTCAAAGTTATAAATCCCCCACTTTAACTGGTTTAAGAATATAGAAGCCGCCCATTTCTTGGTTCCGAGTTCTCTGAGCCTCACTCTTAGTTCCAGTTTAGCATGTAGCACTCCGCTATCACGCAGTTAGGAACATTCCCGTGTCGCATCTGAGAAGGATTAGAATATGCTTTCAGCTCGTAATCGCTCAGCACATTCCCCTGTATCACTGGGGGAACGAAGAAGGGGGTTTAGCCACGAGTTCTTCAGTTGTTTCTAGGCAAATGTGTTTTTGTAGGTGTTTAGCGCGGTTTGTGTTGGATAACCAATGTGGACATTGCCTTTCGGTAGGGCGGCGAAGCCATCCTTTGTGTGCCTGTCCTTTGATGTTGGCGGCAAAAGCCTCGAAGGTACTGCTGATAAAGGAAAGTATGAACTCCTATGAATCACACAAGGGGCTCATAGTACCTTTTTTTCGTGGCGCACGGTATGCAGAGGCGTTTTCCGTTTATTTCCAATGTTAGGGTTTCCATTGTTGGTTCGCCGCACTCGTCGCAAACCACTGATTTTCTTATTTGAGCCTGTGGAGGAGCTTTAATTATCACTCTTTGAACTTTAAACAAATCATCGTCGCCAATATTCTCTAGGACTTCTAAGGCCTTTCTCCCAGCGCCCTCATCTTGGCTGAAGAAGCCCGCCTCCGAAAGGGAGCTAAAAAGCCTATTTCCGCCATCCTGTGTGAGGAGCAGCCTGTAGGCCTCCCCGGTTTCTCTCAAGTAGAACGTTGCAGCCATCTTTCCATACTTCTCTACAAACAGGTTTCCCTTGCCTAGGGAGGCGCCCACCACAACTTGTATTCCGTCCACGGCGCAGCTGTCGTTTTCAACTATAGCCACTACCTCCTCATCCTTTGACCTAGATGATTTTAGGAGTTTTAGTGCTGCAAGCCCCATTCTGACTCCTATGATGAGCCCTGGGCAGAGGTGACCGTGGAAGCGCTCCGCCTCAGCCAGCACGTCAAGGAAACGCGACACGTGAAAACCCCCTTTTTCAAGAGGAATTGTTGGAAGCAGCGACAAAAATAGCTTTTGCCACCAATCGGCGAAATTGTGGCTCGAGATTCTTCGGCGGACGAGTTAACTTAATAAAACTTCTCCTTTTACTGGGGCTTAAATCTCTTCGCTGAGAGAAGCGTTAGGTCTCCTGTGAAGGACTGGGTTGGAGGTTTCCTTGTTGGAAAAGATCCATATGGATAAGCCGATAGTTGAGCTTGATGGAGACGAGATGGCTAGGGTTATGTGGACTTGGGTCAAGGAGAAGCTCATCTACCCCTATGTTGACCTGAAAACCGAGTATTACGATCTTCACGTGAAGCGTAGAGACGAGACGAATGACGCTGTAACTTTTCATGCTGCTGAAGCCATAAAGAGGCTGGGCGTGGGTGTTAAGTGCGCCACGATAACACCTAACGCTGAGAGGGTTAGGGAGTATGGTCTTAAGAAAGAGTGGAGGAGCCCTAACGCCACAATAAGGGAGATCCTTGATGGAACCCTTTTCAGGGCGCCGATAGTTCTCAGGAACGTGGTTCCAGCGGTTAGGTTCTGGAGGAAGCCCATAGTTGTTGCTAGGCACGCTTATGGCGACATATACTCTGGCGTTGGGCTGAGGTTCGAGGAGGCAGGTGAGGCAGAGATAGTATACAGATCTGTTTCGGGCAGGGAGGTTAGGCTTAGGCTTCCACCCCTTAAGGGTTCAGGCGTGCTTCAGGCATACCACAACTTAGACTCTTCGATAGAAAGCTTTGCAAGGGCATCATTCAAGTATGCCTTAATGAACGGGCTCAACCTCTGGTTCGGCGCAAAGGACACCATATCGAAGGTGTACGACGCCAGATTCAAGGAGATTTTTAGCAGAATATACGAGGAGGAGTTCAGGGAGGAGTTCCAGAAAGCGGGGCTTAACTACGAGTATTACCTGATAGATGACGCCTACTCTAGGGTGATGAGGTCTGATGGGGGATTCGTTTGGGCTACGAAAAACTACGATGGGGACATAGTTTCAGACATGATTGCCTCAGCCTTCACGGGGAGCCTTGCACTGATGACGTCCGAGCTCCTCTCACCGGAAGGATACTACATGGCGGAAGCCGCCCACGGAACAGTTCAAAGACACTACTACAAGTACTTAAAAGGAGAAAAAACGTCCACAAATCCCACAGCGATAATATTTGCGTGGGCAAGAGGGCTCAAAGAGAGAGGGAAAAGAGACGGAGTAGCTGAACTGATTGCCTTCTCGGAAGCCCTAGAGGAAGCCGTCAGAAAAACCATAGAGGAAGACGGAGTAATGACGCAGGACGTCGCAAAAGTGGCGGAGCCACCAGTAAACATTGTGGCAACAACAGAGCAATTCATCGAAGCCGTCAAAAGAAACCTAGAAAAACTAATAGAAAAAGACTGTTAAACTCGCAGCCAGGAAAAGCAGACATGTGACAGATAGTAATCTAATTTTACCATAAGTATATTTTTCGGATTTCCTCATCAGATTAGAACATTTTTAAAAAACAAGATGCTGTGGAAACCTCGCTTAAAAGGGGAGGGTCTGGCATGAAATTTAAGGTTTTGACGGGTGCTGTGATGTGAAAAGTAACGGGTAGAGATGAAGGGGGTTTGGTTAAGGAGTTTATTTCTGTCTTTTTTATGGAAGGATGGCTTCTTCCTCTTAGGCTTAATGTAAAAGTTATAAATATTTCAAATAACATGTTGTAAAAATTACAATTAAATTCCACTGTTCATTGGAGAAAAATTTAAAATCAGAGGAAGAAAATAAATAAATTAGAGGTGGTCGCTGTAGTACCATCGACTAAAGGTGGAGGCGGGTGGTTGTGCGGCTTAAGGTTAGTGTTGAGTGTGGGCGGTGTGGTTGTAGTGTGAGTCATGAGGTTGATATTGAGGGTGAGGTGCTTTCGTGGTTTCAGGGTCAGCTTAGTGCGGCTGG
>JAHLWX010000040.1 GCA_019057675.1 Candidatus Jordarchaeum sp. LHC_1308
CTCGCCCTTCCCGAAATGGAAGAAGGCGGCTGCAAGGTCCTGAGGCTTGTAGCTGATGAGTCTTTTGGAATAGGCGGTTAAAGCATCATGAAAAGAAGTACTCCCCTGCGGGCAAAGATTCTGCAGGACAGAGTCAAATATATTTTTGTCATTTTTTCCGGAAGCCGGAACCTCCACACCCTTCCAGCGCGCATTATATATTCTCAGCGCCTCCGCCGCCGCTTTTACTCCATCTGCGAGGAGCTCGGCAGCGCTCCCTCCCCTGACTTCGATGTCGATGTAGTCGCCACTGATGGAGACGCTCTTCAGCCTTCCCCACTCTAAGAAGTAGAGGAATGTCATCAGGTAGTACCTTGGTATTCCCGGAGGCAGGTTTATACGCACTCTTCTCTCATCTAACATCCTACCACCTCCTTAAGCTCCCTTACAAACATCTTCCTAGACTTGCTCATTATCCCCCCTCTCTGTTCAGCATCCAGGTTGTCAGCTATTATTAGCGGATACATAACTAATATGTATAGCTTCAACCAGGAGTGTTTTCTTAAGCCTCCCCCCAACCATGAAAAGAAGCCGCTAACATCACTGCTGTTTAGGACGAGCTCGCTGAGGTGGACGCCACACGTCTTAAACAGTTCTGGGAGGTCCCCTTCGCAGAAGCCGCTCCCGACAATTTTATGCACCTTCTTTTCGATGTATTCGTCTCCCGTGAAGGCTTCTCTGAATGGGTTTCTTGATGCGTGGTGGTGGTTTAGGACGCTTAAAACGGTGAGAGCCTTTTCCTCTCGCTCCCAGCCGTGCTTCTCGGCGAACTTGTAGCACATCGCGGCTGACGCCACTTCGTGATACTGAAACGCCACCTTATCCTTCCTGCATGCGCACGAGTCGTCGAACCATCTCTGGAAGTGGTTGTATGCTTTTCCAACGTCGTGGAACAAAATGGCCAGCCCAGCCATTTCCTCCACCCCCTCGGGTTTGACTCTACCTCCCATTTCAAGCGCGGCATTCAGCCTTCTGGATACGACTTCAAAGTAATCCTTGTTTTTCTCGGCGAAGGCTTCGAACACTCTGAGGCAGCCCTCCGTGTGCTCTCGCAGAGACTGATCTCTGAAGGCGCACGGCTTTCTCAACCCTCAACCCCCACGTACCCAACTTCAGGGTCTACTTCCTCCACCACTATGCCCTCATACCCTTTACCTAGGAACTCGAGGGAGAGGCTTCTCCGCGTATTCAGAAGCCTGATCCTCTCCTCCTCACTTAGAGACACCACTTCTACCCTTCCTTCCTCATGCACTAGGATTTTTGCGCCGTGCTCTATCGCTTTCCTCGCTATGCCCTCGGAGAGCCCGACGGCTCTATTAAGGTAATTACCGTTCAGGACGTCACTATGGCTGAACGCCGAAACAATGCCGAAAGAAGACGTAAGCCCGTTGATAGCCTCAATGAAGTCCTTGATATCTTTCGGGTCCAGCATGACGTAGGTGTCCACCATTTCCAGGAGTCTTCTCTGTAGTACGAGTTCCTGGCTGTATCTCTCCACCCACCTGTTATCGTAAACCTTGTCTATCACGTCTCTGACTTCGTTTTCAACCCTGCTTTTTGGTTGAGGCTGGCAATCTCCTCCAAACGAATTTTTAAGCAGCCCCCAGGTTCTGGAGAGAACATCCTGGTTGTAAACTCCCTTCGAGAGCTGGGCAACTATTGCCACCTCCCCCTCCTCGTGTCCCTTCTTTCTGGCTACCCGCCCCATTCTTTGCAGTAGCCTGTCGGGCGGGCAGACCTCGCTCACGAGAAAGTCGAAGCTTTCATCCACCCCCGCCTCCACAACCTGAGTCGCAACCAAAACTCTGACATCCTTAATACCATTAACCCTCTCCTTCCTGACGCCCTCAGGGAGCCTCCCGTGTAGTAGAACGGGGTTAAGCTTTCTGCTTTTCAGCTCCCGGTAAACGTCGACGGCAACTTTAACGCTGTTCACAACCACGAGAAGCCTCCTTCCCTCATCAAGCTGCCCGCAGTAGTCGAGCGCTACATCGAGGATGCCTTTGTCCTCGACAGCCCTCAGCCTAAGCCTCTTCCTCGCTCTCTCCTCCTCAAACGGGTCGCGAGGCGAGTACTTTTCCTCCTCGAACCTTAAACCATAGTCCTCCACCTCTTTCCTCAGTAGCTCCTTGAGTGTTTCGGGCATCGTGGCTGTCATCACAATTATGGGGACGCCGACGGCTGCCATCTGGAGGATTGCCTTCATCGTTGTGCAAAGGGCCTTGGCTTCCTCTTTGAAGGATGACAGCTCGCCGGCGGAGGCAGGTGAGAGAAGGTGAAACTCGTCGAAGACGACTAGGGAGGAGTATATGTTCGCTCTGGGGAACTCGTAGTGGGAGACCTCGTACTTGAAGAGCTTCGCCAGCTCGTAAGCCGGAGCCTTGTAAAAGTTGAGCAGGAATGTGTCCAGTGTGACGACGACACACTTCTTGGCGAAGAAGGGTGAGCCGGGGGAGCCCAGATGCTGGACGCCGATCACCCCCGGGCTGAGGCCGAGCTTTTCCATCCAGCCACTTAACCGCTTACCCAAGTCGTCGGCTATCGTCCTCATAGGGAGGACATGTATAACCCTCGAGAAGAAGGGGTTCCCGTCGACAGCCGCCTTAGCCAACGGCAGCGTCATGGCCGACTTCCCATACCCTGCAGGGTAATCCATTAGGATCACGCCTTTCTCCCCGCCCTCGAGGAGACTGCCCAGCTTTTCAAGCACCCTCCCGACGCCCTCTCTCGCAGTCCAATTCTGGCTTTCACATAACTCCTCATACTTATCTCTGAGCGAAGCCATGCTTATACCCCACGACGACCTCGCCGTTAGCCTCGAACGCCATTCCATCGTCGAGGAGGGAGACCTTAACCTCCCCGCCCCTCAGGGGAACCCTCTCCCCCGGAACAATGTACTCCTCTGGCTCTAGGCGAGCCCTCCTACCCCACCCTCCCCTCCAAAAAGACTCAGTGTAATAACTTCCCTCCTTCACCTCTCCAAGCCTCGCCGGGAAGTAGTAGCGTGTTTTCACAAACCTCTCGTCGAGGGGCTTGGCCCTAGACACGGCGACCTCCTCAACCGACACTATCGACTCCTTGCTCCCAACCCTCGTCATCTGCCACGCAGCCATCCTCAGCTCATCCTCAAGATTTCCTTCCACCACCTCACTCGCCGCCTCATCGACAAGCAAAACCATCGAAAGAACCCCAGACGGACAGTAAACCTTTCCAACAGGCAACGCCCCCATCCTGTACTTCATCAGATACCTTCTCCCGCCGGCAGCCTTCTCTTCATCCGTGCCCTTCGTGGTCTCCTGGAAGAGAAGCGTCACGCACCTGCTCAAGTCGCTCCACTGGTAGCCGGTGTAGTTTTGGTCGAAGCCTGCAACGGCGTAAATGTACTTGCTTAACAGCCAAGCGGGGCTCATAATCCCGTCCTTATCGTCGAAGACCACGTCTCCCTCATGTCTCAAGCCGCGAATAGACAAAACCCCTCTCCTAGCTAAAGGGTACGTTAGAGCTCCGATAATGGTGGTTGGCGGCGGTATTGGAAGCGTGGCCTGAGCCTTACTTGTGCCAGGCACCCTCACCCAGAAACCCCAATGGTAACGAGCCCTCAAAGTCAAGGCAAGCATGGCGCCCACCCGGAACGCTGAGAGTGACAAAAAAGAGAGGAAGCTATTTCAGCTCTCTCACCTTTTTGACGATGTGCTTCATGAATTCTTCCAGGGTTCTGGTGACGTCAACCCCCTCGACTTCCTCAGCTGCCCCCTCCTTGTCCATGGCGAACATTGAGACCTCGACGCCCCCGTCTCCACGAAGCCCGTTCATAAGCTCCACATAGCTCTTCATTCTGCTAAGCGACTCCTTTATAAAGTTCCTCGAGTTCCCCGGGGAGACCACGAATAACGTGTCTTTCGACACTGCCGCGACAGCTGAGAGCGGCTCCATGTTCGGCAGAAACCTGCTCCTCTTCGCTCCAAAGTTCAGCTGGGTTAGGAGGGTGCTCAGAGCCGATAGAGCCGCAATCACCCGCTTCTCCCTCTCGCTTTCAAGATGCTTCTCCAGTTTCTCATCCCTTTTTCCGAAGCCAGTTGACGGTCTGGCTATCTGTGAAACATCCATGTTGAACGTGAACGTATAGATGGCTGAGCCGACCTCAACGTTGTAGGGCTGCTGGAGATTCATGCATGACGGGGAGAAGCGCATGTGGAACTGCGCCTCGAGGGTTGCCGCCTCAACGTCGAACACCGCTGGAACCATATATCCCACATGGAAAGTGGACGTCCTCTTGACCGGGTAATTTCCAGCGTAAAGGAAGCCTCCCACATCGCACACGTAGTCCCTCAGCATCACCTCAACCTCGGTTCTGCGTATCTCATCCTCGCTTCCCGGAGCATTAATCCCGTACTTTTCTAGGAATTTTCCGTCTGCGAACTTTATGAATTCCCCTCTCTCGGACTCCTCGGTTATCGGGAGCCCGGCCTTTCTAGCCTCCTCGACCAGGTTAACTTGGTAGGCGTGGGCTAGAGCCTCGCCAGAAATGGTGGGCACAAACCTTATAGAGTATGTTCCATTACCACTTGGAACCGCCATCGGAGCGGTTCTGTGCCTGACGAGGTTCCCAACGGTCTCAACGCCATTAAGGCTCTCCAAGTTGACCATGAGCCTTAAAGCCAGACTTAGAAACACGTCAACCACAACGTTCACCTCCATTTACGCGGAGCTTTTCGAGACAGCTGAGGCAACCATGGACATGGCGTAGCTCGCCACGCTCCTAGCCAACCCCACATCCCTCGAAGCTTCCTCCAAGAAGCTTCTCACATGTTCGTTGTTAGCGAGGTAACCATCCACAAAGTACTCTTCCTTCGCTCCCCCTTTCTCAACTATAACTTTGACCTTCGTAAACTCTTTCTCATCTTTTTTAACTTTCTCCTCTGAGATTTTCTCTTGCCTTATAAGATTCTCAAGTATTCTGGCGTTTTCATACATGGCTCTGCTGATGCTGTCGATGGAAAGGGCGTTGGCTACCCTGTCGATTATGGAGTAGCTTTTTGATGCCACGCAGACGACGGCTAGAGAAGTAGCGATACCCTTATGCTTTAATAGCTCAATACTTTTACCATGCATTTAAATCCCCCAAAATTGTTATGTTACTTTGCTAATATAAATTTTTCTAGAACAAAAACTTTTTTATTATAATGAAACAAGTATTTTAATCAAGCAAAGTAATTTCTCCATAATGAAACTAGCAGGTGAAATAGTGATAATAGTAGCATCCCTTGGATTCGAGGAAAAATTCCTCCTCAGGACGATAATGAGGAGAGGATTAAGGGAAGACGACAAAATAGTTGTATTCATGCCTGAGGGGGGAGACGCAAGAGGGGAAACAGCATTCCAGAACGTGAAAGAAATCATCCAAAAGATAACTGATGGGAAAGTCGAGATCTCCAAACACCAAGTGGACATCAGGAACTTTTACGCCGCGGCCTCCAGCATACGAAGGCTTTTGAAGCAACTATCCTTTGAGGGGAAGCTGGTCATCAACCTGAGTGGAGGACAGAGACTACTAATTTTCGAGATACTTGCAGCCGCACTGAGCTTAGGGCTACGTGACGCCGAAATAGAAATCGAAACCGAGGACTCCTCAATAGTGGTCACCACACCGATAAGAGTCCTATACCCAATAGAGCTCGACCACTTGGATCAGCAGATACTAAGAATGGTTGCCGAAAGGGGAACAATAAGGCTAAAGGACTTGGAGGGGCTCGGTGTGCCGAAGGCAACACTCTGGAGGAAGCTTAACAAGCTAACACAGCAGGGACTCCTGGAGAAAAGCAACGATAAATACCTGATAAGCGACATGGGAAGAACAAGAATATAGTGGCACGAAAAACATGGGGCAAACGCGGACACGCCAACATGGTTGGAAAAGGAGCGCTTCGACGAAGCCTACTCACCCATTAAACCTCAACTTAAACATGGGTCGCGCAAGCCACATTTCCAAGATGAGGATGGCCGTCAACTGCAACTCCCACTGTTTCACCCTATTCCCGCCGAGAACACCAGGGGGTGAAACACCATTTCCCCTCAGAAAACATGGCTCCAGTTCAACTTTCATAAGCGCACGCACCCCATCGTTATGGGAAGCATGCAGCGAGAAATTCTCTACAACCAAGCTAAGGAAGTTTAAATCACCCAGCTATCAGTTTAATCGATAAAGTCGCCTAACCTCATGCATTTAACAGCCATTCTCGTTTGCAGGCCCCGGCGACGTGCAAAAATGCAGCTGTTTCGCTCCCGCCATGCGTGTTTTTTACAAAGTCATTTAAGTCAAAGCAAGGCTTCGAAACCCGCGTCTCGTCTCTTCACGCTTAAACAAAGTCATCATGTTAAAGCTACTAAAGAGAACACAAAGATGAAGAGTAAAAAAAGTACGATTAATTTCGCGTCCCATCATCAGCTCGATTTTGTGCTGCTCCGCCAGGCTTCTTATTTCTCTTGCCACGTTTCTGGGGGCTGTTAGAACAACGAGGAAGAGCATGGTTCCTCGCCGTACTTTTCCTTGGCGACTTGGGCTTTTCTCAGAAGCTTGTCAACCTCATCGCTGCTCTCGGCGTGCGGCGTGACCCCTCCAACTACGAGGGGCTTCTCGTAAAAGAGGCTAACCTCCTCCCCGTCGAGAACAACTCTTTCAAGACGGCCCCCGGCAGGCAGAACACCCTCCCTAACAAGGAAGCCGCTCAGCATATCCCTAGCAAACTCCTCAAACGTCACCCCGGCAAACTTCCTAAGAGAGTCAAAGCCAACAAGCATGCTCCCCTCAAGCCGCCTAAAAGCCACCCGCAAGTCATTCTGCCCCAACTGCAAAGCCTCAACTCGCTCAAGAAGCCTATTAAAATCACCTCTAAGCCTATGCTCCTCTCTGAGTCCCTTGATTTCCTCCCAGATTTTCGTTTGCTCCTCTCTGAACCTAGCCTGCTCCTCCCTCAGCCCTATTTGCTCCTCTCTCAGAGCCCTGACTTCTTCCCAGATCCTCCCTGTTCTTGTTCTATTTTTCTATTCTTTCAAGTATTTTTGTTATTGTTCTTTGTTGTTCGCCCATTCTTCTTATTATTTCGTCTACCGAGGTAGCCTAGGACGGCATTGAACTCTCCATCTCTCGAGCAACGCTAGGAACTCTTCTTTAAGCCCCATCACCTTTCCCTCAAATAGAAGAGGGGGCTTGGATTATATTTAAACTGAGCTGATCTTTTCAAGTTAAATTGGAGGGTGTTACTGGGCGTTGCGGCTTGGATGTGCCCTGCGTTTTAACTCTTTTTAATGTGGCTTGAGAGGCTTCTTCCGAAGTCCTCTGCTTTTCTTAGGTCTTCCTCGTTGGGTCTGCCTTTGTTAAACACTCTTGGCCCGATGTTGGCTACTATCCTGCTTTGCCCCTTACATGAGAATCCGCCGAGAAAAGTGAGCCCTTTCTCCTCCAGCTTTCTTCTGACCACCTGAATTGTTTTTTCGTTTCCCGTGTTGTGGAAGGTGCAGAAGGCGGCGCCCATCTTTCCGGGCGTGGAGGGGAGGCTGTCTAGGAACTGCAGCACGGGTTTTGCTGGTCCAAAGTAGTGGACTGGCGTCCCTACGCACAACAAGTCGTACTCCGAGACGTCCTTTACATCTTTAACATTCACAGCCTCCGCACCCAGCCCCCTAGCGATGGCCCTAGCAACCTTCTCGGTGTTCCCCGTCTCCGAGTAATACACGACTAAGGCCCTCACGGGACCACCCCCAACAAATCCCACGGTTAAACGCGAAGCAGGTAAATCATTTTTAATACAAAAAGTAAGCTAAACCCTTTTATTAAGTTTTCACGCGAAATAACAAACTGCAAGGGTTCGCAGAGCCAAAATATTTTGGGGGGTGGGTAACCAGGGGACAGTATCAGCCGAGCTGTGGAAGCACGTTAACTTGAAACGCGGCAGTGGCCGGCTGAACAAAGAGAGAGGCGACTAGGCGCGTTTAACCGCTTCAACGCTAAAACGCCCTCGATAAAAAGGAGTTTAAAGGTTGAAGTTTTTCGTGAAGGCTTTCCGCAGTATGCTTTCCTCTCTGATGGCGGTTAAGTATGCTATGATGACGGCTACGATTAGCCCGGCGGCGAATCCCACTGGAAGAGATGATACGCCGGTAATGTAGGACGAGACAAGCGTGACCACTCCCGCTAGTATGAAGGCGAAGAGGACGCCGACGAGGTACGTTAGCACTCCCTTTATGGCTAAAGAGGAAGCTTCCTTCTCACCCATCCCGCTCAGCTTGTGCCCGTCCCTTAGGATAATGTAGCCTCCAACCAGTAGAGGTATGAGAGTTGGTGCAGCCATGGCGTAAAGCGTTAATGCCACATTGCTCGTCGCGAAAGCCGCCGCCATAGTTTTTCCAGGCATCCAGACGGAAAGCGCCCAGAGAGCCAGCAGTGCAGGATGCAACCACGCAGCGCCACCGCCTGTCATGAAGGTTAGCATCGTAGAGCTCAAGGAAACCTTAAAGGGAAATATCGTTGTTGGATCCCAAGTGAACCTTTGCCACGCTAACCCGTCCCAGCCGTGGGTTAAGACGAGGAAGAAGGCGAAGTACCCTGCGACCCACTGTAGGTGCGCCAAGTAATCCTTCCCCTTAACTATCAGCTTGCACGCAGCCCAGTAGCCCAGCACCGTCAGTAAGGCGTCTCCAGCTATGAAGAGCGCGGCGAGTACCGTCGGGATTTCCTCGAGGCTCAGCCACAAGTGCATGGTCTCCCAGTGGGGAAAGTTCCAGAGTAGCCATATAGCTTCAGGCACAAAGATCGCTGATATGTAGATGAGTAGCGAGGAGAAGTATGTGTTACCCAGCATAACCGAGCTTGAAGGTGCTCCTCCCTTTTCCGCGACAAGCCTCTTTAACTGCTTAGCCGCGCATGTGGCGAACATGGCGCCTATGCCGTAAACCCAAAGCAAATCCACCTGTAACATGTTCCTCTCCCTCCGCGAACCCTCCTTTAACCCCTCCCTATAGAACTCAACTCTTTATAAGAATTTCGTTAATAAAAAACTTTAGTTTGTTCGGTCTTGTCCACGGATCAGGCGTTACTAGTAGCACCGCTGCGGTTCCCTTTTTTCGTTGAAGTTTGCGGCGGCTGGCAAACGCATTTAGCGCCTCCTCAAACCTGCAGCTCTCAGATCACTTATACTGGATGTTGGGGGCTCACGTATCACTAAAAAATGGTACTTTCAGGAGCGCTGTAGGATGAAGGAGGGGTTCTATGGCCGGAAGCCTCAGTGAAAAGCATCTTGGGGCGACGTCCACCTGCCGGAGAAGCTGAAAGACGGCTTATAAGTCGGGTGCCCCTGAACCTCCAAAAATACGTTTGTGCTCATCGAAAAAATTAGCCTACATTATGTCACATGAGACCCTTCAGAGCAAGCCAGACCATGAAACCATTTCCTACACGTGTCCTAAAAGCAACCCGTCAAAGGGCCGACGAAGTCGATGGGGTTATCTTCCTCGCCGCTTATTGGTTGCGGCGTCGAGGTTTATCGTCCTTTAGGCAGAAATTAAGGGGGGAAGGTTTCCGATGGGCGGCTTAGAGAAAACATTAGCCTAGTTTCCACATGTTCTTTCACACGTGGACATTATGATTCTCGCAGTATCCCTCCACGTGTTCAACCTAACCTTAACCCTAGCTCCCTCCTCTATCAGCTTCATGATGCTGTGCGCGATCTCCTCCCTAGTCCACTTGCAGTTCATAACGCCTGGAAACCTGACCTCGGGAGGAGCGATGACCGGTAGGCCCATGGCAACCCACTCCCTGAGCTTCAAGCTCTCAGTGCTATAAGCGTTAACTCCCACGTCAGCCATAGCAACAACCTCAGGCACACGCTCATAGGGCACATAGCCAATCAGCCGGACACCTTCGCCGGCATACCCCTCCAAAATACTCTTAGCCGGCCCATCTCCAACAATCCAGAACTCCGCTCTGGGGAAACGCTCACGAACAGCTTTCATGGCTCCAATAACGGGCAGGAGATACTTCACATACATGTGCGTAAGCTTCCCAATGTAGACGACAAGCGGAAAATCAACGCCATACTTCCTCCTAACAGAGTGCCTGTCATACTTCTCGGGGTCAAAAAGCGCGTCATTATACCCGTTCTCGGCAAAGACAACTTTACCAGCAAAGCCACGCACATGAGGATGAACAAACTCTCTACCAGCATTAAAAACGACCTCGGCACACCTCATTATCATTATCTCGGCGAACTCGATCAGCGGAACAAGAACCCTCTTAAATCCCTTCCAGTTATCCCTGCAGAGGTCAGCCTTCCACTCCACAAGGTCGTAAAAATACTTCCTTATGAGTGGCTTCAAAAGAAGAGCTGTAACGCCTGCCCTAAACCCGCTAAAAACCTTGCATTTAGCCCTCCTGTGCCTCAGCACGCCGAGGGCGCCGGCCACGGGATTATAGGCGTTCACCACCATAACCTTGCACCCCAACTTTATAAGTTCCCTGCAAACATGGTAATCTCTCTGCGGAAACCTGGTATCACGCCCTGAGGAACAAACGAACAAAATCTCCACCACGGACACCCCAAACATGTCGAAACTTAAAGCAATAAAAAAATAACCCTGCCAAAACGAACGGCACAAGACAGACAAAAACGAACGAAGAATCGATTTTTAAGGGCCGAAATCCTAAGGGGGAATCTATGAAATTGAGGATAGGAGCCTCGTCCTTAGTTGATATCCTTGCAGATCGTTAAATCATAAAAATCAAACTTCGCCCATTATATTGAGAAATTCACAATTTTTTATGGATTTTTTTGCGAGAAAGTTTAAAAGACTTCAAGAACAAAACCCCATACAAGGGAAATTGAGGACAATAACTTGCCTTCAACGATGTTCACCCACTCTCATTTCAAAGATTGAAACCTCTCATGGTGGAATTGAAGAATGATAACCCGCAGCTCCTCCGCTGGAAAAACGAAAAGTTGGCTTCTCCTTCAATCCGCCGAGCACTCCTCGAGGTGAACTGGCATGAGTCTGAAAGACCTGATAAAGGAAGTAATCGAACGTGGAATATACTATGAAGACGCCCTCATCCTTAAAAGCCTAGCCGAGAAATTACACTTTATCGAGAATGGAGGAGACTGTGGAGTTATCGAAGCCCTTGAAGTGGGAACCCTCCTCGGCTCCCTCAGGAACCGCCTCCTCTACGACGAGTATATCAAACTCGAAAACCTAGTTTTGGACATCATTGAAAAAAGCCTTCTGAGAAAGAAATGAAGAATTTCCCGTCTTTCTTGTTCCCGACTTCATATGTGATCAAAACTAGCTACTGCCGTGTCATAAACGCAGGACCCAACTAAAAGACTAATTTATCGATGGCACAGTTGCTTCGCTCTCGATAACCTATCTCTTTTGGTGCCATCCCACTTTTGCGTTTTGCCTTTTCTCTGTTTTTTAAGTAGTTTTTTATTCCTAGGTTCTGCAGGGGATTCCAGAAGCGCTGGAGTTTGGCTGATGCGATAAGAAAGAGAATAACAATACTTGAAGGATGCGGTAAGTCTGGTTTACCTGAGCCGGTAAGATAAGTGGAACTTAAGAGAGTAGAGAAATTATCGACATCGTTGTCCCAACCGGCTCCAGAAGGATCACGTTGATAAACGAAGTAGAAAAGTTTGCTTCTTGGGGTACGCCGACGAAGAGGAAGATACTTGTAAACCAGTGAAGAGGTACCGGAAGAGATAAGAAATAAGAGGTAACCCTCACAATAGCCCGATTGATATGATAACCCAGCACATGAGTTTTTTGTCCGACCTTCCGGTTTACGAGTTCCTGTCTCTTCACGCAAAAGACGAGACCGGGGATCCCCTGTTCAGCCTTCTCACCGATCATCCTTGATCGAAGTTTAACACAAGCTCCCCCATACGTGAGAAGCCCCTAGAAACCTAACCCTCCTCCAGCCTCCCCTTCGCAGTTCATCGCTCTCCTCGTTTCCGGAGTTGTGGAACACGATGATGCGCCATCCTTCCCAGTCAGCTTCAAAGCCCATTCAGAAACTGAACCAATGCAGCCTGTCCGAAGAATCCCTTCGAGCTCCCAAGAAAGAAGATAAAAACGTGGTCCAAAAGTTGACTACGGTAAATTCGACCCTTGCTTGGCGGGAATAATGGTGAAAATGGCGGCGTCAGGGTTTGGAAGGACGGCGCCGACGAGGTTTTAGGCTGACCCGCAAAGCACTTAAGAGACTCTAGCCATCCCGTTGAAGAACTTCTTAAGCGCCTAAACACTTCTTTGGCAGGTCTCCCCTTCAAAGGTGTAAGGGAGAGCCTCGGGGCACCTGGCTGCACGAGCCCGCTGGAAACAAGAACAGTCCACACATGGAGATTGAGGCTCGTAGGCCCCGGAGGAACATTCCACTCCATGTTCTCCTTCTCCAGCAACTTCTTGACGTCTTCGGAGGGTGATCGTCAAGTGCTTGACGATAAACCGATCAACCCAAAAGCCACCAACATTAAAATCATGCAGCTAGACCGCTCATGTAGTGGCGTTTTAACGGTTTAGGAGCTGAGGATACGGGATAAGAAGCCGCAGGGCTTGTTTTTCAAGGAACCGCTCTCTCTGCTGATGCCTTTCCTGTTTCTCGGAGGCTGTGAATCGTGGGCGTCCTCTCGGCAGAGCAGCGCTTTGGGTGCAGGACTTGCAGCGCGAGAGTTGTGAAGGTGCGGAGCATTAATGGGCTCCGTAGCTTGCCCGCTCTCGGTTATCTTCACCCTTTACCATTTCGAGAAGGTCTTCGTGGTTTGCCAAGTTGTCGACTTTAAAATTTTTTTGTATGAGGAATTTTTTGAGTTTTTCGTCCATTGTCAGCAGTATCATGTTGCTGTTCACAGATGCCGCGTACAGTAGGTTGTCTATGTTGTCTTTATGGCCTAAAGATCTCAGTTTAAAGGCCAATTTGACGTCGTCCGCCGTCGGCGTAATCCACTTATAGAAACCCGACTCAAGTAGGGATTTAACGGCCAACTCTATCACTTCGTCTACGTCCATTCCCAGACGCTCCTTCTCCCTGCACACCTTCCCTAATACTTCTATCCAGATGACCGAGAGACAGTGAAACCTCACCCTGCCCCCGACTCCGGCTTCCCTGAGCTCGGCAATGTGATTGACGGAAAACCCCTCCACCTCAACACCGAAACTTGGAAGAATATAAGTTGAGTCCAACAGGACATCAACCGTCATGAAGCACACCTGCCCCTCATTGCCCACGTATCCAAATATTGAAAAGGAACCATGCACATTAACCGCCGTATATCTCGCTTTGCTCCCTCTCCGACTCCTCCTCAAACTCGTCAACAGTGGTTCTAGCCCACTTTTTGACCTTTATGGCCAGGGAGAGAGGGTCTGGTATGAATTCCAATATCAGTTTGCCGTCTTCAACCCTCATGAGAACTCTGTCATCCTCGCCTACGCCCAGCTGCTCGCATACATGCTTAGGTATATAGATAGCTCCCTTCTTACCAACCTTGGACACCGAAACCCGGCTCAAAGACAATCACCAGAATAAAATGAAAAACCTGAAAAATATAAATGTTCTGGTATTCTCATTTAACCATACAACACTACACTTCCAGACAACGACCTAAACAAGCGAACTCAGCTCAGAGACTTCAGCGTCCATCAACCACGACGCCATCAAAACCCCAAGCCCCAAACAGCCTCACCTTAAACGAGAACCACCTGCATAGTTGAAAGATCGGCTGCCTAGCACCTTCTGCAGATTAGGCGCATTTCACACCCCTCACACTTCGCGGCGTTCCGTGTTGGCGGCGGCACCTCCTCCTCTGAAACCATCTTCCTTATCCTTGATAGTATCTCCATTACCCTGAGCTTGGCTTTCTCCGTGATCTTCATCATCCTGCTGACCCCACCATCCGGGTACTCTACTACTCCACGCTTCACCTCAACTCCGAAGTGATCCTCCAGGAGGAGGGCGTGCGCTACGAGCTGGAGGTAGTGTCCCGAGTAAGTTCTCTCCCACCTTCCAAACTTAACCTCAAACGGGACAACTTCACCATCCTCGTAGGAGAGGTAGTCCACGACGCCTGCAAGTCCAAGCCTCTCAGATAAAAGGTACAAGCTAAAGTATCTTCCCCCACCACTCCTTCTCAGCTCGAGCTTCAAGTGCTCCTCCCTACCCCGCTCCATCTTGACGGTGGGCTTAACCCTAGCCCTCAAAACATACCTGAAGTAGATTATCCTTTTGCAGTAGGCGTACTGCCTCACGTCCCCAGCCGTGAAGAAGACGCTCAAGTCACCACCACCTCCTCCTCAGCCACCTCCGCCAGCCTCGCAACGATAATAATGTTCTCGCAGCACCTCACGCACACAGGGATGATCCTCACGTCGCACGGGCTTCCCTCAACCAGCTTTCTGAGCTCTATGGCGAGCATCTCAGCCATGTTCCTGCCAACATCACCGATGAAGACGCTCTTCTGCATCCTGCTGAAACCGTACTCCATCAAGGTGAGAGCCACGCGCTCTCTCAATCTGTCATCCGTAATGTCGTAAACCACCATGAACACACCGTCACCTCCCTAGTGCCAAGTGAAAACGTAGGGCTCATATTTTGGAGCCTTGCCCAGGAGGTAGCGGACTATCATCCTAGCCTGCCTGAAAACAACGTTTTCCAGAGGCGTTGAGGCCCCGTCGACCACGACCTCACCCTTAAACCTCTCGTTCAAAGCCTTCAAGAGCACCTCCTTCCCCTTCCCCTCAAGGACAACCCTGCCGCCCTTGAAGCCGAAATCCTCCCTTCCGAGGGCACCCTTGGAGAAGAGGGAAACCACCGTCCTGTCAACGGCCGGCTGCCTGAACTCCTCTGAAAGGTCGAGGATAAGGGAGGGCTTCCCAGACCTGTCAGCGTGGAGGAAGCCGGCGTAGGGCTCAAGCCCACACGCCGCAATAGCAGCCAGACACCTCCCATTAAGCATCGTGTACCCGTAACTCAAAGCAGCGTTAACAGGATCCCTGGGAGGCCTCCTCTCACGCCTCTCAAACCCCACACCCTCAGGAAGAAGCAGGCGCACCGCCTCATAGTAAATCCTCGCCCCCTCAGCCTCCAAACCCATAACCTCAAACCTCAACTCATCCACGGTTCCACCCTCAACCCTCTCAACCTCACACGCGACGCCGAAAATCTCCGAGGCAGCGGCCTCCAACACCCTCGCAGCATCGCCATCACTCCTCTCCCTACTGGCTGCGAAGTAGCGGAGAAGCTGAGCCTTATTGACGAGACCACCCCTAACAAACCCCTTAGCAAGGTGGACACCTCTCTCGTCGCCGTAGGCAGCCATCTGCTCCCTCCTAGTCAAAACAGTTCCATGCATGAAGAACCCGTGAAGCAAAGCCGCAGGCCTCCAGCCGCACATGAAGAGGATGGGGACACCGTTCTCAGCCAGAAGCTGCACAGCCTCACTCGAAACCGAAACCCTCCCCGAAACAATAACCTCCGTGAGCTTCGAAACCGGAACCTCACGCACCACCTCACCATTAAAAGTAACCTTGATCAGCCTACCCCTACGCCCAATCTTACACCCATGCGTCGAAACATCAAGGATCAAAACGCATCCCCCCTAAACCTCACACGCGATAGGCAAACCCTGAAGCGAGGAAAGATCCAAGGCATAAACCTCACCATCCACGTCGAAGAAGGCGACGTTACCCCTAGCGTAAACCAAACGCCCCCCAAACACCCTCGGCTCACGCACAACCCCCGCAACCTCAAACCCCCCACAGGCGCCATAAACATCCGAGAAGTCACAGCAGCCAACAAGCCTAAGCCCAAAGTAGTCCGCAACCTCCCCCGCAACCCCACTCCAGTCACACACAACACCAGAACGGAAAACATCAACCTTCTCGTCCAGCCCAACCCTATCAGCAACACCAAAAACACTCGAAACCTCACCCTCAACACGCTGAGCCTCGGGAAGCGTAAACCCGCCCGAGAAAACCGCAGCCCAATCAGCCCCCTGCTCAACAAGACGGGAAGCGAAGCCGCCCACCCTGTCAGCAGCCGCAACGCCAACCTTCAAAACCCACCCAAACCCCGCAAGGTAAACATAATGCTCACCCCTACACTTAGCAGCAGCACCCGCCAAGCCACAGGCAGGATCATCCAAGCCGCACGACCCGCCAAAAGGAACACCAGCACCCTTCACACTGCACATCCACCTAGCACCCCAAACCGAAGAAGCACAACCCCCACAAACACTAAGGCCGTCAACCACAGCAGGATCCAAACAACCCACACACCGCCTCCCAACACCGAAAACAAAAACATGCCTCCCGAAAAGAGGAAAACCACCCCACTCAACCCCGCCATCAACAAGCGAGACGGTATCAACAAAAGGCAGCCAGAAATCAAGAAAA
>JAHLWX010000041.1 GCA_019057675.1 Candidatus Jordarchaeum sp. LHC_1308
CTCGAAAGCCATGTCGAAGTAGCCATAAGTTCCATATTCTCTCAACAGATGGTAGAACGGGGATGCTTCCATAACGAGCTTGTAGAAGTCCAAGAGGCCTCTTAACATATCTTCGTTGGCGATTTCCGCTCTCGCATCTCCAACCGCAGCAACCGCCTTAAGGTTTTTGGCACCCATAACGGCGCCGAGACCACAACGTCCAGCGGCTCTTGACTCATCGTTCATTACTGAGGCATACTTAACCTTGTTCTCTCCTCCGATGCCTATGCAGGCAACCCTAATCCTCCGATCCCCCAAATCTTTCTTTATGATTTCTTGGGTCTCGATTGTATCCTTGCCCCAGAGGTGGCCTGCATCCTTGATCTCAACGGAGGAATCGTGGACAAATAAGTAGACTGGTTTCTTGGCGGCTCCCGTGACTATTACCCCGTCCACTCCTGCTCCTTTGAGAGCTGGGCCGAAGCTCCCGCCTGAACATGCCTCCCCCCAGAAGCCCTGAGCTGACTTGCCAGCGACAATATATCTGCTTCCTTGAGGAACGGGCGTCGCAGTAAATGGGCCAGTCATAAATGCCAAGTGGTTGTCTGAACCAAGAGGATTTGTTCTGGCGTCGAGCACGTCGAAAAGGAGGCGGGCAGCGAGCCCGCTTCCGCCAATGAAGGCTTTTGCAAGGTCTTCTTTTAGTTCTATCGTTTTCACGGAGCCGTCTGACAGGTCTACCTTCAAAATCTTGCCGTGATACCCATACATGCTCTCACCAATCCACATCTTTTCCTTCGTAAGCGTAGTCGAAAAGCTTCTCGAAGTCGTTTATGTTAGCTGGCCTTAAGCTGAAGATGGCTGTAGGATCCTCGTAAGCGTACTTAACCAAAGCAGCCTTATTTGCCTCGTAGTCCTCCTTGCTTATTCCGAGGTCTTTGAGCGCTATCGGGACGCCGAGACCTGTTATGAAGTCCTTGAAGAACTGGGTTAGCTTGTTAAGAGTCTCCTCCTTTGTTTTTGCAACCACATCCAAGTTTAGGCTAAAGTTTAGCCACTTAGCTAATCCCACGTAACCGTCTGTTACCTTAGCCTCAAACTTTAGAGAATAGGGGATAAATATTCCAACAGATTTCCCGTGGTGGATGCCAAAAACCTTCCCGAGAGAGTGTCCGAGCGCATGTGTTATTGCGGTGCCAGCGTTCCCGAAGGCTATGCCAGCCATTGTAGCAGCTATCGACATTTTACCTCTAGCCTCCAAGTTCCTTGGCTGCTTGTAGACTACTGGAAGATACTTTATGATAAGTTCTATTGCTTTCAGGGCCATTGGGTCGGTGAAGTCACTTGCCCAGTGCCTATTCACGTAGGCATCCACGGCATGCGCTAAAGCGTCAAGGCCCGTCCCCACCGTGAGGTCTGGAGGCATTCCGGCGGTCAGTTCAGGTAGGATTATGGCGAATTCAGGCACGCACTCAGGGTGCTGTGCGGCAAGCTTTCTCGGAGGAGTTTGATCCACGTCGGTTAATACGAAAGCCTGCGTCGCTTCGGAGCCGGTTCCAGCCGTGGTCGGAATAGCGGCAAGGTACGCCTTCCTCCTCAGCCCTAATGGGGTAAGGGCTTCAACCATGGAAAGATCCACGTCTGGCCGCTCATATAGTATCCACGCAGCCTTCGCCGTGTCTATGGCGGAGCCACCGCCCACGGCCACTATGAGGTCGGGTTCAAACTTGCGCATTTCATCAGCTACCTCGCGTATCAACGGTATAGGAGGCTCCGGCACCGCCTTATCGCATATTTCAACCGTCATCTGGGCCATCTCAAAGTACGGCAAAAGGGATTCTGCGAGTTTTCTTATAGCCTTGTCAGTAACTATGAAAGCCCGTTTCTTATCTAGCATAGCTGATCCAATGGAGAGCGCCTGTACGAGGCCGAATTTTCCAATGAGGATTCTTGGAACCAAAAAGTACCCTATAAGGCTACGCATCGGCTTGGCGCCAAGCAAAGTATACAACATGCGTGTTCCATACTCATACGGCTTCCATGTCATCCTTCTCCCTTCCTCCTCTTTAAGTCGGTCAGAGAAAATAAAGAAATAAGAGATATAAAAATATCGGCACAATTTAAATTGGTTACAAGTCTCGGATAACCGAGAAGCATACGGATAATGAGGAGAGAGAAAAAGAAAAAAAATTTTTATTTAAATAACTTCATAAAACATTCAAGCAGAGAATGACCAGGGCATTCAGAGAGCGCCAGCTGGTGATAGTGTTTGGATCTTCAAGAACACATTCTCATGGATTTTTTGAGGGAGTGGATTTACACTCCTCCTACTTTCGTAGTTGGTGTTTTTGCCGCCATAATGATTGTTACTTACGTTCTGATCATGACCGAGAGGTTCCATAAGACTTTGGTCGCTATGGGCGGAGCTGTCACCACGGTTATTGCCGGCAAGTACTTTGAGATAGCTTATGACTGGGTTCCTCTCGTCGATGCCTTCTTGGCATGGATTCAGGGTGATGTCCCGAGGCTGAAACCCTTACTTTTTACCAGCGAACAAGTGCTCACGGAGATGGTTGACTGGCAAACAATAGTAATAGTAATATCACTGGTCATAATCACGACGGCGGCATCCAAGTCTGGCTTGTTCGAGTATATATGCGTTAAAGTTGTTAAGCGCAGTGGAGGGGATCTCGGCAGGCTTTTCATCTACCTTTGTCTTCTGAGCTTCGCCTTGACCGCGTTGATAGGTAACGACTCGGCTTTCATTGTCGTCAGCGCCCTCACTCTTACGCTTACACACGCCATCGGGATCGACCCGCGACCCTACATACTTGGAGAGGTATTCGTCATGAATGCCGCTGGTGCCTCGACTCTGGTTGGAAGCTTCGTCAACATATTAGTCTCGGCACGCTTCAACTTAGACCCAGGATACTTCCTCTCTTACGTTCACTTCGTGGCTTTAGGGGCTCCCTTCGCAGTGGCTTGCTCTGTCATCGCCGTATTCGTGATTAGGAGGGCTTTCAAGGACGAGTTCCTTATTCCTGAGGAGAGCGAAATAATGGTGATGAAGAAGAGGGTTCTCGCCCTCGACGAATACAGCCTCATAGAAGACGTAACTCTTTTCAGGAGGATAAGCGTTCTCCTTATTTTAACCGTTGTAGGATTTATCATCGCAGGAAGCTTTAACATACCATTATACATAGTTGTTGCCCTCTCTGCCTTCGCCTTCCTTATCCTCAGCGGCGTCGATCCTGAGAAGACTCTTCACGAGGTCGACTGGGGGCTCGTAGTCTTCCTGGTGAGTATATTCATAGTGGTGGAGGGGCTCCACAGCACAGGACTCCTAGAATCCTTGGGAAAGACGCTTGGGTCGCTGACGGCGGGGAACATGCCGGCGACAATATTTCTCGTAATGACTCTGTCAGGAGTACTTTCGGGTATAATGGACAACGTTTCCGTCACGTCAGCGCTACTATACGTGATGCCACCGTTATCCCTTAACGCCATGGTTCTAGACAAGACGGTTGTTTGGGCCTTGATTTACGGCGCAAACTCTGGTGCCAGCATGACCCCGATAGGAGGAATACCGAACTTGATCGCATTTTCCCTACTGGAAAGAGACGGAAGACCAGTAACCTGGAAGAGTTTCATTAAGTTTGGCGTCCCCCTCTGCATTATGTTCTTCCTACTTGGCACAGGCATGCTTTACGTCTACGCCACAATGCTAGGGTGGACCAGCGCAAACTTGGAATTCATGTTAAAAATAACCTCAGAGTATAACGCAATAATCGGGCTCGAAACAAGCTAGCAAAAATAGAAAAAGCCAAGCGTCAAACCTAAGGTCAAGCACACCTTTGTTAACACGTCCAAACCAATACGAACTTGTAATATGTACTTAGCCTTCCGATAAGCTCGTCGAGATGTTCTTGGAGCCAGCCTTATGTCTAGAACCCAACACAGCCGCTATACTCCTATTAAAACTGAAACTGTTGCGCTTCACTAGCCTGAACCTTTATGGGTGCTCACTGGCAGAGCAGGTGTAGCTAGATTTTAGGGTTAGCTTATCTATGGGCGCCGTTATGTTTGTCGGGTTCACGTCGAACGAAGCCCATTTATCTGGCTTTAGGCTCCAATGCTTCTCCTAGCCGTAATAATAAGTCTTCCTTTTTGTCGAAGTAGGCTTATTGGGGCCTTTAAGGGCCACTCGTGCCCACAACTCGACTGCGTAACGCTTTTTGGTTTAACGCTCTCTTGTTCAAGTGTAGAGAGATCGGATTCTCTTCTCTATCACCCGTTTTTGAAGCCCAGTAACTTTTTACCACTAAGTTTAACGTGGTCAAGAAGCTTCTGAACGCTTTCCTCTAATTTGAAGTATGCTCTCTACCAGCTAATGATGTTTCCGTTTGGCGTTCTGTAGCTTTTAACTGTTTCCATAACCTTTTAACTTTGCTTTTCACTTAAGCTTTCCAGCACTAATCTAACTGATTTATCTCTCATCTGTCATTTCAGATGTTCTTGGCGGAGATTCCGATTTCTCCGCGATGCGCTTGGTAAAAGTAATATTTCTTTCTTCATCGAAAAAGCTGCGTGGCGGCTTAGTTGTCTGAATAAGGCTTATTCTGAGATTTTGACGGTGGATTTATCGGATCAGCTAGGTAAGCTTGCCTGTTACTCCTTTGACAACCGGATTAAGAAAATTCCGTTTGACAAACGATAAGCCGGGAGGAAGCGGCTTTCAACTCTCATCTGTACATTCAAATGTTGGATGAAGAAAAAAAGGGGTCAAGTTCACTTGAAGACCCAACGGCACTTGGCTTCTCCATCCGCTTTACAGCTGACTTGTTCTGCGTGGACTCCGTTTGACCCTATGAGCTCTTTGAGGCAGCTGTCACATGAGACGCATCCGCATTTTATTGCTTCGGCTTCTTCTGGTTTACTGAGACGTGTTATCCCATAGTTTATGGGGTCCTTTAGCGTTTCGTCGATCATGTTTTTCCAGGGGCAGTTGGTGACTTCGAAACATCCGTCTCCGACCTCTCCGTCTAGCTTCATCACAGTTGAATAGAGAACTGCGGCTTTTTCGGCCCTTCCTTCCGTGTTGGAAAGGTTGAACCTCTCATTCCAGCCTGATATTACCGGCGGGAACCCTGAAAGCATATAGCGTGCCGCTTCTTTTCCGGTTTTTTCTAAAATCCTGTAGGAAAGCCCTTTTCCTAGAATAGTGTAGGTAGTGTAGGCTTCAGTCATCACTAACCCGCGTAACACTAAAGACATTATCTCGATTAAGTAGGCTAGCGCCTGACTCTTTTTAGTTTCCTCATCGGCTCCCTGATCCACTATTCGAGGGTTCGAGAAAGCCTTAGCTAAGTATTCTTTTTTAACAAACTCTAAGTTCTTTCGGAGAAGGGCTGAAAGGTACTCCTGAGTTGGAGGCGGCGCTTTAAAAACGTACTGGCTTAGGCCATGAGGCACTTCATACTTGATAATAAAGTCGCACTTTTCGTCGCCCGCAGGAATATGTGTAACCCTTGAAACGCCACCTCTATTCCCTGTTACGTAATCCGTTGCACCTCTAACATAGCCTACACAGATCTCACAACTTATGGGGTCAGATAATAAAATCGTCATAGGCGCAAAGGGACAGTCAAAAACAGACATTTTAAGGTCGCCGTTTTCTAGTTGCTTCAAGGTGTGAGGCATAAGAACGGAGTGCATAACAATGTCCTGTACTCTTCCGACATCGACCAGTTCTTTGCCGAAGCCGAAGTCTTCTGAAAGCTTGTTAGCCACGTACTTCGCAGTAGCTATAGCTCCACGAAGCAGTATTCCCCTTGCTCCTTCACCAAAGGTTCTCGTGAAATCTCCGCCAAAAGTGACGAGCTGCATTCCGCTTAGAAACCACCCGTCCAAGAAAGCGTCCTCTAAGCTTAATCCAATAGAAGACGCTTTTTTAGCTGTATCACTCCAAGTCATCTTCTCAGCCTCGTTAAAGTTGTGCTGAGGAAATGTTTAAAAAGATTTTCGTAAAATCATTCAATGTTTTGAATTTATTCCATTTTATATTCAAAAAAATTGCGAAATATTCGAATTTGGAATACACTGCAATACCCAAGACCGAGACATGCTCGGTGTAGAAGCAACAGGAAATGCTGTCTCGGATTAATTAGGTTGCAACTACCGTTTAGCTTAGCGTGTCTTGAGGACGGTGTGAACGTGAAGAATGAAGGAGAAGGGGAATTTCAGCTTTCATTCCAAGAGAAGCGAAAACTTCTATAGTTGTGAAAAAGCATATTGTTTTTGAGGGAAGAGTGGAGGTTTTATGGTTGGCTGGGAAGATTTCTGGCGGGGAGCTTCTTGTTAGGTGTCTGCTTGAGGAAGGTGTAAGGTACATTTTCGGTGTTCCAGGGGCTCAGCTTCTTACCATTCTTGACGCAGTGAAGAGGATTGGGGAGCCGCGTGGGTTGAAGTTCGTTACTTGCAGGCATGAGCAGGCTGCCGCCCACATGGCTGACTCTTGGGCGAGGGTTACAGGGGAGCCGGGCGTTTGCATGGGGACTGTTGGGCCTGGAGGCGCGAACCTTGTTCCGGGAGTCTACCCTGCGTGGGCTGATGGAGTTCCGATGATAGTTTTGACCGCTCAGAACCAGACTTGGCGGAGCTACCCTGACCACGGATCCATGCAAGCACTAGACCAGTACCACCTGTTTAAGCCCATCACCAAGTGGAACGCCGTGGTGTCCCATTGGGAGAGGATTCCCGAGCTAATACAGCATGCATTCAGGGTTGCCACGTCGGGCAGACCCGGACCCGTACACCTAGACCTTCCGTCAGACGTCTTATATGAGAGGAAGGACGAGGGTGCAGTCAGAGTTTATCCGCCTTACAGGTATAGGGCTACTAAGCCTCCGGTTGGAGACCCTGAGCTCGTAGAGAAGGCGGCAGACATGCTCATCAAATCAGAAATGCCTCTGATTCACCCTGGGGGAGGAGTGCTGAGGGCTGGTGCTTGGAGGGAGGTTGTTGAAATAGCGGAATACTTGGGGGCTCCTGTCGTCACCACGCTTGGAGCCAGAGGAATTGTTCCGGAGGATCACCCGTTATGTCTTCTTCCAGCTGAGCCGGGCGCCATAATGGCTCAGAACGAAGCTGACGTTGTGCTCGTGGTCGGTAGCCGGATGGGTGACGTGGACTTCTGGGGGAAGGCTCCAGTTTGGGGTGACCCCGACAGGCAGAAGACGATACAGGTGGACGCTGACCCAACTATGATCGGATATAACAGGCCGGTTGACTTGGCCATAGTGGGGGACGCGAAGTCCACGCTTGCAGCTCTGCTGGAAGCCATAAAGAAGAGGACGGAGAAAAGAAAGCCGCACCCAAAGATTGCGGACTACAAGAAAGCTCAGGATGAATGGATGGCGGGATTCCTTAAGCAGGCTGAGAGCAGCGAAAAGCCGATCCACCCCCTCAGGTTAATGAAGGAGGTTAGAGCATTCTATCCGAGGGACGCAATAGCCTGCCTCGACGGGGGCAACACGCCCGTTTGGGCATATTACGTGCACCACGTATACGAGCCGAGGGGATTCCTTTGGGCCGCTGACTCAGGCCACTTGGGGGTTGGACTACCTTACGCTATAGGGGCGAAGCTCGCCGCGCCCGACAAGCAGGTTTACTTGATAACTGGCGACGGCGCCCTTGGAACAAACATACAGGAGCTTGAGACCGCGAGCAGGCTTGGAGTCAAGATAACTTTGATAGTTGTGAATGACCGCGCTTGGGGCATGATAAAGGGGGCACAGAAGGTGTCATGTAAGGGAAGGTACATCGGGGTCGACTTCAGCGACATAAGATATGACAAGGTGGCTCAAGGAATGAACTGGTACGGTGAGAGAGTGGAGGAGCCTGAGGACATAGCGCCTGCACTTGAGAGGGCTGAGGCAGCGGAGGAACCAGCACTTTTAGATGTCGTAGTCTCACAGGAAGCCCACTTAACACCACCAGACCTATTAACACTGGCAATGGTCTGGCTTGAGGGGTGCACGCCAATAGAAGAATAGCATATTTTTCTTTTTTCTCTCTTTAATTAACAGGATGAGAACGCTTGGGATTTGTCTTGCTTCTTTTTATGGATGTTTTCATGTGCGGTAGCTTCATATATTTTTAATGAGGGGTTTCTCTGGTGGTTTGCTTGCTGGGGGAGGTTTACGAGTTTGTCCTTAAGAGCCTTCCCGTCTTGAAGGAGAGGGCATCCATGATTGACTTTAACGGGGGGCGTGTGGGGGATTATTGGATTGAGTCCGACTTTGGCGGAGTTGAGGGTTGCGTAGTGGGGGTTGATGGTGGGAGGAACTGGGTTGAGTGTAGGAACTTTGTCCTCTACGTGGTTGACGCCGAAGCCGTGGTGTTTGAAGGAGGAGGGGAGAAGGGATCCGTGAAGATGTTCGATGTGGACGTTCTTTATCCTCACAGGCACGTCGAGGATAGGGTGGCTTCTTACAGCGAGATCCTGGAGGGGAAGGCTGCCTACATGGCATTCCGAGAAATGGACGTTGACTTTTCGTTCATGGATGGCTCGCTTATAGGCGTTCTCATCAGGCCGCCATTCAGAGGTTACACTCTTGGTTTGGGGTTTGAAAGGGACCTCGAGAGTTACATTGATGAGATGGCTAATTCTTGGAATATGGTGCTTAGGGATGCGTTTTTCTCGAAGAGAATGCTGAGGAATGTCGTGAGCGCTTACCGTGACGCTGGAGGAGCTGCGGCCAGCTTCCTCGAGAGCTCTGAAAAGCTTCTTGTTTATAAACGACTGATCGACGACTACGGGAGCCGGCTTGTCTTCGTTTCGAAGACTTCTAGGGGGTGCGACTACTTCAAGTCCTTCAGGTCTGATATCTCCATTTTCAGCGAGTTCACGAGGAAATCAGGCTACTCTCCGCCGCTGCACTTGGAGATTAGCAACAAGGTTAAGTGGAGGTTCCCCGTTTTTAACGAGTATTTTAGGGAGTTGAAGGTAACCGTGTTCTACGCCAGGTTGGAGGAGCATGGGCCAGTATTGAGGTTTGAGGTTCCAGGCATGGTCGACGAGGACAGGGTAGAGGAGATCCTAGCCCAAGCCGCAACTTACTCGGTTTCGGGGTATCCTTACCCGCTCAGGAAGGCACATGGTGATGTCAAAGTGTCCGATGATGAGGCTGAAAGAGTTTTCAGGCTGGTCGGATTCTATGAGGCTGAGAGAGGGAGGGAGTTTCTTGAATAGGGTGATAGGTTACATTATAGGTGAAGCGACCCCCACGAAGGGAGTTTTCATCTCCGTTGATCCTCCTAGGCTAGGAGAGTACGTTGTCCTAGAATATGATGGCAGAACTGTTCTCGGCATGATTCAGGCGCTGATAAGTGGCAGCGTCTCGCTCAGCGAGGACATACATGACCCACAGGTTGTCGAAAGGATAAGAAGGCTGGAGAGGGGACGGGACGTATACGTTAAGGGCGTTGTTGAAGTTCTTGGCGACGTGGAGGAGCTACGAATCCCGCGCGCTCCGCCTCCTCCCGGGGTTGAGGTTAAAAAGGCTGACAGCGAAACCCTGAGGAGGGTGTTCGGGGAGCGAGGAGAGTCCTCGCTGAGGATAGGGACGCTGATGTCGCATGACGACGTGCCTGTGTGCATTGATGTGAACCGAATGGTTTCGCGCCACCTAGCAATACTCGCCGTCACGGGTGCTGGGAAGTCAAACACTGTCGCAGTAATAACTGACAGGATAGTCAGAATGGGGGGAACAGTCATGTTATTCGACATGCACTCAGAATACGTTAACTCTGACATTGGCGGAGGCAAAATTAACCCTGTGACGCCGATACTTGACCCGTGCACCCTGAGCGTTGGAGAGCTTATGCATCTGGTGAACATAAGACCAGAGTACCATATACAGGAAAAAGTATTCAGGGAAGCTTACAGGAACACCATGGACAAAATTAAGAGAGGAGAGGATCCTGCACGCTTCCTAGAAATTCTGAAGGAGGAGTTGAGCAACGGGGGAAAGAAGGATAGGGTTGCAATACTAAACAAGGTTGAAGGGTTTGAGGAGAAGTATTCGAGGGTGATAAAGCCCGGCGTGGGCGACATAATAGGCAAGTTTAAGCTTGGTTATGCCAACGTCGTGGATTTAGGCCAGGTTGACGAGGAGTGTGCTGACGTCGTCGTGAGCCACGTGCTCAGGAGGCTTCTCGAGGAAAGGAAGAAATTCATTGTTGAAGGAGGCGGGCGCGGCTTCAGGCACCCGGTTTTGACTGTGGTGGAGGAAGCTCACATATTGGCCCCGACGAGCGAGGATACGTTGTCGAGCTACTGGATCAGCAGGGTGGCACGTGAGGGGAGAAAGTTCGGGGTTGGACTTTGCCTCGTGAGTCAGAGGCCAAAGGCGTTAAGCGTCAACGCTCTTTCCCAAGTTAACAACATGATAATACTAAAGCTTGTCGAGCCATCAGACCAGAGACATGTGCAGGCAGCGAGCGAGGCGCTCAGCGACGAGCTTCTTAGCCAACTTCCATCCCTAAACACCGGGGAAGCCGTAGTGCTAGGAATGATGGTTAGGGTTCCTTCTCTAGTGAAGATAGACAGGTACAGGGGAAAGCTCGTCGGCTCCGACATCGACGTCGTGTCAGAGTGGAGGAGAGATAAAAAGATCGAGGAGGAAAGAAAAGAGATTGAAGAACTACTTGATATGGGTTAGGTGGTTTGAGTGCTCTTAGCCCATGTTTCAGACACGCATCTAGGCTACAAGCAGTACAACCTTGATGAGAGAGAGGATGATTTCGGCAGGGTTTTTGAGGAGTTCGTCGACAAGGTTCTCGAAGACCACGTGGACGCAGTGGTTCATTCAGGAGATCTCTTCGATTCATTTAGGCCATCCGTGAAGGCACTTTACACAGCCAAGACTCAATTGAAAAGGTTAAGAGAGAAGGGAGTCAAAGTATATGCCGTTCTCGGAGATCATGATTTTCCTAAGAGGAGGGGGATGCCGCCCCATGCTCTTTTTGATGAGGAGTTAACGCTCCTAGGCGTCGAGGGGAGAAGTGGGAGGGTCAAAAGAGGGTGTGTGGTTGAGGTTAACGGGAAGGAGGTGTATTTGGGCGGAGTAGTAAACATGACGAGGAGATATAGAGATGTGCTGCTGGACGAGATATCCAAGCTGGTAGAGGAGGGTAGGAGGTATTGGAGGAGCGTCGTGGTCATGCATCAGGCGATAAACATCTACATGGGCTATGATTTCCAGCTTGAGATCGGTGAGATACCTGTGGGAGCTAGCTACTACGCCATGGGACACTTCCATGGCAGGCGGGAGATGACCATCGGTGGAGGCGTACTGGCATACGCTGGCTCAACGGAAATAACGAGAAGAGACGAGATAGAGGAGTGGAAAAGAAACGGGAAAGGCTTCTACATAGTAGACCTCAGCGGAGATCTGCCCGATGTTCAACCAGTAAACCTGGACGTTAGGCCGCAAATCGAAGTCAAGGTCAGATATGAGCAGCTAAGGGAGGAAGTGGAAAGCGTCGTCAGAGAACACGAGGGAAGGAAGCCTATAGTTCACATAAAGGTTGCTGGTTCAAACATTGACAGGCGAACGGCTCTAGAAACTCTTGAGAAATTGTTCTCTGGAAGAGTTCTCCACTGGAGACCTGAGTTTGAGGATGAGGATGAAGAGGGGCTTAAGGCATCCAGCTGGAAGACGATCTCGCACAAGGATCTTTTAAGCGAGATTCTGGGGGGAGACGTCGCGGAGTTTGCATGGGAGTTATTCAACGCTATCCGAGGCGAGGGGGTGGACGAGGCTAGAAAGCTTGTTGAGAGGTTCTTCAGGGAGGGCTCGTGGTGATAATAGAAGAGCTGGAGCTGGAAAACTTTGTTTCGCATAGGAAGACTAAGATGAAGTTCGACTTAGGCGTCACGCTAATAGTTGGGCCCAACGGGTCAGGTAAGACCAGCATTCTTGACGGAATCAGCTTCGCCCTCTTCAGGCTTCACTCCAGAGGAAGAGACGAGAACGTGGTCAATAAGAAAGCTAGGCATGCTAGGGTTAACCTCAAATTTTCAGTTCATGGAAAGGGGAAATACGCCGCTGAATGGAACATTGAAAAGAAAAAGGATGGATGCGACATAAAAGGAGTCGTTTACGAGCTCACGGAAAGCGGGAAGCACCCCATCACCAAGGAGGCTGGATCCAGGACGCTGCTTCCAGAGATAGCAAAGATACTTGACGTCGAAAAGGAGACATTTGAGAACTCAGTCTACATACGGCAGGGCGAAATAGAAAAGCTGGTCACCGAGAGACCTGCTGAGAGAAAGAAGCTTATATCAAAGCTCCTAGGAATAGATGACTTTGAGCAAGCGTGGAACATTATGAGAGACATAGTTGGAGATTACGAGAAGAGGCTTGAGGGACTGAGGGGGGAACTGAGAGAGAAAGAAAGGGTTGTGAAGGAACTTGAGAGAGTGAGGAGGGAACTGGCTAACTTGGAGGTCAGGATCAGTGAGGGCGAAGCTTCGGCCAGGAAGCTGGAGGAGGAAAGGGTAAGGGCTGAGGAGAAGCTAAAGGTGATGGAGGAGAAAAAGAGAAGGTTCGAGGAGCTCAACGTAAAACGCGTTGAGGCAAAGTTCAGGCTGGAAAATTGTGAGGAAAAGGTAAAGGCTGCCGAGGAGAACCTCAGAAGACTTGAAAGCCTTGAGAAGGAGATGGAAAGAAGAAGAGAAGGTTATGAGAAGCACGTCTCCCTCAGAAAGAGGGCTGAAACGCTTGGAGAAGAAAAGAAGCGATATGAGGGGGCAAGGGAGGCCGCCAGGATATGGGAGAAGAACGCTAAGGAACTCTTAGAGGAAGAGGAGAAACTGGAAGAGAAGATTAACAAGATAATTGCTGATTACTCGCAGGCGCTTGGTGTGGAGGTCAACTTTGAGAGTGTTTCAGCCATCAAAGAAAGGGAGAAGATGACTGTTGAGGAGGAGATTGAGGCTTTAACCAGAGGGCTGAGGGAGCTGGAGGGGAGAATGGGTGAGCTAGGGGGAAAGATAAGGGATAACGAGGACAAGGTTAAGAGGCTCGAGAAGGCGGAGGCGAAGTGCCCCCTTTGCGGGAGAGAGCTGACCGAGGAGCATAGGGAGAAGCTGATAGGAGAGCTACTCGAAGAAGCGGCGAAGCTTAGGGAGGAAAAAGAGAGAATCAAGAGGGAAAGGGAGGAGGCCGAGAGAAAGCTCAAAGAGGGGAACTTGAGAAAAAACATGATAGAGAAGATTGATGCGGAGAAGCTTAGGAGTCTTGGTGCGGAGTTGGAGGAGAAACGGAGGAGGAGAGTGGACGCGGAGAGGGAGCTTGAGGAGACAAAGGCTAAGTTTGAAAAATTGGTCGAGTTAGAGAAGCGTATCGAGGAGACACTAAGAGAAGCCGAGGACTTCAAGGCGGATTATGAGGCTTACGTGCAGGCTGAAAACCAGCTGAAAGCCCTTGGGAGCAAGGAGGCATTGGAAGAGGCCTACAAGGACGCGGTGAGGGAGAAGGAGAAAGCTGAAAAAGAGTTTTCAGCGGTTGAAAAAGAAATATGCGGGCTAGGCTATGATGAAGGAAAGTATGATGCTGCGAAAAGAAAAGTTGAACAAGTGAAAGCTGAGCTTGAGGAGGAGAGGAGAGAGCTAGCTAGGCTGGAAGGCGAGAGGGATAGTAAGAGAAAAGAGGTGAAAAGCTGCGAGGAGAGGATCAGGGAGCTTGAGGAGAAGGAGGCTGAAGCTAGAAGGCTTGAGTCATTTGTTAGGCTTTTAGAGAGGATCAGGAATGCTTACGGAAAGGATGGCATTCAGAAGCTTATAAGAGCTAGAGCAAAGCGCGCCATAGAGGTTTATACGAGGGAGTACCTTAACAAGTTTAACTTAGATTACTCGGATGTCAGGTTGAACGAGGACTACGAAGTAATCGTCATAGGGCCCTCCGGAGACCAGAGCGTGGACGCCATAAGCGGAGGAGAAAGAGTCGCACTTGCTATAGCCCTCAGGATGGCTATAGCAAGGGTTATAGCGGGGGACAAGATTGGCGTGATGATTATGGATGAGCCAACAGTTTTCCTAGACGAGGAAAGAAGAAAGGAGCTCATAGAAATACTCAAAAGAGGGTTCAGGGAGGAGGCAAGAGTGGTCCCGCAGCTGATAGTGGTAAGCCATGACAGGGAGCTTGAGGATGCCGCAGACACCGTGTACATGGTCACGAAGGAGGGGGGATGGTCAAAGGTCGAGCAACTTGAAGCACCTCGAGAGCTCTAGGGTTTCAGTAATTCAGCACCTGACAGACTACGTTTTCACGTTTTTGCATGGCGAAGTAAGGTATAACCAAATAAAAAACAAAAATATTTCCTTTACTGTTAAGTTTCATGGTCTATGAGTGGTGAATTATGATGATTAAGGGCTCTATTTCTAGGAGAGTTAGGGAGGCCGTTGAGAAATATAGGGCTGGAAGGCGGAGGGAAGCTGTACTTCAGCTTATATATCTTCTCAGCGATGAAGAAGAGAGAGTTAGGCTTGAGGCGATCAACGCTTTGGGGGAGATAGGCGACGCGGATACTGTGGTTGAGCTCTCAAAGCTTATCGGTGACAAGAACAGCGAGGTTAGGGTTAGGGTTGCACATGCCCTTGGCAAGATAGGCAGCGTGACTGCGATGAATCCCCTCGAGAAGCTTCTAGATGACGAGAATGGGGATGTCCGATTTGCAGCTCTTAAGTCTATTGTTAGAATTTCGGGTGGAAGCAGCCTAGACGCGCTTATCAAGGCGTTGGGGGATGAGGACGAGAGGGTAAGGGTCGCGGCCATGGAGGCACTGGCAAAGGTAGCTTCGAGGTACCCTGATAAAGTGGTGGAGTTGCTTAGAAGCGAAAATTGGAAGGTTAGAGCCGGAGCCGCAAGGGTTCTCGGGGAAGTATGCGAGACTAGGGCTAAGGACGAACTTATCATGCTTCTGGACGACTGGGACTGGAGGGTTAGGAGGGAGGCGGCGGAGGCTCTTGGAAAGATAGGGGGCGAGGAGGTGATCCCCTACCTTAGTAGGATGATGCAGGAGAAGGATGCCGAAGTGCGGGTGGGCATTGTTAAGGCGCTGTCTTCCATTGGGTCTCCGAGGGCGAGAGAGATTTTAGAGGAGGCATTAAATGATGAGGATGCAAGGGTGCGCTTGTGGGCTGCATCCGCCCTGGGAAGCATGGGAAGTGAGGAGGCTGAGGGCGCGCTGATAAAATCTCTTTCAGACGATGACATGCAGGTTAAGCTGACTGCGCTGAGGGCGCTGGCGAGAGCTGGGGGTGTAAGGGCTGTTAAGGCCATAGAGCCTCTGCGCCTTCACCCGGATGAAAGCATCAGAAAGGAAGCTGAGCGAGCCATCAAAATGATAGCGTTAAAGCATAACATGACGGTTGACGAAATACTGAGGAAGGCCAGAGGAGCTTAGCCCCCTGTCGTATTACCAGCTTCCAGAAGACCTATTTCAACCATTTTCTCCCTGAGCTTTTCTAGTTGCTCCGCGGATAGGTTTGGAAGAGGCTTCCTGACCCCGGTGTTTATTGGGCGCCCGGTAAGCTTTATTGCGTTCTTTATTACGGAGGGCAGGTACTGTATTGGGGTGAATGATACAAGCTGGAGGAGGCTGACCACTTTTGGTAGGAGCAGGCGAGCCTTCGCAACATCACCTGACTTATAAGCCTCGTATAGCTCAACTGAGGGTTTCGGGGTTATGTTTGAGGTGCCAAGTATCATCCCCTTGGCTCCAGCTTCCATTGCCGCCTGAAGTGTAATTTCTGACCCGGGGAAAACCGAGAAGCCCCTTGGCACGAGCTCCAGTAATTTTAGGGTATGCTGAACGTCAATAACGGTGTCCTTAATACCCGTGATGTTTTCAACCTCGGCGAGCCGAGCTACCCTTTCAGGCTTAATGTCGA
>JAHLWX010000042.1 GCA_019057675.1 Candidatus Jordarchaeum sp. LHC_1308
GAAAACCACCCTCCTCAAAAAACCCTCGTCCTGAAGCGGGCCGCACCACAAGGGACCAGCCGTCCTCACTTCTCCTCCGCAATCAGGACACCGCCCTGCGATCTTAGGTGCCGAGATTCTTCCGATCAGCTTTCTTGATAGGCAATGATCACAGTGAATAAGGTATCCTATTTTCTCCAGAATCTCGTCTGCCCTTTTAGCTCTAAGCTCCCCCCTAAAGTAAGCTCTTACATGGTGCCCGAAGTAGTAAGAGAGCACTGGTTGTAGAGCGTAATCATACTTTGCTGCTACGGAAATTGCGTGTGCTATCAGTATGCGGAGAGCGACTTCATGGCAGTATTCTCCTTTGAAAGGAATGCTTCCATATCTTCTAAGGCAAGCTTTTGGCTGTGATCCGCATAAAGGTGGTAAATCCGTTGCCGTGATGCAGAGCATGGCACTTTTAGGTTTTAGTGCCCTTATAGCAGAATCTAAGAATGGAGCGGGAGAACCGAATGGATCTAAATCTATCATGTCAAACCTGTCCCCTTTAGACGCGAAAGATGAAAGAAGAGTATTTGCATCTTCGCGGCATATAGTGGCCTTTTCCTTTAATCTGTGCATTTCGAAGTTCTTTTCTATTAATGAGAAGGCGGCTGGATTTATGTCGTTTACCACGATGCTCTCAACACCGTCCGTTTCAAGCATAAATCTTAATGCTCTTACTCCGCAACCGGCCATTGGGACACATACCCTCAGCTTCCTGCCAGCTTCCTCGGAGTATGTTTGAAGAACACAGACAGTTACATCCCTATTTATGGACATTTTAGGATTATAGAAGACTGGAGCCTTAGAAGGAATATAGCTTCCTTTTTCAGCGTAAATGCTGACGTCTGGAGCGTAAAACATTGTTGTTCCTTCCCTATAACATCGAACTGGGAAATTTGACAAGGTCTTCACCAGTCGCCTATGCTCCTACTGAAGCTGAAAGAGCTTATTTACCTTATATTGCTCTTTAACTTTCTCGGTGAAGTTGTTGCTCGTGGCAGGAGTGGATGAAGCAGGGAGGGGCCCGGTCATAGGCCCTATGATAGTGGCAGGGGTTCTTGTTGAGGAGTCGTCTATCTGCAGGTTTGAGCAGGTAGGGGTTACGGATTCTAAGCGGCTCACACCGCAACGAAGAATGAAGCTTTTTCAATGCGTGCTTGACGTTGCTAAGGGCGTTGTATTCCTAGAAGTTTCTCCGAGTGAGATTGATGAAGCGATCCGTTCTGGTATAGGCTTGAATGAACTTGAAGCTTGCAGGATGGCTGAAGTGATAGATAAATTACAGCCTGACGTGGCTTACTTAGATGCTGTAGACCCACACCCGGATAAGTTTAAGGGAAGAGTCAGAAAGTACCTTATATGTAACACTAGGTTAGTCGCTGAGCACAAAGCAGATGAAAAATACGTGGTTGTGGGAGCCGCTTCCATTGTAGCCAAGGTTGTCCGCGACGCGAAGATCGAGGAGCTCAAAACTCATGGCGACGTTGGATCGGGATATCCACAGGATCCACGGACAATTGCTTTTCTAAGGTGTTGGGTGAAAGAAAAGGGTTGCCTGCCCCCATTCACTAGACAGACTTGGAAGACTGCAAGGAGGATACTTGACGAAGTCTTACAGAAAAAGCTAATTTGACTTTTGCAACCTCGTGATAAGCTCCTCCGGCTCCTCCATGGCTTCTATTTCCTCTTTACTAAAGACCGGCACACGTGTCTTCTTAATTTTCTTTTCCTTATCGATCACAAACATGGCCATTTTCTGCGCAACCCATGAAAGTCTATCGAGAACCATTATTTTTCTTTCAATAGTTCTGTCACAAGCTCTCCCAACTCCGGTGACAACTAAACGTTCCTTCTTCTGATCTGCTGTAAGAGCGTCGAAAGGCGCCCTTCTGGCAAGTATAATCTTGAAGCCTAGACCAGACAACGCCTCGAAAATCTCCCTCTCCAACTCATCCTCCCACTTTTGAGGGTGTGCCTCTTTCTCTCCCTCTTCATGTTCATACATCAAATGCCACTCGTTTAAATCTACGGGTGTTATAATATCGGCGTCTAGTTCCTCCTCTATTCTCAAGGCTGTTTCCAACGTTGCGTCCATCTCGTTCCTCTCATACTCATAAATTGCCTTCCGGGAAACCCCAACCCTCTCTGCTAAGTCCCCGAGAGACAGCCCCCTCTCCTCCCTAGCTCTTCTCAAAGCCTTACCGTTAATCTTTATGTAGAGGCCTCCACGCCTAGCGAGAGCCACCGGGCGGACATCCTCCAAGACGAAGCTCTTGAATGTCGAAAAACTGATTGTTGGTATTCCCCACCTTTCATAAATGACACCGTCAAGCATTTCATTCCTCCTCGTTTTCTCTCCTACTATGAGGGGGATAGCTGACATCAACTTTGCCAGCATTCTCAACTCTCTTCCCTGCTCGTCCTTCATACCGTCGACGTTGGCGAGAACCTTAAGGAGCATCAAAAACTCCTCCTTCCTCGCCACTAAGTCGAAGCAACTTTTAGAGGGAAGATTGTTGGCAACCTGAAAGCCCGCTTTCTGAAGCAACCTTCCCACTTTCTCAACAGAGAGGCTAGAAGACATCGCCATCCACCAATTCACTTATCCATTATAAACTTGAAAATACTAAGATTTAAAAGTTAATCTATGAACTCCATTTTTTCTCAGCCTGTTGAAATCAACGTCATACTCTTAATAACGCCCTTGGTTTTCCTGATTTTAGTAACAAGTTCGTCTAGCTTCCTTCCCAGCTCATCTATCTCAACTCTGACTACTATATCCCACTCGCCATAAGTTACATGCGTCTCCGTTACGTGCTCCATTTTCGAGATCCTCTCGGCAACTTCGTGTTCAACACCCGCCTCAGTCATTAAGAGCACGTAAATAACCACCATACCAATCACCTTTTAAGATCCTGCGTAAATTTAGTAAAAGATTTTCCTGCTGAAAGCTTTTGCGGTGAATTGACATGAGTATTCTGCCGGAACTTCTCTCCAAGCTTAATGTTCTCAGCGGCGAAGTACATTACTTTCGGACTCCCCCCTCAGAGTGGCGTAGCCGGATACTGGACGCGAAGGACGCTGGCCTCAACGCCATTTCAACCTACATACCGTGGAACTGGCATGAGGTCAAAGAGGGATTATTTGACTTTTCAGGAAGCACTCATCCACAAAGGAACTTGGAGCTTTTCCTCGAAATAGCGGAGGAAGAAGAAATACTCGTGATAGCCAAGCCGGGACCATACATCTGTGCTGAGTGGCTTTACGGTGGCATCCCATCTTGGCTTCTGGAGCGTCACCCTGAAGTATGCGCCATTAACTCGTCAGGTAAGCCGACGAGGTGGTTTTCGAAGAAGGCGCCAGTCATAACCTACCTTCACCCCACATACATTAAGTTTGCTGAGACATGGATGACGAGGGTCTCCGAGGTAATAAGGCGACATGAAGCGTCAAAGGGAGGCTGCATCTTTATAGTTCAGATAGATAACGAGTCCTCTTACGGATTTCACTTTTCTCCATTTGACACCGATTACAACCCCGTAGTTGTAGGTGGGAGTGGAAGGAAAGGGCTTTATCAAAAGTGGCTTGAGTCAAAGTTTTCATCGATCACCAAACTTAACAGGGCGTATGGTACAAACTATACCACGTTTTCAGAGGTTGAACCTCCACGAGCGCTTAAAGGGAAACGCAACTTTCTAGCAGTAATAGACTGGCTTGAATTCAAGGAGCAAATGATCGCCGAGTTCCTCCACAAGATGGCTGAAGCAATTAGAAGAGCAAGTGTAAACGTCCCCTTAGTTACAAACGAGTTCTTCATTCCATTCCTCTATCCTCCAGTTCAAACGAAGAGCAAGTTTCTGATTGATGCAGCAGACCTATACCCTCATTACCTTGATGAGGACACTTTTCTCGCCGCTGTAAACTATTTGGAGCTTCTTAGGGGATGCCAGCCTGAAACTCCCCTTCTCGTTGCAGAACTCCAGTCGGGATGGTTTGCATACAATACCTCGAAAAACACGTTGCACATCCTTGGAAGGATCGCTCATGCGAAGGGAGCAAAACTAGTCAATTTTTACATGTTTTCCGGCGGAATTAACCCCAGAGGATTGGGCACCACGAGTAAACTATACTTCAAAGATGCGCCAGTCAACCCAAGAGGGAAGAGAACCGAAAAGTACCACGCTGTCAAAATACTTGCATTGGCAACCAGAGCGTCCCCCCTCACGACGCCGGTCTATGACCTTCACGTCGCCTACTATCATAGGTACACGCTGGCAGACATTGCCGGGGGACGCGACATGTTTGGACGAAAATATAGGACTTTATCCTCATCCTTCCACCGTCTTCTACGCTCCCTCACTAAGAATGGTGTAAGTTACTCTTTTACTCCAATCGGCTTCGTAAAGCCACATCACTCTCCTCTTTTATTTCATGAATTCGACTTTCTCGCCAGAGAAGAAGCTGATAGACTGATACGTTATGTTGAGAACGGTGGTACCCTCATCCTGATGCCACAAATACCCTTCTACGACGAGGAAAACAACAGGTTTAACGATTTGGCGGAAATGCTGGGAGTTACTGGCCAAAAAGTCAAAAGTGGAGTAATTAGCTTCGCAGACTTCAGGAAAAAAATGACCTCGGTCACGGTGTTTGACGTTGAGAACGCAGATCCTCTAGTATTTCTTGATAACAGATACCTCTGCGGCTTCAGGGTACAAATGGGAAAAGGGGAAGCGATTCAGCTAGGCTTCACGCCAAATGAAGCATCCATTCTAAAGCGTTTGATTCCAGGCTTGAAGCAAGCGTGCAAGACAAGTGGAGTTTTTGCATGCCTCTCCAGCGGGAGGAACGGCTATGGGTTACTTGTCTGCAACCTTGAAAGAAAAGATGTTGAAGGTACTGTTTCCTTACATCTACCAAATTATGAATTAACATTCAGTTTTTTGCTTCCTGCCAGAAGCGGCGCTATTTGGCCAGTAAAGCGGAAGCTGACCTTTGGAGAGTTACTTTACGCAACGGCTGAAATTGTTGAGGCAGAAGGAAAAAGGCTTGTACTCTGGTCATATGAAAACTCAAAAGGCGAGGTCAAGTTAAAGCTTGTCGCTCCTCCCCCACAGCTACCTGAAAACGCATACTGGGATGCTGAAAGTAAAACGCTAAGCATCAAGTTTCATGCCCAAACCGGAGAAAACGTGATAATTGAGAATCCTTTCAAAATATCTATAATCGGAGTTAAGCGTCCCGAACTTGAAGGGGTTAAGGAGCGCATTTTCATCATGGCAGGAAAGTGGCTTTTCAAGAAATTCCTCGGATACTAAAACTCATAAGACGTTAAACTGTAAAACTATAAAAAAAGGGAAAATTAGGAGCTAACTTTCCTTTCTTCTTTCTTTCACCAGTTGCTTTGCTTCACTAATCCAAGATGAAAGTTTCTGTACACCAATCCCAGTAGCTTCAGAGAGTAGTTCTGCGTCCTCTTCTGCCAGTTCTTCGACGCTTTCTACACCTACCTCTCTAAGCTTTGCCTCGGTCTTCGGTCCTAAACCTTTAAGCGTGGTGAGCGGCGTTCTCCCTCCTAGAATTGCCTCACTTGATATCTCTTTTTGTGTCTCCTCAACCCTGCTTTCCTTTTCCTTCTTAGCGGCGGTTTTCTTGTCCTCTTTAACCCCCTTCTTTTTCTCGGCTTTTTGAAGCTCCTTCAGAAGGGCTCTTAGAGACTCGACGTTTTCCTTATGCGTGCTTCTTCTCCGCAAGTCAACTCTTAAACCAATCCTTTTGGCATCGTGCAAATTTATGTTCGCCTCTTTCAACTCACCTAAGCTGAACCCTCGTCCCAATCTAACCTTAATTGTCCCCGGGATGCGCACAATAGGCTTAACATCGCTCACACAAGGCACCTCCTAGAAAGCCCGAGTAAAAACTTTTATTAAAATTCCCTTTGTTCTTCTCTTGCTTAAAAACTGTTAAGCTACTTTTTTAAACTCTTCCAGATATCTGTTCGTAAGAGCGCAGACGGAGGCAGTCATGGTGAAGGTGTCTTCTCCCTTCGCTGAAGTCAAGGACAGCCTCTACCTCGAAAGCTTAAGGTGCTTCAGGTGTGGCCTCTGCCGGACAGGATGCCCCATCTTCGAAGCCCAGCGATCCGAGGATTGGAACACGCGTGGCCGCATTCTCCTGATAAGAGGACTGGTTTTAGGTGATATCCCGCCATCACAGCAACTTGTCGACAGGATTTTTTCGTGTACCCTCTGCAAGAAATGTGAGGCCTTATGCCCCTCCAAGGTAAATGTTACACATTTGATTCATGAAGCAAGGCTCAGAATGGTGAACGACGGGGTAATGCCCCCAAATTCGTATGTGAAGCAACGAGAAAGCATACTGAGTTTAGGGACAACAACAGGGAAACGCTCCGCTCCTCTCGATGAGCTGATAGGCTTCGTCGAAGGGGTGTCCCGAAAAAATAGTACTATTTTTCATGTTGGCTGCGTAGCCAGTTACTCTTACCCACTTATAGCCCGGCTGGCGCTGGAAACACTTACAAGACACGTCTCTCTTGGGATTATGAGTACTGAGAAATGTTGTGGGGGAGTTCTCCCGACTCTTGGCTACGATAGAGACTTTAAAAAATACGCCGAAGAAAACGTCCGCATGTTCGAGGAAAAGAATGTTGAAGAAATTGTTGCACTCTGCCCGATGTGCTATAATACATTTAAAGAAGAATATCCATGGAGCATCAACGTTGCCCACACATCACAAATATACGAGGAGCTTCTCGACGCTGGCAAGTTGAGCTTCACAAGACGCCTAGATGCCACGATAACATATCATGACCCATGTCATTTAGGGCGATACGCTAGAATATACGAGCCTCCCCGCAAAATCATAGAAAACATACCTGGAGTAAAGCTCATAGAGCTGGAATACAACCATGAGCACTCATCATGTTGCGGAGGCCCTGTAAGATCTTCATACCCTTGGATAAGAGATTACTTATCAGATAAGATCATTAGGCTGGCGTCCGAGATAGGGGCATCCTATATAGCTACTGCGTGTCCCACATGCTTTCACAATCTCTACTCTGCATCCATAATTTCCGATTCTCAGGTCAAAGTAATAATGATAGACGAGCTCGTAGGCTTCGCAGCCGGTTTCTTAAGCGAAATCCCCCTTTACAAGTCCTAACAGTCGTTACGTTTATCTTCTGAGTTAGTGTAGTTGGAGGCGTTCTAGAAAGACATGTAAAAAGGTGTATTTTGATGGGTAAAACGCTTGCCGAGAAAATTCTCAGCCTCGCCTCAGGCGTAGACGCCTATAAAGGAGACATAGTGGTGGTCAACGTAGACTTCGCCATGGCGCAAGACGGTACGGCACCCTTAGCAATAGACGCCTTCAAGAACATGGGAGTCGAGAAAGTCTGGGACTCGAGCAGGATAGCGCTTGTCATAGATCACAATGCGCCCAGCCCGAACGAGGGCGTCTCAAAATTGCACAAGATGATGAGGGAATGGGCTGCAAACCAAGGAGTAAGGCTCTACGATGTCGGGGAAGGTGTCTGTCACCAACTTATGATGGAACGGGGCCATGTTAAGCCTGGAAAGGTGGTTCTAGGGGCTGACAGCCACACTTGCACCTATGGTGCGCTCGGCGCCCTCGCCACAGGCATCGGGTCAACGGAGATGGCGGCGGTCTTCGCGTGCGGTCAGCTCTGGATGAGGGTTCCAGAAACATTCCTCGTCGTATTTGAAGGCAAGCTTCCTAAGGGAGTGTATGCGAAGGATATGATATTAACCGTCATAGGTAAGGTTGGAGCCGACGGAGCCACGTACATGGCGGTCGAGTACACGGGAACCACGGTGAAGGAGCTCAGCTTGGAAGGCCGTATGACCCTTTGCAACATGGCTGTGGAGATGGGTGGGAAGACGGGGCTCGTGGCTCCAGATGAAAAAGTAACAGAATTCCTCAGGGAGAGAGAAGTAACTGACGGCTACGAGCTACTAGCGAGCGACGAGGATGCAGAATTCAGCGAGAAACTTGAAATTGACGCAGAAAACTTGGTTCCAGTCGCTGCATGCCCCCACTCCGTAGACAACGTCAAACCAATAGAAAAGGTCGAAGGAACCCCTGTAAACCAAGTCTTCATAGGGACATGCACCAATGGACGAATAGAAGACCTCAGAATAGCTGGAAGAGTGATGAAAGACAGAAAGGTTAAGGTGAGAACGATAATTGTACCAGCATCCAGAGAAGTTTACCTTAAAGCCCTAAGAGAAGGTCTAATAGAGGCATTCATAAAGGCAGGTGCCACAGTTTGCAATCCGGGTTGTGGCCCTTGCGTCGGAACTCACCAAGGAATACCATCACCTGGTGACGTCGTCGTTTCGACGGCCAACAGAAACTTTAAGGGAAGAATGGGGTGCGACGAGGCTGAAATATACCTTGCGTCACCCCATACCGCTGCACTGGCAGCGGTAACTGGAGAAATAAGGGATCCAAGGGAGGAAGAACCGTGATTAGAGGTAGAGTTTGGAAGTTTCCGGATGACGTTAACACGGACTACATTATACCCGGAATGTAGCTTTATACCATGCTACCCGGAAAGTACAAGTTTAAGACGCTTGACATGGGCGAACTCGCCAAGCACGCTATGGAAGGTATAGATCCGGAATTCTCTAAAAAAGTGAAGAAAGGAGACTTTATTGTCGCTGGAAAAAACTTTGGTTGTGGCTCAAGCAGAGAGCAGGCGCCATTGGTCCTCAAGCATGCAGGTGTCTCACTAGTCATAGCGGAAAGCTTCGCCCGAATATTCTACCGCAACTCGTTCAACGTTGGTCTTCCCCTCCTCATATGTAAAGGCATAACTAAGGCGGTTGAGGAAGGAGACGAGTTGGAGGTTGATATGAGCACGGGACGCATATATAACATGACACGTGGAGTCGAGTTACGTGCAAATCCCATACCTGACTTTCTAATGGAGATAGTAGAAGCAGGTGGTCTGTCGGAATACTACAAGAATCATGGGCGGTTCCCATGGCAAAAGTAGGGTACATTGAAGGGGATGGAATAGGACACGAAATAGTCCCCGTAACAATCGAAATTCTGGAAAAATTAGTTCCCCAGATAGAGTTTATCCCCATAGAAGCTGGCTTAGACTACATGAAGAAAACTGGAAAGAACATCCTTATAGGTGAGGAAGCACTAGAGCTCGCAGCGTCCTGCGATGCGGTTCTTAAGGGACCAACAGAGACGCCTCCCGGTCCTAGAAGCCCAAAAAGTGTGGTTGTCACATTAAGACAAGCACTGGACCTTTACGCCAACGTGCGCCCCTTTCAGTACCCGGAAAAGATAGACGTTATTCTAGTCAGAGAGAACACCGAAGACCTTTACAAGGGAATAGAGTACAGGATATCTCGCGGTGTCGCCATCGGAGTACGGGTGATAACTCGTGAAGGGTCCCAAAGAATAGCTGAGTACGCTTACGAAATGGCGTCACGGATGAAAAGGCGTAAAGTGACCATAATTCACAAGGCAACCGTTATGAAAGAGACATGCGGCCTCTTTAGAGAAACATGCCTTGAAATAGCCTCACTTTACCCTGAAGTCGAAACCGAGGAAATGCACGTTGATACTGCAGCAATGGAATTAGTCCTTAACCCGAAACGGTTCAATGTCATTCTCACGACAAACATGTTCGGAGATATTCTTTCAGATTTATGTGCCGGCATCGTAGGAAGCATAGGACTATGCCCCTCCGCAAACATAGGTGAGAAACACGCGATGTTTGAAGCAATACATGGAAGCGCCCCAGACATAGCAGGCAAGGGAATAGCAAACCCCGCAGGTATAATACTAGCCGCCGCTCTCATGCTCGACCACTTAGGATACACCACCCAAGCCAAAAAGCTCAGAGACGCTACATTAAAAGTAGTAACTGAAAAAGTGAAGGTGACCCCTGACCTAGGTGGCAACGCCACGACAAAGGAGATGGCAGAAGAAATACTTCGGAGAATCATGGATGAATAAGGGAGAAATGGTGCGGCCGCCGGGATTTGAACCCGGGTATCCTGTTGTGCGGCAACCCGTTTTAACAAGCTCAGGCTTGGAGGGCTTGCGGTCAACACCTTTTAGGTGTTGATCTACGTCCTAGTCCAGGCTGGACGACGGCCGCACGCCACTACATTCCCTTTTACTCACACCATATTTTTATTGTTTTTGGGTGCTTTTAGCGGTACTCTACTAGAAGAGCAATGCTTGCCTTTCTAGGATCATCTTTGTTATGTTAGTTACTCTGGACACTTCTTCCTTTGCTATTTCTTGGGCTTCGCTTTGTATAGTGTTCCATGAGGCAGCTGGGTCTGCTAAGAGTTGCAGGCTGACTAATAATGGGTCGTCTATCTTTCTCCCTATTTGTCCTAGGACATATACGTATGCTTCTATTACTTCTTCTACTTCCACCGCTATCCTGTTTGCTATGGAGCCTGCTAGGACATTATAGATTTTTCCAACGTGACTGTAGGGATTTTTTCCCGCTGTTGCCTCCATGCTCATGGGCCTATTGGGGGTTATCAGCCCGTTGCACCTGTTTCCTCTTCCAACCTGACCATCGTCGCCGCTTTCAGCAGAAGTCCCTGTCAGCGTGAGGTAGTATATTCCCTTCTCGTAGTTGTCTCCTACGTTCACCTTTACCTCTACATCTTTGCTTGTGAACGCCGAGGCAAAGTCTGCTAGCTCCGCCTCCACTTGCTCCTTAACACTTACATAGTGGTCTTTATCTGGCGTGAGGAGAGATATTATTGCCGCAGCTATGGTTAACGTTATCTTATTCTTTTCCCTGAGACCCATTATTTTTATGTCCTCCCCGACTTCTGGAAGTTTTTCCTTGACATTTTTAGAGTTAAGGTACCTTTCTCCCTCTAAGACTATCCTTTCCGTTTCCGTCAGAGGAGCGAACCCAACACCTATGCTTGTATCATTTGACAATGGCACACGTTTTTTTCCCTCTTCGAAAATGCGGCGCAGGTCCATCGACCCTGGGCGTAACATGGCCTTAACAACCAAGTGTTTTTCTACGTCTAAGAACCTTAAACACCTGCTAAATTCCTCCTTAATACTCTCAACCACTATTTCCTCAGCTGGAATAGCCTTTTCACCCTCCTCCGTGGCCGCCTCTGTCGTAGCCCTGCCTGCAAGAATGAAAGTTATCGGCTCAAGAATTTCTCCTCTACCAAACTCGACGTTAGCCCTTCCCCCAACTAGAAGTGCCTTGTCCACGTTGTGATGCAGAATCGCCCCAAACTGCTCCAAGTAACGTTTTGATAAACTCACGCTTGCAGCTTCGGCTGCATAATCGCAGAGGCTGTCTGGGTGTCCTGCTCCCTTCCTCTCAACTATTTCAACTTCTAGGCTTTCAACTGGTTGACTGTAAAGCCTGCTAATCCTGACGTTCAATGCGTTACTCCTCCAAACGTTTTAAACTTTTAAATGAAGCATTATTCATGCTTCTAGATTTTTTCTTTCGGCTGCCTCAACCATTCTGTCTGAGCACAACTTTTATACATTCATCGCCTTTTTCCTCCTGTCATGGGAGGATTTTAGGGTGGAGCCAGCCGAGCTAACCCGCATTAAATTATGGCTTCTCCTTTTTTGTGTCTGATCACACATCAGTCTTCTTGCTTCACTCCCTAGGATATTAACATTTCTTCCAAAGGGGTCTCAATATACCTGCCCAGAGTAAACCCATTTCTTAACAGTCACAATAGTACCCGAAAATTTCCGTAGCTTCGGCTGTCAATAATAACATACCTTCTCCGACAGGTCACTGAAGTTATTTTGGTGGTTAATAAACTCTATGCCGGATGAAATCAACTTCTAAGCACACATTTCCTAATTGTAGGTTCTTCGCCTTGACATGGATAATGTAAACTAATCTTCTTTTTCCTCTTATCATTCTCTACCTTTCGAGTTTTGCGTTGCCTTCTCAGTTGTGCAAGAAAGGAGACTTTCAAAAACAGGGTGGTGAAATAAAATAAATTATGTTTTTTGGCTTCGCATTTTTAAGAGGATGACGCAAGGTATGATTTAAGAGCGGAAAAGTTCCTTTAGGATTAAGATCTAGCGTTAGCGTCACGTTGTATTGCCATTATAAAAACGCTTATAAAGCAAGCGGACTCGAATATATCTTAAACCGACATATGGCGGGAATACCATGCTCAGTAAGCGATGCATCATCGGAATGCTAATCTATCTCCTAGTCTTAACATCGACCATGTCGTGCGTATTTTTCTCATCGAGCCTGGTTCAAGCTCAACCAGTAAGGCACACCTACACCTTCCCCAACGCTGACGAAAGCAACATCAGCTTCAGCGTTACAGTGGACACAAGTATCTTGACCGAGGGAGGAATAGGAAGCTGGTCGCTCATGATAACTGCTTCACCTGACCCATCAGCCGGGGTGAAGAATTTGACGCTAAGAGGTACAGGTAATGGAAGCTCGGTTTCAAGGAGCTTCTTGGTTCCTACACAGGATGCCTTCTCATCTGATAAGGCCTTTAATTTTACGCTTATCGGCCAGCTTCCTAGTTTTTCGCCTATTTATGTTTCTGAGCTTCTAGTGGTTTGGCAGGACACAGCAGGGTTGCCAGCATCTTTTTCCTTCGACTTACTAGTAACCGTTACTTATTCGGATGGAAGCGTGAAGAACGTTCATCTTAAGTCTGATGAAGCGGTAATCTCTTTCATAGTGCCGAACCCAAGCAAGTTGCCTCTTGAAGCAAGAAACTTCATGGTTGCGTGCTACTTAAGTTCTTTCCTTCTTCCGTTGGGAGTTGTGATTGTCAACAAGCTGGTTAAGAAGAGGCTTAACAGGAGGGTTAACGGTTGAGCTCAGCTCGAGAGACAGCCAAACTTCTTTCAGCTCTTGCCATAATAGGAGTAGTCGTCTCCTCTCTTTGCATATGGGTTTATGCTACCCCTTCCCCATCAGTCACTCTACCCCATACTCCCTTCCTCCTCTACTACTTGGAGGAGAGGTATGTGGTTCAAGAGAATGGTACAGCCACGCTTAACTTTATGTCTTACGTAGCTGTCTGGTCTTCATCGTTCAATGGCACATCAGCTATCCTCTCGGTGAAAGAGAGGCTAGGCGACGTGCAGACAGTTGAAGTGAACCTATTTACGAGGGAAAACAATGCCTCCCAAGGCGGTATACTCTGGTGGATTCCACCTGCAATGCCTTTAGGATTCACTGTAGATGTCGAAGGAAATTCATTTGTTGTGGTTGGAGAGTGCGAAGAGTGGGTTAATCAGCTTGCGAGGGAAGCTGTTATACTCTTCTATGGCGATGGAGAAAAGGTTTCAGTAGCCAAGTACGATAAGGGAAGCGGCTTCCTGATCGATCTAAAAGTCAGGCAAGGAGATTCGATAATCATTTACCATCTGCAGTCCGTGTTAGGAGCGCAACTGAGTATTTCTAAGTATTACTATTTCAGGGTTATTTTACCCTTCAGCCTTATTCCGTCCCTTGTTGCATTCTTCTTCTCTATACCGAAAATAAGGAGGAAAATTAGATGAGCGCTATCTCGATAAGCGGGCTGAGAAAGGTCTTCGGTAACTTTACTGCGTTGGATAACGTTAACTTGGAGGTTCAAGAAGGAGTTTGCTTTGGCATCTTAGGCCCTAACGGCGCAGGGAAAACTACAACTATAAAGATCATTCTGGGGTTACTGGAACCCAGCGGAGGGGAAGTGCGGGTTTTTGGCGAGAAGGCAGGAAGCTACAACGTGAGGCGAAGGATAGGGTACCTTCCAGAAAGAATAGAGTATCATAATCATGTCCTCTGCGTAGACTTTCTCAAGTATGTGGGCATACTGAACCACATGAATCCTCTTAAATCTGAAAGGGCTGCAAGAGAAATCCTTGCTTGGGTTGGGCTTGAAGGATGGGAAAACCAACCGATAGGGACGCTGAGTGCTGGCATGAAGCAGAGGCTCGGTTTAGCTCAAGCACTAATGGGCGACCCAGATCTCCTAATACTCGACGAACCCACAACAAACCTGGATCCTATTGGAAGAAAGGATATACTTGATAAGGTGAGGGAACTTGTCCGAGACGGAAAAACTGTTCTTTTGTCAAGCCACATTCTTTCAGAGGTTGAGATGGTAAGCGACTATGTAGGGATAATCTTCAGAGGGCGTACGATTAAGCAGGGAAAGCTAGAGGACGTAGTGCAAGAACTCGTCCAAGGTAAGTCAGGAAGATACGAGTTGCTGGTCGACAAGAAGGACGAAGTTCTCGCCTTGCTTAAAGAAAAGGGTGTGGATGCGATGATTGATGGTGAACGGGTAATAGTGTACTCCTCCGACATGGATTCTGTCGGAAGAATTATTCCTAAGGTTCTCGCCGAGGTAAATGCACGTATTATTAAGTTTGCCCCGATTGGCGGGACACTACAAGAAATCTTTCTCCAACTTGTCTCAGAAAGCAACTAGGGTGATCGATATGGCGACGTTTTCCTTAACAAATAAGGTTCAGATAGCTCTTTCCCAGACAGCCTTCATGGTTGTAGAAGAAATAAAGTCGCTCTACAAGACAAGGGCATTCGTAATTTTCTCCATACTTATGTTCCTTCCAATGCAGCTGATACTGATATCATACGCGACTACGCAATACCCTCAGCTCCTAGCTGAAGTCGAAAAGGCATACTTCTTAAATGGGATATTCGAAAATGGCGCTATCGATACGTTCAGAGACCTTTTTTCCTCAGCTATGGGAGTCCAGACTGCTCAAAGAGGTGTAATAGGCTTAACTATAGGGGCTACCACTTACTACCTGAACATTCCGATAATAGCTATCGTCACCCTTCTCACATGCGGCTTCATAGCTTCCGAGAGAGAGAAAGGAACGCTTTCTGTATACGTTTCAAAGCCGGTTTATAGGACTCAGCTGGTTCTCTCAAAGTTTCTCGCCTTTGCCATAGTAAGCCTAGTATTAACAACCTTAACGTACTCTCTAGCCTACTTCACCTACACCGCAACACTGCTTGCACCCCTATCTCTCTTCTTCATAGGTGTATCGGAAACCATCAACTTACTACTAATACTGATACTCTTCACTTGGCTCTTCATTCTTGCCGTAGGCTCCATAACGATCCTATTCTCCTCACTAATCGATAGGTCCATTATAGCTGGAGTAACCTCACTTATAGTTCTGCTATTACTATCCATACTCCCCAACATGTTAACAGTATTTGGAGGAGCAAGCTTATCATCTTACTTAAGATTCTTCAACGTACCCGAACTGGCCAGCCAACTTATTGATTATTACTCCCTTGGATTCTTCAACTACTACAAAAGCCTCTGGAACATCATAACAATGATCGGTTTCTTCTCTGAGTTCATAATCTCGAGAATGGTGGATCCGTCTACAGCACTAATTGTAATATTACTTCTCACCGTAGTTCCGTTAGCAGCATCCTGCATAATAACGGAAAAAAGAGAAGTCACATAGCTCAACAGCTCTTTTTTATCCTTCAACCCTTCTTTTTTCCACACTTTCTATCAGAAAAGAATTTCCCTTTTTCCGTTCACACTCTTCTAGTGGCGTACTTGTAGAGAGGGGACATGAAAGTGGGATTCACTTGGAACCTAGAGAAGCAATTGGAGAACATAGCGTCTGAGGTTAAGCGCCTCGAAAAGGGAAGAAACATGCTTGTAAGCATCCTTAGGAATTTTAAGGAAGAAGACCTATTTGATGGGGAGCTGAAGAGGGCTTTTAATGACATAGTGGAAAATAGGCTTGCTTATCCGTCCCCTCCAGCAGACTTAACGGGGTTAAAGGTTTCCAGTGTCGATGGGGGGCTAATCAGCAGAAGTCTTCAAATAATCG
>JAHLWX010000043.1 GCA_019057675.1 Candidatus Jordarchaeum sp. LHC_1308
GAAATCATATAAGGACGCAACAAGTATAACCTTATCCTGCATTTTTGAGACGTCGCCCGCCTCGACCGCGGACTCTTTCTCCAGCACCTCTTCCTCCCATTTCTCGTATCTCCTTTTTCTTTTTTTGAAAACCATTATTTGTTCATCGCTCATGCTTGGAACGTTGAGGTGCGGGTCGCATTCCAGCTTGCTTAGAAGGTAAGCTTGCCTCACCGACACTACCAGCTTCCTCCCGTTTCTCTTGGCTACCTCGTAGAATGTCCTAAGCCTGTCAATGTCTGTACTGGCAAAATAAGCTATGACCAGTCCATCGGTGTTTCTCACGATATAGTTAAGTTTCTCCCCGACTTCTCTTTCGGAAGAAACATAGGCGCTTGAAATGTTCGTAGCTTCCGTTATCAACACATCGACACCTTCCTCCTCGACCACTCTAACGAAGTCCTCTGTTAATTCACTCTTAGCCCCATAAATTCTAAAGTCACCAGTGTAAGCCACAGCCCCCTCTGAAGTATGAATGACAAATCCATAGGAACCGGGAACGGAATGGTCAACGTGAATCGGCCTAATCTCCACATCACCCACCCTAAGTTTCTCCCCAGTCCTAAACGTTTTAAATCCCCCTTTCCTACCTTCCCTTCCTATGATCCACCTCTTCATGTCAGTGAAGGCATCCATTATCGTGGCAGCCGTTTCTCCGCAGAATACTGGGATCTCCTCCTTAACCATAGGGAGGAAGCCTACATGGTCCATGTGGACGTGGGAGACGATGATGGCATCGACTGAAACATAAGATTCGTCAAACTTATAAACCCCCTTAAGGGGAGGTAACAGCCGAAGCTCTACCAGTCCCTCCTCCCTTTTAGGCAAAAGGAAAGGTGCGGAGTAAAATTTCCCCATCTGGGAAAACGAAACCCCGAAATCTAGGAAAATCCGGACATCGTCATCCTCAAGCAAAACCTTGTTACCCCCAACCTCACCCACCCCACCATAAAATACGAGCCAAGCCATTTATCACACCCTCTCAGCTAATAACTATAATTGCCGCGAGAAGTAACGCTTCTCCATCACCTTCACACGAGCCGCCCCACTTTAGAAATAAAAAACTCGCTTTAAATAATGATTTTCGGGAGGAATATTTGGTAACGCTGCTTCAAACATTGAAGAACGACCATATAAACAAAACCGCATGTCCCTCCAACTCAAGAACCTCCTCATTGGAATAGCTTGGAAATTGAATAACAATAAGTTTATTTATGAAAAGAATCAACTATTACTTCAAAGAATGAGGGAGAGAGGAGAGATGGAGAAGTCCAAACTGTTTTCCTTAGCGCTCCTGCTATTTCTTACCGCCACAGTCTTCATGCCACTGGCAACGTGCCCCAGCACCCTAACCCCTCTACCTTCATTAATGATAAACTTCTTTAAAACACAGGAAAACGTCACAGCAAAAGAAGCGACAACGGTTAACTTGACGATTCTTCACCTGAGCGACATGCACTCCGAGCTGTTACCATGGCCTCTAGCAGACTACCAGACTGGCAAAGACAACGACCCAACAGTTGGTGGAATCGCCCGTCTGGCAACACTGGTAAACGAGATAAGAAACGAGAAGTCTGCTGAGAACGAAGCAGTTCTCCTACTGCTCGCAGGAGACTTCCTCATGGGGACACCATTCACATGGATAGGCACGGGCGTTGCTTCACCACTAAACGTTTCGCCCGAAATCCACCTTCTGACCTTAATCGGATGCGATGTGATCGGGTTAGGTAACCATGAGTTTGATTACACAGATCATGGACTAGCCCTAATACTCAACAATACTAACTCCACATTTGACACTTGGGGGCTGTCGTTGCCGCCACTTCTCTGCTCAAACCTTAACATAACTAACGACGCTTACGGCTTATCTGCATTCATAAAGAAAAACTACATAATGAATATTACGAGCAGTGGCCAAACGGTCAAGATAGGTTTCTTTGCACTGATAGGATATAACGCGAATGGTAGCATAATATTCCAAAGGAACATTCAGATACTGGATCCGGTTGAGGTCGCTAGGGAGCAGGTCGGGTACCTTAAGGGGCTGGGCGTAGACTTAATCGTGCTTCTATCTCACAGCGGCTGGAAAGAAGACGTGGAGTTGGCGAAGAAGGTTCCCGGCATCGACGTGATAATTGGCGGCCATGACCACGAACTACTGGAAGAGCCAAAGTATATTATTATGCCTGACGGGACGAACACGACGATAGTCGACGCCAAAGCATACTTAGAATACTTGGGAAAACTTGAAGTAACCCTAACACTCGGAAACCCAGGTAAAGGCGTGCACGTCAGAAACTACCAAGCAATAGCAATCAATGACACAATAGAGGAAAACAGTACAGTCCTCGGAGAGCTGAACACTAACTACATTCCAGCTATAAATGGTATACTTACACGTTTTGGCTGTCCGCCTTATAATGAAATAATAGCTAGGGGAACTGTGGAGATAGGCTCGGAGGACGAGGAACACCCGATAGGAGATCTAGTGACTGACGCTATGCGGTGGGCTGCGGCGAACATAACCGGGAAGCCTGTTGATTTTGCCTTTATAGAAAGTGGCGTTCTCCGCCACGCGTTAAATAGCAAAAGTGGAAACATAACAGTTTATGATGCGGTGAGCGTCGCTGCCTTGGGAGGAATACCGTACCAAGGGCCATATGTGGGTGCGCCTCTCTGCACATTCTACCTATATGGCTACGAGGTTAAGAGAGCACTGGAGTTTGCCCTAGCTGCAGGCTTCCTGCTCCAAGTGTCAGGGTTACGCTACATTTACGACCCGACTGGTCTTCCAACGATGAAAGTAATACGGGTCGAGCAGATCACAGAAGACGGAAAAACCATACCGATAAAAGATAACCAGCTATACCATGTCTGCGTTGACGTGTGGATAGCGGCCGTAATCCCCACGGTGAGCAAAGAGTACCCTGTCTTCCGCATAGAGCCAAAATACGAAAACGGGACACCGATAAGCATGGAGTCCGAAGCAGCCTTCATCCAAGAAGTGCTTTTATTTAACGATACCAGCATAGTTCCCGAGTGGCAAGTCTTAGTAACTTATCTTAAAGACGTGCTGAGAGGGGAGATACCTGAAGTTTACAGCAAGTCTCAGGGTAGGATAGTTGTCTGGCAGTGGTTTGTTCTCAACCCTGAAGACGTCGAAGTGACGTTGACCCTTTACGCCTTGGGAAGCTTCATTCAGTCTCAGTCCACGCATACGTCGCTGATGATAGGTGCAGCGGCAACAACGCTACTGGTAATTATAATCACCGTTGCAACCATAACCTCTAGAAAGAAGAAGTAATTCTTCCACTCTCATATTTTTTATTACCCGCTGGTTTATCTGGGTGGTATAAACTCACCTATCTCTCTTAATGCGTCAGAGCCCCTCTTCTTTGATTTTTCCTTTTTTCTAAAGAAAGTAGAATACGATTTTTCTCATTTTTTCGTTGAAAATTAAAAAATGTCATTCATATAAGATATAGAAAAATATTCAATAAAAATCATCATTTTTTGATGGAAATATTTAAAAATGGTATTCATTTCTAAATTTATATTGGATATTTTTCCTCAATTTAAATAAAAATTCATGAATAATGTTGATTATGCGAAAAATTTATTTGGAGGCGAAGATTGTTTGAAATTTAAAGTCAATGCCAAGTGTAGTATGTGCGGGGAAAACGTGCATCACGAAGTAGAGCTTGAAGGAGATACTCTTTCTTGGTTTAGAGAACAACTTGAGGTTACCGGTATTGCGCCTATAAGCGTTGATCACGGCGACCACGTCATGGTCGTTTACTTGGATAAGCATGGCTACGCGAGGAGTAGTTACACGTATCCAATAATGAGAGAAGAAGTTGCAGGTGAACAATGGACCGAGATCCAAGCATCACTCATAAAGTGCGAGGCTGACGTTATATTCGCAAACTGGAAGGAGAAAAAGTACTGTGTTCCCCATTGGAGCATCGATTTTCCTCATGAGAAAGTGTTACCCCAAGCGGAAGCCGCTAAGATTGTATCGCTCGAGGGGCGTGAGTTTTGGGTGCTCGCCTCCGGAGATAACAGGATGATCATTGCTAAGAGAGTTGGCTGGCAGAGAAGTCTTTTCCAGATGATGCAGGAAATGCTTTCACAAGCAACGCTCGTTGAACCAGACATAGTGATGAGGCCTGCTGTCCAGGCTATTCTGGCCTCTATAGTTTCGAGTCCCTTTACACATACTTCAAACTCGTCCAGTATTTTTGCGGACCTAAGAAAGAAGGTTAGGGCGACGAGGGCTCTAAAGCTCTTAAACGATAGGATTGCCCCGGAGTTGGTTTCTCTTCTTGAAAAGTTGGAAAGTTACGATAGCTTAGAAGAATGCCTTTTTTCGGCAGATGTGAGACAAATATCTCTTCTCATAAAGAATTACAGGAGCCTTAGAAATATGGGTGTCATAGCTATCGTGTAAAATTTCTTATTACTTAAATTGGGAGGGGGTGGTTGCTATTTCGACCATCGGGAAGATTAAGGGATCCTTGACTGCTTTGAGAAACGTCGGAACGCTTAGGGTATCAAGGCTATTCAGGAGCGTTCACGCCCTTGCTCTGAGCATAGGACTCGACAAAATTGGGGTCTTAGACTTTCTCGAGGAGCCTAGAACTCTAGACGAGGTCGCTTCCTTCATAGGTGATGTTAAAAATTTAGACCTCCTCAGAGAGCTTATGGACGCTTTAACAAATGAATCTGTTCTAACAATGCAAGATGGCTGCTACAAGGTCAGCAGGGATAAAATCGATGAGTTACAAGCGATGAGGCAATCAAACATGATGTTCAGGAGCCTTGAGGCTCTCATTTCAGGCTTCGAAAAAGTTCTACATGAAGTCATGGTAGACGTGCTAAGAGGAGCTAAATTTGACTTCATATCACCAGAAGTCGCAACCCTCTTCTATATTCAAAACACAAGCGAAGTCTATAACATAGCACGGGAAGTTCTGCTTGAACTCGGCGGAGGAAAATCCCGGCTTAAGGGACGTTGCATCTTTGATGTTGGTTGCGGGTTTGGGGTTGAGCCATCGATCATTTTAAAGTTTCTCGACTTCAACTGCCACCTCATATGTGCAGACTTCTTCCCAAACGTTATAGACGAGTGCATGCACGCCACTATAAATATGAACGGTCAGACCAAATCCTTCAAAGAGCTGGAAAATATAGAATTTGCAGTCCTAGACCCTTCATTAGAGAAGCCTTTCCCCATCCCCGACAATTACGTAGATGCAACATTCTGCTTTCAAGTAATACACTGGAGTAGACACCCGCAAGAACTACTAAACGAGATAGCAAGAACACTGAAAAACAACGGGATACTTATGCTCGCAACGTACATGAAGAAAAAAGAGAAAGTTACAGCAACAGACGTCCTAATAAAAATGATGGGAGGAAACAGGTTTTACAGCGAAGAGGAAATGAAACTGCTCTTCGAAAAATCAGGCCTCAAAAAACATAGCTTCTTCCTATCGAACTTTGCTGTAGCTACAAAAACGAACACCAACTAGCCAACCAATGATAAGAAACTAAAGACTTAGTAATAAGTCATATCTCCGCCAGACTTCCAAGAACAAAAATTAAAATCAAAAAGTATAGTTGCCTACGTAGAACAGAAGTAACTTGTTCAGATCAAAAAGCAGTCACATTCACTCCTCTTAATTTTTCTCCGAGTAGTAGTTCTCCTTTCGCTTTCTTACCTTTAACCATCCAAGGTTGCATTAACTTGGTCTGAGCACTTTCGTTTTCTTCACTAACTGAATTATGCGTTTTTATCTTCACTTCATTTTTTGAAGTAGCGTGAATCGTTATTGGCAACTAGACGAGCAAGAATATCACTAGAGAATATCACTAAAGATCTCCATGTCGGTGCAGAAGCTGATTTTGTAGGGAAAATTTTAGTTTTGTTAAGGCATAACCAGCAATTCTCCCATAAAAAGCATTAGAAGATCAGTAGCTAGGAACTCGCCGCGTAAATCTAAAGGTTGAAAGGTGTCTCATCAGGCAGACTGCCGGACTTTATAAAAATTAAAGTAAATAACAAATTAACCATTTTTTGGGAAATAACCAACTAATGATCAACTAAGCAATAGCTGGATCGCATCATATCCGATCTGGTATATCTCACGCCAAATCGAAAAGTAGGCCGATTCAGCCCTCGACCTAACGCTCGATCAAACGCACCTTACGCAGAACTCGACGCAGAACCTTCAAGCGCATCTCATATCCCCTGATCCAAAATTCGACCCAACGTTTGATCCAACGCATCGTACATCACCCAACCAAACACACCACAAAACGCCACTATCTGGCTTTAATACAAAACATAATAATAAAGTTAAGTAAATTAAAACAAAGTTAAAGAAGGAGTTATAGTTCATTGTAGCTAAACACTTTAACGTCTTTCTCAGCTTTTTATCTGAGGAAAACCCGCTTAACGAAGACTTCAAACGCAAGTGTGGTCTTCAACAGGAGGCAAGTTAAAATTTCATCAACACTCAGGTCTTAGGAAGACTCACAGATTGACTATGAGAAATCCGGGGGGGATTAGGTGAAATGCATTTTAAGGCTTCCATTTGTTTTGAACACTTGTGAAATGCTGGTGTTTTTTGGGAGGCGATTTAACAGTATTGAGGCTGACTCAGGGTGATTTTGATGAGATATGCTGAGGGCGGTGCTAGGGTTTTCAGGGTTGAGGATATTCCTCTGGTTGGTTGCATAGCCTTTGGGTTAATTGACAGAGGCACTAACTTGATCCAAGTGAGGCCAACTTCTATCTGTCCCCTTTCATGCGTTTTTTGTTCGACTGATTCAGGTCCTAAGTCGAGGGGTAGAATTACCGAGTATTTGGTTTCCTTAGATTGTCTTGTAGAAAATTTTAGGAGGCTGGCCTCTGTTAAGGGGGACGGCGTTGAGGCTCATATCGATACTGTTGGCGACCCGCTGACCTATCCTTGGCTGGTTGAGTTGGTTTCGGAGTTGAGGGGAGTGAGAGGCGTTGAAGTTGTATCCATGCAGACTCATGGCTCTCTTCTTAACGAGAAGCTTCTTGACGAGCTCTCGTCTGCCGGACTTTCGAGGATTAACCTTTCCATAGACGCTATTGATGCCGATTTGGCTAAGAGGCTTTCGGACACCGAGTGGTACGACGTTAAACGTGTAGCTGAGCTCGCCGGATACATCGTCGATAACACGAGCATTGATCTTCTGGTTGCTCCTGTTTGGGTGCCGGGCTTAAACGACCAAGAGATCCCCAAGATAATCGAGTTCTCGCTCAGCGTGGGAGCGGGGGAAAAGTGGCCTCCTTTAGGAGTGCAGAAGTATGAGGCGCATAAGCGAGGAAGAAAACCAAGTGGGGTACATCCTATCTCGTGGCGGTCATTTTATGACAAGCTTAGGCAGTGGGAGGAAGAGTTTGGGGTTAAACTGAGGCTCTCTCCTGAGGATTTCTCGATAAGAAGGGCGCCCTCTCTCCCCGTGCTTTACAGGAAGCTTGAGAAAGTTTCGGTTAGGGTGGTGGGGCCAGGCTGGCTGAGAGGGGAAAAGCTAGCCGTCACATCTAGAGGGGACAGAGTGATCACACTTGTAGGTGCAGATCACATACCAATAGGGGCAAGTGTAAAGGCGAGAATTCTTACGAATAAACACAACATCTACGTCGCCGAACCGATCTCCTAAAAACTGGTGAAGAATACCCTTTTGCCTCCTACTTAGGAGGAACCCGGCGATTTCTTTTGAATAATTTCCCTCAGTTCTCTTTTCACTTTTTCAACGTCTATTTTTCCACTATCTGTTACAGGGATGTCTTTGACCAGTATGATGTAAGGCCTCAGCGCTAAGGGGAGGTTGCGGCTACACCAGTCATCGATCTCCTTCTCGGATAGCTTTTCCCGGTACTCTTCCCTTGGTTCGACCACTACTGCAAGTATGTTTCCAAGTTTTGGATGGGTGAGCATTAAGGCTTTGGCGGCTCTTACGGCGGGGTGGTCAAGCATGCGCCTCTCTACTTCAACCGGGTATACTTCGAGCTCTCCCACGTCGCGTATTCGACCCATAAAGTAGAGAAAGCCATCTTCGTCGTACCTTCCTAAGTCTCCTGTCCGTAACCATCCCCCAACGAACTTTTCTTTAGTCTCATCAGGTCCTTTAAAGTAGCACTTGGCTAAGGATGGCGACTTGATCATTATTTCGCCTACTTCACCTATGGGGAGCAGCTCGCCAGTCTTCGGGTCAACTATTTTTATTAGGATTTCTGGAATTGGTATCCCGCAGAAGACGCCGCCATACTTCTCAGCTCGCTTCAAGTCAAAATCATCCCTGTGAAAACCTCCAGCTATCGTGTCCTTTGTGTGAGTTTCCGTCAGCCCGTAGCTTGACTCACATAGTACTGTTCCTGTGAGGATGAACCACTCTCTTCTAAGGCGGGGAGTTAAATAGGACTTTATACTGCTCCCTATGCAACTCCTAAGAGAGCGAAGATTATACCTTCCAATTTTCGGGTGCCTTAAAAGGTCATCGTAGAAGCTGAACTCGAGAAACATCGATGTTACCTGATATTTTTCAATGGCATATAAGACGTATTCAGGATCCCACTTAACCATTAGAACCACGGTGCCCCCGGCGAATATTGGCGCGTCGACGCATGCCAACTTGCCAGCCACCCAGAAGGCCGGCATAACCCCGAGGTGTATGCCTCCCTCTACGTATTTCATTATCTTTTTAGCGTCGAGTCGACGATCCCTATAAGTGTCGACCATGAGTGCAGTAGGAGAATACGTGCAGGCTGCGGCGGCCTTGAATAGAATATTCCAATGAGTATGAAGGCAGGCTTTTGGAATTCCGTAGCTTCCTCCGGTAAATATTATCAGGGCGTCGTCGTTAAGCGAAACCTCGACCTCCGCGCGTCCCTTATTTTCCTCCAGCAACTTGGCTAAGCTTAACCCGCCAACCTGCTTGGGCTTAGACTTAACCTCGGGCGGCGTCTTCTCATCAAGTTCTGCTGCGAAGTCGGAGAGGCTTGTGGTGATCACGTGCTTTACTCCTCCAATCTTCTGGGACACGTTTACAGTCAAAGGGTAGATGCTATCGGTGCAGACAACAACTTTCGGTTCAACTTCCCCTAACATGTATTCTGTTCCCGACTTTCCAGCCCAAGGGTTTATGAGGGCACATATGCATCCAGCTTTGAGCGCACCGAAATACGTTACATAGAACTGGGGGCAGTTGGGGAGCTGAATAGCTACTACATCTCCCTTGCCGAAACCTTGCCTAGTTAGGAAGAACGCGAATCTCTCGCTCAGCTCGTCAAGTAAACCATAAGACATCCTAGACCCATAATAGATCAAAGCGGTTTTTTCAGGATAATCGTTGGCACGCTTCCTCAGGTACTCGAAGAGTGGTATCTGCCCGTAGGGATAAATAGGCTCCCTCGGCAGGGGACGGGGCCAATTAAGCTCCCACTTTTTCATCAAAACCTCAAAGTAGCCACTTTCATCCAACCATAACCACCATTTAGAAAACAGGAAAGATTGACGTTTACTAAATAAAACTTACTTTATTTATTTTTTATTACTTTCTCTCAGTTGTTACTTTCCCTAGAAGTAACAAAAAGTTTGGAAATAAAAAGTAAGAAGTAAAAGGTGGGAAGACTCTTTATCCGACTGTTTCATCCAAGACGCCGCCGCGCCTCTTCCGCCATTCTTCGATGGGAATGCTGAAGCGTCTTTCAAACTCAGGCCTATGAAGGCTGTTATAAGTGCAGAATGGGATCACCTTTCCATCGGGTGTCCCATAATTAATGACGCACCTCTCAACTCTTGCGAGGTCGAAGTTATATGGGTCTTGGAAATGCATTGTTCCAATCAGGATTACGCTTCTCATGAAGTCTCCTAGGGAGCTGTAGTCGCCTGAGACTAGGACTTTTCTGAAGAGGTTGAAGAGTAACCCCCTTTTCTTGAAGTGGCGTAGCATTCCTGCGAGCAGTCTGATCTTCCCTCTAGTTCTTGAAAGGGCGCCGCCTTTGAAGTCCTCGGCGCACTTCTCGAATGTCTCCATGATTTTGTCAATGTTGACGTAGTGTGTTATGGGGTAGTATTCTCCGTCGCCTTCAACCCTTATGAAAGTTGCCATTCCGCAGTGGACGTGGTTTCCAAACTCGACTATTGGTCTGCCGAAGTAAGCTGACAGCGCCCTTGAGAGGGGTGTTGGCGTGGTGCATGGGTAGAAGTCTGAAATTTTTATGCGTCCTCCGGTTTGCTCCTCGCACGCCTTTAGAACCTCTGGTATAGTAATCCTCATCTCCAGTCTCTTTGACTCATCTATTCTTCCGGTGAAACTTACGGGCTGGAATATTATTCCTCTAATTACGTCACAGTTGTCGACGGCGAACTTTATTATGTCGCCAACTTGTCCGTCATTCGCCCCGCGAACCACTGTTGGAACTAGGACTATTGAGTGTAGTCCTGCCTTTCGGCAATTCTCGATGGCTTTAAGCTTGACAGGAAGCAGGTTTTTCCCTCTTGCTTCTAGGTATGGTTCAGGGGTTACTCCGTCAAACTGTAAGTAGACGGTGCTTAGTCCTGCTTCGACTAGCTCACGGCAGTAGTCGACGCTTTGGGCGAGCTTTAACCCGTTGCTTGCTATTTCGACATGGGTGAAGCCGACTTCCTTGGCTGTTTTGATGATGTCTGGTAAGTCCTCTCTAACAGTTGGTTCTCCTCCAGCGAACTGTACTGCTGGAGCGGGAACCGGTGAGTTTTTCTTGAATACTTCTAACATGTAGCGGATTTGTTCTTGGCTTGGTTCGTAGACATATCCCGTGACAGCGGCGTTGGCAAAGCATATGGGGCAGCGGAGGTTGCACCTGTTTGTGACGTCGATGAGGGCGAGAACGGTGTAAGTCTTGTGGTTTGTGCATAACCCGCAGTCGTAGGGACAGCCGCGGGAGGTTTCGGCATGTGGGTTCTCGATCCCAATTCTTTTGTAGTTCCATCTGGTGACTTTTTTATAGAGTTCAGCATCACCCCAGTAGATGTCAGTCACCTGTCCATGTTCAGGGCACGTTTTAGTAATCATAACTTTTCCGTCATCTTCATAGACTATTGCGTCGACCACCTTTTTACAGTCAGGGCAAATGCTCCTAGTCTGGAAGGGAAGCTGGGGGAACTCTTCATATTGGAGCTTCTGCATTGCAACCACCAAAAGAGGTGTCTCCAATAGTCTTGGGAGAGCGTATATTTAATATTTTTCCAACAAATCATAATTGGAAAAATGGGATAAAAACTGCTGAGAGGAGTCAAACCCCCTACCGCAAATTAAGGGTTGTTTAGTGGCTCCTGAATAGGGGGTTTCTATACGTGTAGCCTATCTCGATGTGCATCCCGGCGTGTGGCGAGCCAAGTAAGCCGAATGGGATCTCTTCAAATCTTCCAGTGCCTCAACGTTGCCCAAAAAGACTCCACGAACTCCACCCGGATAGAGGGAGAAGAAGTAATGATTTTCCACGAATTTCACGACGGTAAATGGGGAAAAGAGAGGATCTTTCGCCCGGAAAGCAAGCTTCAACCCACTGATTAAACAAAAAATTTAAGCAAAAGGTAGGAGGGTCACTTTTTCTTTTTCTTCTCTTTTTTTTCTTTTTCCTTTTCTTCCTCTTTCTTTTCTTCCTTGCTTTCCTCTACTGATTCTTCAGGTGGTACCCTTTCCTTTTGGTGTATGGACTTGGTGAATGTTCTTGCGAGTTCTCCGTACCAGCTTAGTAGCTTTCCTAGGTCTGAGGCTTTGAAATAGACGCCGCCTGTGGTTGAGGCAATGTGTTGCATTAGAACCTCGTTTACCTCTCCTCCTATTCCCACCGTGTATATTACGACGTTGGGCATTCGTGCAATTTCCCTTTCCACTATGTTTCTAACCGACTCTTCGTTGTCTGTTCCTTGTGGGAAGCCGTCGCTCAGAAAGACGATCATGGTGTTGGTGTCCTTGAACTCGTTTCTGAGGAGGGAGAGCGATTTCCTGAGTGCGTCGGAGAAGTTTGTGTATCCTCCTGTTGCGTAGGCCACCTTCTTAATTATTACATCTGCCACCTCCTCGATGTTGCCGCTGGCGGCGTCAAAGTAGTTTTTACCGTCGAACTTCAAGATTTCCGCTTCGTCATGATACGTTATTATGGCTACTCTTTCACCGTATCCTCTGCCGACCTTCTCGGCGAGGTAGAGGAGGGCTGCGAAGGCTGCTCCATGCCTTCGCCTCACAGATTCTCCTTCTTCGAATCTTGCAAGGAAGCTTGCGACATCTTCCGAGGTAAGAAGGCTGACTATTCCTTCTCTGGCGGGGGCTATGTTTGTTACATCCATGTCCTTGGTGCTCATGCTTCCGGAAATGTCTATTAGAAGGATAGCGTTGAAGGGCATAGCGGGTCCTATGGGAACTATTTCAGCCTTTTCCATTTCAGCCCAGTTAACTATGGCTAGCTCCCTGCCGCTAAGGTCGGGCTTTGTAGCTTCAATAGATATGTTCGCGTTGAGATCCTTCCAGCGTATCTTCATTTTCTTGAAAATCACGCGCCTATCTAGAAGCTTCTTCAGCTCGCTTCTTCTCTCTTGCGCCATCTTAAACGCTTCTTCCGGCTTTTGGTCCCCCAGTGGCTCTATCCCTATTACAAGTTCTCTAACGGGGTGAACTCTCCCCTTATATTTTTCAACCTTAACTGAGAAGCCCTCATCCAGACCGCAGGACTCTACGAGAGTCGAGTCTATATGGATTTTCCCCTTGTCGATCCTCTTGTCAGTATAGACTGGGGCGGCGCCGAAATTCCCTGTTGTCGGATCCTCAAAGACAATTACAGTACCATCAAAAAGCCCTAGCGAGGACGCATCATCCGGGTTCAAGAAGGCTGCTCCTTCCCGCTCCCCTGCTTTGACAACCTCGAACTCCATTACCTCACCTCAATGGAAGTTGAAAAACTCATATTTTCTATTTTTGTTAAGAAGTAATATAACTTTTCTTTTTTCTCCGGCAACTATTGATTTCCCAGCTACTAAAGAAATTGCTTAAAAAGTAGTGTAACGGCTTCCACGAACCCGTCTCCATATTGCTTCTTAGTTACGTAGTCAGCTACCTCCTTAAGGGCTGGAGGTGCATTCTGAAGAGCTACACCGTAGCCACATGCCTCGAGAAGCTCAACATCGTTTGCCCCGTCACCTATACCCACAGCCTCCTCGCCACTTAATCCTAGTCTGTCAAAAACCACCTTTAATCCCGCTGCTTTACTGACACTAGGGTCACAGATATGTATAGCGTACCCCGAGTCGAAGACGTTAGCGTTTATTCCCCCCTCTCTTAAAACTGACAGAATTTCTCCAACTTCCACGTTCCTCTTCAGAACCACATCGGTTAGCCGGAACGTCTGGTCAGCCTCCTGTAACCTGCCACTCAGCCTTTCTCTCAGCACTTTCAAAGCCTTCAATGGGACATCCTTCGAAGCTAAGGTCTGTATAGGTGGTTGCCAGAATGGCGAGCCAACTACGCCCCCGTTCTCCGCTATGAATGGTCCCTTGGAGCCTATGTAGAGGCTTAATGTCATAAGGGTGCATGCAGAATTCCCCGAGCAAAGGATAACGGGCACTTTACCTGCTAGTTTGCGTATGAGCTCCACCGCCGGCAGGTGCAGGGAGGTATCCCTTCCCGTTATGGTTCCATCCACATCGGTCACGAGAACCCTAAACAAAAAGTAAACCCCCTATGGTTCAACGAGCACTTTTATCGCTTCTCCTCTCTCAGCGAGACTGAACGCCTCTAGCCCTTTCTCTAACGGGTATTTTCCAGATATCAGTGGTTTAACATTCACTAAGTCTTGTGATATCAGGCGAAGTGCTGGCTGAAATGGGCCACACCTTGAACCCACGATCGAAACTTCATCCACCACGATGGAAGAGTAATCTATGCTTGCCGCGCTGTGATAGGTGCTTTTAGCTATTAATATTCCTGTCGGCTTCAAAAGTTGCTTTGCCAAGATGAATCCTTCAGGTCGCCCGGTACACTCCACGACGAGATCAGCCTTCTTCTTAGGTGGATTTACGTGCTGCGTGGTTTCAATGTCAAGAGCTTCAGCCACGCGCATTTTTTCAGGATGCTTCCCTATGAGAACTGTTTCACAACCAAGGAGACGTATAACCTGCGATGCAAGGAGGCCAAGCTTTCCATCGCCTAAGATATAAACCGTCCACTCCGGCTTAATGTGGACTTGTGACGTCATTTCGAGGCATGCGGCTAGGGGCTCCGTGAAAACCGCTTCTTCGTCTTCGACGTTGCCGGGAACCTTGTGAAGGTTTCCCTCAGGAGTCAGGACGAACTCTGCGAAGCAGCCATCAATTCCGGCGATGCCGAGAACCTTCCTATTTGGACAATGCCGCTCCATCCCGCTCCTGCAAACTTCGCAACTTCCACATGGAATGTTTATCTCGGAAACCACCCGCTCACCTATGAGGCTTGGGTCAGATGCCTCCTCTACAATCCCGACGAACTCATGCCCTAACACGCCCTTAAAGGACATGTAGCCACGCGTTATCTCAATATCGGTTCTACATATGCCCGCCAGCTTTACTCTGACTAGCGCCCAGCCGGGCTTAACATCGCTTAGATGGTAATCCTCTAGGTAGCTTAACATCTTACCATCGAAAAAGAGCGCCTTCAAAGGAAACCCCCGCCTTCTCTCGTTAAGGACAAGGCATACTGGTAGTTGGCTTCAATGTTCGTCATGGCACCGCGAATAACAACTTCCCCATGCCCCGGAAGAAGAATCTCGATATCAAGCTCCAAGAGACGGGCGAGGGAGGAAATAAGCGCCCTTAAGCTACCTCCGGGTAAGTCGAACCGCCCTATTCCATAAGCGAAGACGGTGTCACCCGAGAAGAGAACCTTGCGGTCTGCGTCGTATAGGCATATGGCGCCGGGCGAGTGTCCAGGCGTATATATGACTTTTAGCTCACATCCCTCAACCCTC
>JAHLWX010000044.1 GCA_019057675.1 Candidatus Jordarchaeum sp. LHC_1308
CATGAAAATGATGGATGCACTTCTAAATAGCCTCAAACTTTCCGGCTTATGCGCTCCATAGTCTCCACGCACTTAACTCCGTCCAGTAGCGTCGGTGATGGTGGAGTTTTGTTTGCTACACACTGTACGAAGTAACTTATCTCTGCCGAGTAAGAGTAGTGCGTTCTTTTTATGGCCATAACAACCTTATCCGCCAAATCTTTAAGTATCGGCTCCACAGAATATCGCTGCCACCTATTCCCATTCCAGTTTATGTTAACGGCGTAGGGTGATCGGAGAACGTCAAACTTTATGGTTCCTTTAATGCCTTCTATTATCCATTGAAATGAGGGTATTATGCTGTCCGAGAACCAATGTAGCCCTACATTAACCTCTGCTCCGCTCCGCATGGTTAAGTTAATGTTAACTCTATCGTATACTCCATATCTTTCCGCTCTCGCCTTAACGCCTTCCACATCATCGACGTCTCCTAAGAAGTAGTGAAGCATGTCTATAACGTGCGGTCCTAGGTCCGCAAGTACACCGCTTTTCTCGGTGAACCTAAACGGCGTGATAGCGTTCCAAACCCTCTGGTCGCTCTTGAAATTCACCGTCGCTCTCTTCACCTCTCCTATTTTCCCGTGAGAAATTATTTCGTTGACCATTTTAACGCTCGGAGTGAACCTGTAGTTGAATGCAGGCATCACGAAGAACTTGCTGTTTCCAACTTCATCTAGGAGTTCATACGCTTCCTTAGTGTTTGTAGCCAACGGTTTTTCGCAGAGGACGTATTTCCCATGCTCAACGGCTTCTATCGTTATTTGCTTGTGAAGGTGTGGAGGTGTACATATCGAAACAGCATCTATCGTCCGATCATCTAAAAGATTAGCGTAATCGGTGTACGTGCAGTTAACCCCGAACTTATGCTTCACGTAGTCTAACCTTTCCTCGTTCAAGTCAGCTACTGCTACAACCTCGGCGTTAGCCAACGCGTTATATCCAGGGAGGTGAAGATACTCAGCTATCTTTCCGCACCCTATCACTCCTACTCTAACCTTTTTGCCCACTGATTGCGGTGTTGCCATGTTAAGGAAAAGCACTCTGAGAGTCATCGTCCCGTCAACTATAATTCCAGTCACCGCCCTTGGAGCCCTGAATTTCCTAGCCACACGCTCGATAGGTTCACCTACAACCTCTATCTTTCCAAGGTCTATTTCGCCTATGCCTAGACTATGCGTCCTCGTTATTATTTTGATTTTCCTTGGGTTAAATCCCATTATGTGGGCAGCCACAGCATCAACAGTCACCGGGTCCCGTCCACTCATAACTAGATTCATGGTGACCGGGGTGCCTGCAATAGGCCCCCTACCTTCCATCGCTATTATTCCATCTACAACTATAAGGTTCTGTTTGCAGGCCGCGTTAACTAGAGGTATAACCTCCTCCAGAATAGGATGGTAGAAGACCGCCTTGTTCTTCTCTGGAAGAACTCCAAACATATTCTTGAGTGCAACCGTTATAACGGTGTCCTCATGTGTTTTAAGCTTCGGCACATTCACAAGGTATTGTGCTTCCACAACTGTTTTTGGAAGGCGGAGTGTGCGTCCCGCTACTGTTACATGGACTATTTTGTCCTTGCTGAGGTTCACGAACCTTGCCTCATTTCGGCGAACAACTTCCATGATGCCGCTTTGTTCAGCTCTTACTTCGGCATAATTTGACGTGCTGTCGCTCTCTACAACGACAACTCTACTAGTGTGCTCCCTCAAAATTTTCAGGACAGCGTCTAAAACCCTAGGGTCGGTGTTTATCGCACCATATGGGTCCTTGTGGAATGCTATGTTAGGCTTAACGATGACTTCTTCCCCTTGATCAACGTCAACCCCCCCAACGGCCTCTACAGCCTTCCTTACCGTCTCCTCAACGTTCCCTTTTTCAATGCCAAAAACCCCGACCCTAAACAAGAAAACCCTCCTAAAACAAAAATAAATCAACATGAAGTATTAAGCTAATTTATTTTTGAACTTTTTCCCAAGAAACCTTCCTCCTTCTAACCAGAAAGAAGAGAATGTTCTGGTACAGGACTAGAAAAGAGAGAGGAACAAAGTAAGGCCAACGTGAAACTTTCCTCATCCTTACACAGAAGAGAAGGCTCGCGGCAAAGGCGACCACTACTGCTAAGAGAAAGATGCAGACGAGAGGATATAGCAACTCTCTAATGTATGGGAGAGTGAGAAAAATCGTCAAGGTCAGTGACAATGCTACAAGAGAAACCGCTGTCTGTGATGGGGTGGAATAACGTGAAGTGAAAACCAGAAGATTAAGCAGGTGGGGTTTAGGCATCAAACGGTGCTTAGCCTTTTTGATGATCTTTTCTGTTGCCTGAATGGAGCCCTTGCTCCACCTAACTCGTTGTTTATCAAGCTCTCTAAGAGTAAGCGGCTCTAGGACTTTGACCTTAGCATCCTCCACGTACCTTATCTTTTTCCCATCAGAGTATATTTTATACCACAAAACGTGATCTTCTGCGAGTGCCTCCTCATCCCATCCTCCAATTTCCTCCAAGTAACTTCTTTTAACAGCATAATTGTAGCCTACTATTACGGGAACCGTGACGAGTTGTCCTCCTTGCCACAGCGTGTACTCGAGATCAACGATTTTGTTGAGCGTGTTTCTCACTTCAACTTCGTAGCCGCCCTGAGCAGCAACCACATCGCCATCCAAGGAAGACACCAGCTTCTTCAGGGAAGAAGGGTGGGGCAAAGAGTCGGCGTCATACACTACTACGACCTCTCCACTTGACGCCGCTAAACCATCGTTAAGAGCGGAAGGCTTACCAAGACGCTTCCCCCTTCTCAAAACACGCACATTACCATTTTGGGAGGCGAATTTATCTATTACTTCCGACGTGAAATCGTCGGAGTCATCTATAAACACTATTTCAAGCTTTTCCTTAGGGTATTCGACTTCCTCCAATCCCTTCATAATTCTTCTTACTAAATCACCGTCGTTAAACGTGGGAACGAGCACCGTCACTGAAGGCAGCTCGCTTCCCGCAACATTGCAGTTCTCTCGCTTAGTTAGAGACAGTGCAGCCGTGGCTAAGTATGTTAAAGGCATTAGCAAGTACAAAATACCAAAAAGTATGTAGAGCGCCGTCAGCGGATCCAAGCTATTCCCTCATCAGCCTGGTTAGCGCGGAGAGAAGCCCTTCAAGGACGGAGACTGGGTCTCTGCCTGTGAGCGCAGGGATAAGATACCCTAACGCATAGAAAAAGTGACAGACCAAGTTTTTCTGGCGGTAGAAGGTGTATCCCAGCGATGACCCAAAAAGTATCCCTAAATTCACCGCGGTCTTGCCCAGTGAACGTCCAAAGATAAAATAGTCACCCATGCTTATCATGTACGCTCTCTCAGCGACGCTTCTAAGGCTAAGCCTCTCTCCCCACATCTTATGTAAAACCACCGCTTCCGGCTCATAAACAACTCTGTAGCCAGCTCCCCTCAACCTTTCACTAATGCTGATCTCCTCCCCGAAAAGCTTGACGCCCCTCGGCCCCAGCTTTTCCTGAAATCCCCCAACGCCCATTGCAGCCTCACGCCTTAGAGCCATATTGCCCCCGATTGGGAAAAAAATTTCCTTGACCGAATTCCCCCAGTTAGTTAAACCTAGCAGTCCATAAACGTCTCTTCTTAGCCACTTTGGGGGTTGATCGAGAAAAATCGGCTTTATTCTTCCACCTACGCAGCCTATTTTTTCATCTAGGCTGAAGCGCGAGACCAGCTTTTCAAGCCATCCCTCGCAAGCTACACAGTCATCGTCTATGAAGGCCACAATGTCGCCATCAGCTTCTCTAAGCCCGTAATTCCTCGCCTCAGCTATACTTATCCTCTCCGGAGGCGACAAAAGCTTAAAGTCACTACGCCAACCATACCTCCTCTTTAGAAGGTCACTTGTTCCATCATCCGAGAGGTTGTCGATAACTAACACGTTGCACCAGCCGGGCTTCTGCTTGAAAACGCTATCTAAGCATTCAGCAACGTGATTGGCCCTATTATATGTCGGAACAACAACGGTCACTTTGGGGGTCATCCAGCATCCTCCTAAGAAACCAATTATGCCTCTTCCCCCTCCTTAATCGCTTTTCTTTTCATGCTGGAGTAAGCTTCGCTATGAAGAATCCGTTGGTCTGATGCCTGTGCGGGAAGAACCGCTTGATCCTCGATGAACATTCAAATCCATCGTATCCCTTCTCTCCTGGTATATTTGGCTCGATGAGTTCAGCCTTTCCCAGTACGCTGTCAACTATTTCCTCGCCCTCCTCTGGAAAAACGGAGCAAACAGAGTAAACCACCACTCCTCCCTCTCTGACAAGTCTGAGTGCATTCTCAAGTAACGCTTTCTGAATTAAAGTATAACTCCTTATCTGTTTCTCGTTGACCTTCCATTTCGCTTCGGGGCTCGATGCGAAGGTTCCACTCGAAGTACAGGGCGCGTCCACAAGTACCTTATCGTACTCTCCCTTCAGTGTTCTAGAGTCCGCGACCAATATTTTGACGTTGGAAACCCCCGATAAATCCAAGATGCGCTCCATGCGACGCGCCCTCTCCGCTGAGACGTCCACGGCGACCAGATCCCCCTCCCCCTCCATGAGCTCCGATATCAGCGCCGTCTTCATCCCAGGCGCGGCACAAGCGTCAAGCACCCTCTCACCGGGACGAGGATCAAGGGCGTAAACGGTTGCAACGCTCGCCTTATCCTGGATAATAATCCTCCTGTCGTCAAAGTATGGGGTCAGGGGAAGAGGGATCTCGGCGTCTACAAGCCGGAACAATGCGGGGAAATCCTTATCCTTTTCCACATGAACACCATCCTTCTCGAAGGCAGCTAGGGCATCATCAACGCTCATCTTAACCCTGTTAACCCTAAACCATACCACTTTGCTCGAAAGATTCGTCCTCATTAAATCTAAGGCCTCCTCTTCACTCAGAAGATCCATGACCCTTTTGACGAAGAACGACGGGTGAGAATACAAAATACTATATTTCTCCAGCTTACTTCTCCTCTTCAAGGCCTCCTCTAAAGAGAAAGTCTTAACCCTCCTCAGTATCCTCCGAGCCTCAGCTGCTTCATCCCTGCCCACTTTTCTCAGCAGCAATCCGTAAACCTTTCTCTCTACGTCAACCGGGCTCTGGTTAATCTTAACCTCTAAGGTGGCTACCCTGAGCAGGTTTCTAACGAAAGGGTCAAGCGACCTGAACTTCTCCTTTCCTCCAACAACTCTCTGAAGGATGAAATTCACCGTGTTCATCCTCTTGACGGTCTCCACAACCAGCCCAAAGACACTAGTCCTAACTTTCACGTCACTAATATCAAATTCCTCAATCACGCCATAAATAAGAGACCTAAGGGACTGTTTCATCTTACTCTCCTCAAACCTACGGAGAACCTCCGCAGCCGCTTCTCGGCTAACAGTCACCTCCGCCACCCCCCGCAGAACCACAATACTCGCCAACTTCCCATCAAGCCAGCACACGATCAAAGCCCAGATTCAAAAGGGAAGATTATCGTTAATTTAACGTAAAGTTAAGCTTTCTAGCCTTCAGCCACCACCTCCCGCCATGAAAGTTTCACCGAACAACATTGAACATGAGTAATAAAGGGAAAAACGCGCTTTTAAATGTCAAGGTGGTAGAGATGGGCACTTTGCTCACCCAAAATCCAATTTCCTTCTGCCGTTCAACAAGTGCCAATGCCTTCAAGCTTTCACTTAAAAAACAAGAATGAAAATTAAAAAAGCTTTACTCTTTTCCCTTAGCTATCCAAACCCTCAAATAAATGTCGCCTAAATATTTCCTCCGGTTTTTAGAAGATAATCAAACATCCATCTCGACTTTGTGATTTCTCTCAAATAATTAACATTTTTCGCAACAAATAAAATATTTACGTAAATTTTTATCACTATATTATGGGTCTTTTTTTCTAGAAATTTTATTTTTCAACGGGGAAGAAATTAAAAGGGGGGTTCCCCTCTGAGGTGGATGATTCGATGGCATCCAAGGCAAAGAAGGCGTTAATCGCACTGTTACTAGCGGGATTAATCGTAGGCGCCATGATAGGCTACCCCACTCTGGCGACATTACTAACAATGTTGAACACGCAAGGTGGCCTCTCTTCCCAATTAAACTTCCTCTTTTCAGGATACTTCCACCACATCCCCTACTCTTTATCATCCCCGCTCATCGTCAGGCTCGACATGGACTGGCTGACAGACATATTCAAGAACCCTCCACCCTTTAAAATACCAGAGGATTTGCAAAACACACCTGTTGACTACATACCTCCAATCCACATGTTCGCCCCTGGGCTTCTCGACCCGTTTATGGTAGTCATGGTTGTTGAGCCACATAACCCAAACTACCCCCACCAGTACTGGAAGGTATCCACGTTCGACTACTATGGTGAAGGAGACTGGTTCAAAACACAAATTGGAACATACCCGATAGGCGTGGCATCTCCTTCCTCTCTCCCTTCGAACGCCCAGTTCTTCACTGTCTGGATGAATATAAGCCATAGCACTTACTCCTCCACATCCCTCCCCGTCCTCTACCCAGACCCGTACTTCACAAGCGGCATAGCGTCCACTTTGGGAAACCTCAACTGGTTCGAGCTTGAACGAGACGACTACAACAACTCCCGGGTGACGCTCCTCTTCAATTCAGAGGGTATCTCAGAAGTTTTCTACGACGTGGCCGGCGTCCCACCTGACACAGACTGGATATCCAGTAACGCCCTGCCAGCCTACTACACCCCCCCAGCCATACGGGACGTGTACACCCAGCTACCATCACACTTGGTAAGCGACCCGGTTTTCACGAGCTTCGCCCAGAGCTTTCAAGGTGTAGGGAGCAACGTTTACGAGCAGGCCCTAGCAGTCCAAGCTGAACTGCTCTCGGGAAGATACGTAAACAACATCACCCTCCTTATGGAGGGCAGACCCCTACCAGATGAGGATCCTGTCACCGCCTTCCTCAAAACCCGTGAAGGAACATGTATAGACTTCGCCTCAACCTTTGTCACAACCCTACGCTACCTAGGCGTACCAGCTCGCCTCGTTATAGGGTACTACGACGCTTACGCCGACGCAGACTACTCCAGTGGAACATTAAGATACATAGTAAGAGCCTACAACATCTACGCTTGGGCCGAAGTCTGGGTGCCAACTTCGGCAAGCGGCGCCGGAACATGGATCCCCTTCGACCCAACCCCGCCCCCAATGATAATACCCCCATCAGGAATGGAGTGGTTCGAACAGCAGTTTGATATCCCCCCAGACCTCATAGGCGCATTAGGCCCGATAGCCCTCTTCAGTTACGGACTAAGAAAAGAAATGCAAGCCTTCAACGCCACCCCCGAAAACCCATCCTCACCGGTAAGGTACTGGAGGCTTAGGGCGTACGACTACTACAATGGAGAATGGAACATAAGCAACCGGACGACCTACGAGCTACAAACTTGGACCAAAGAGGAGCTGGAAGCCGAACATGGGCAAATGGACTACTACACGGTTCTCATAGACCTAAACCACCAAGTTAACATGACGGCCGCACTGCCGACACCGTTCCCCGGACCATATATCTTAGGCGAGGCAGGATACGCCCTGTCCTCCATCCAAGGCGACATGACCAGCGCAATCCTGCTACAGGACATACTGGGCAACGTCTACCTCAACGCGGTCTTTACAGGGTGGGGAACATCCACCATAAAGTATACGGCGGCAACGTACAACCTAGACCTATCCGACATAATGTCGTCCGCTATGCGGCCTGACCCCGACTTGTTGCCACCGGAAATAGCCCAACTCTACTTGCAGATCCCATCTAGCCTAGCCTCAGACCCCGCATTCATCAGCTTCGTATCATCCATATCCGACGAGGGGAACGCTTACGAGATTGCCCTAAATGCCCTTGCTAGGCTTACCTCAGGCGAATACACATACGACCTCTCATTCATGCTTAATGGAGCACAGGTGAGTGGAGACCCGATCCTGTGGTTCTTGAACAATAAGAGTGGCACCCCCATCATGTTCGCGTCAGCTTTCGTCATGGCCCTGCGCAACCACAGCATACCTGCAAGACTCGTCATAGGCTACCTCACGAAAAGCACGACCAGCAACGGAAACGTGGTGCACGTAGCCACAAGCTTCTCCATCCACGCTTGGGCTGAAGTCTGGATCCCAACAGGGCTCGGGGTAGGCTACTGGGTTGCCTTCGACCCCACACCAGACCCACTACCACAACCAATATTCTTCTCGGATGGCCTCCTCTTCTGGAAAAGGCTTCCAAGGGAAGATCCAAACGTTCAGCTAACCAACTATGATGTCTCTATCTCCGCACCGGACACCGCAACTAGAGGAACATCCTTCAACGTGTCAGTCACCGCCGCGAAATATGGCGCACCACAGCAAGGCCTCTTGGTGGACGTCTACGTCTACGACATGTGGGAAGACCAGCTCTACCTTAAGGGGAACGGCGTCACCAACGAAACTGGGAGTGTGACTGTTCAAGTAATAGTTGGTAACGAGGTAAAAATAGGAAACTTGGTCGTGGTCGCAAAGGTTCACTCTTCAAGCAGTCCTAATAGCCCTTTGGTTGCCCACAACTATACTGTTAGGACTGTGCTGGAAGGAGCCACAGGGCTGGATGTGGATGTGACGTCCACGGCACCTTACACCGGCAGCAACACACTTATAAGGAGCGACGGGACCATCAGAATGAACGGCACCCTTTACGACCCAGTATACGCAGGAAGCCGGAAGGGAATTCCATATGCCCCGTTGAGCGTCGTGATCGGAAGCCCGATGGCCTTCATCTCTACTGACTTGGACGGTTACTTTGACTACTATTATCCTGACAGCATCAGTTTGTCCCTCACGGATTACAGCTGCTATGTAAACTATGATTCGACGCATGGCCACTTCGGCTCATCCACCTCAACTGCTGTGACCATCAACGTTTATGCCCGCTCCTACATCACCTTGACGCTTACCCCTCCCAACGCTGTTAAAAAAGGCTCGTCTCTCACATTTACGGCGCAACTTACACTCGACAACGGCTCGCCTATACCAAGCAGAACTAACGTTTACGCTTTAATGGCCTCTACTTCTATACCTCTAAACGATGACGATGGTAACGGGATCTATGAAAGTTCAATCACCGTGAATGTTGACCCCGGCTACTATAACGTTTATGCTAAGTTTGACGGTACAGTTGGTGGTGGCGGGCGAATACTGAATTCAACCTCTAAAACTGTGAACATACTAGTCTATAGTGGAGGTTTGATCTTAATCGACGATTACCCCTCGGAGGTTTACAGAGGTTATGTGGCTTGGTTGAATGGCACAGTGAAGGACGAATACGATAATCCAAAGGAAGGCATAATGCTCCAGTTCACTTTCTCCAACGCAAGCGGCGTGGTTTACACGTATAACGCCGACGAGATGACCGGCCCCGACGGGTCCTTCTACTGTGATGTGCCCATACCGTCATGGCTGTCTGCTGGGACATATGATGTTTCGGCTCTAAGCCTCAACGAGACCTTTACCGCTATGAGCAACGTTGTGACCATACAAGTCAAGATTAAGCCCTCAGTCATAGTTTCAGGCTTCTCGTCCCTCTCAGCCTCATCCCTTACCGCTAAGCAAGCCTCAACGGTTATAGGATCCTTCATGCCCGGCGAGTATGCCTTCATAACAGCTACCGTTGTTGACTCGTCTTCCCAGACGCCGCTGAGTGGACTGAACTTCACAGTTTACTATAACGGGGTTCCCCTTTCAACAGGAGTTACGGACGCTGACGGCTTCTTGAACATTACGCTGGAACCTGAGGATATCTCCCAGCTTCCAGTAAACTTGTTTTCAGTCCTAACTGTGAATTATCCCGGGAACGAGACTATTTCCCCAGTACAGTTCGAGGTTAGAATACATGTTTTCGACGATGCGACACTGAGCCTAGACGTTCCAGGGAGGGCTGTCGCCGGTAAGCCGCTGACCATTAACGTTAGTGTCCGTGACCCGAACGGCAACCCAGTTATAGGCCGCGCCTTCACCGTTTACTGGAACAGAACCATCAACGTGGGTTCGGCGAAGACGGGGAACGGTGGTAAAGGATCATTCACCTATAACATACCTGCCGAGACCGCTGAGGGGAACCTCACAATATATGTTGTGCTTGATAGTGGCGACTCAGCAATGGTTAGCATCCCAGTCGTAAAGGAAGACTTCACAGGAGGTTATATTATGGCTTTAATGTATGCCCTGCAGGCTGGCGACTCCCAACCTGTCCTACCGCTTTTCATCGTGGTTATTTTGGCTGCCCTGTTAGTTGTCCTTTTCTTCGTATACATGTCCCGGAAGAAATCTGCCGGCGTCAAAAAGCCTAAGCTGACGTGGAACCTTGAGGCGCTGGACGAGCTGGTTAAGGCGGGCAAGTACAGGGACGCCGTGATCCGGCTTTACAGGATGTACGTTGAGCTTCTGAACGTTCACTTGAAGATAGAGCGTGCCCCCCATGAAACGACACGTGACATTGCCAGAAAAGCCATAAAGGGCGGCTTGCCGCCGAAGCTGGTTAACACCATAACTCAGCTTTTCGAGAAGGCACGTTTCAGCAAACATGAGACGACAAACTCCGACTATAAAGATGCCGTGAAAGCCTTTAATGATATATACAAGGAAATCACGGGAGGAATATTAAACATTGGGTAAGGTGAAAACCGCCATCTACATATGCGTTTTCATATTAGTATGGGCCCAGCTTGTGCTACCTTTAATTCCGGGGTACACGCAGAACATAAAGCTACAGGACTTCTCCCTTTATAATCCATTATGGAACGGCTGCTTCCTCCTCAGAATGGAGCTTAGCAGAAACGGTTACGACGTACGTCCCCTCATTTCATCGCTAAGCGTCCTGAGCAGGGAGGAGGGGGCAACAGTAATTATCCTATCACCTTCATCCATCATAAACCCCATAGAACTCATGGAACTTGTGAACTTCGTCCGCGAGGGAGGCGGCCTTCTCATCGCCGACGACTTCGGAGCAGGTAACATTTTTACTATATTATTGTTCGCGTTATTGGGACTGCCCTCACCAACGTTTTACGGTAAACCTCTTTATGGGTCTCTCACAGGGGGAATAACGACGTGGACCTATACGCCCGTCGTCAATCAATTTAACGCTTCACACCCGATATTCAAGGATGTAAAACAAGTGATACTTAACTTTCCAACAGCGCTTTTGAACGTTCCGCCAGAGAATCAGGTTGCAGCTCTCGTCCCCGGCCTCATCGATTTTGACATGGATATGCAAATTGAACCTTTAAATCCCGATATGCTTCTCCCAATTGCAACTGTTGTTGCCGCCTACGACCTTGACAACATTAATGTCGGGGGTTATAGAGTAAGTTATGGCAAGGGTAGGATAGTTGTGGTGGGCGACCCCAGCATTTTTAACAATGAGATGCTACTGAAAGGTGACAATCTTCGCTTCATGGTTAACTTAGTTAACTGGCTCTCGAAAAGGGACGAAGGCGGAGAGAACAACCTTGTCGTTTTCGATGAGGCCCACCTGACTACAGCGTACTCTTACGATAAGCTCTTTGGTAGCATCCTCGGATATGTTAACTGGGCTAGTGCCAACTGGCTTTTGGCTCCAATATACCCTGTGCTCATAGTGTTTTCTATCTGGAGGTGGCTGCCGAAGAGTAAACCTAAGGAGATGGGGCCGACGGCGGTTTACCTTAAGAAGGGGAAAACTTTCCTCGCGGAAAGGCTTAGATGGTACCGAGAGAACAGGCAGTATGGCTACGCTCTGAAGCTCTTATACAGGAGAATGAAGAGGCATATAATCAAGAGGTTCAAGCTGAAAGAGTTCAGTGTTGATGCTGCTGTGGAGGTATTAGCTGAGGCTGTTCCGACTATGAGAAGGAAGCAGCTTAGGCGGCTCCTTGAGGAGTGGGAGGCCATAGAAAGAGGGGAGAAACCCGTCTATATGGGATCCGAGACTTTTCTTAACCACTTCTTCATTATGAAAAAAATAATGGAGGCGGTTATTGTTGGAAAGCGAAGTTGAACTCGACGTTAGAAGTGTGCAGTCTTTTTCGAAATCCATAATGGAGGAATTCAAAAAGGTTATTGTGGGGAAAATTGATGTCTTCGAGAACTTATTGATAGCTCTTCTATGCAACGGGCACGTCCTCCTTGAGGGTGTCCCGGGGGTTGCCAAGACCTTCATGGCTAAGACATTTGCGAAGACTCTGGGTAGCTCGTTTAAGAGGATACAGTTCACTCCTGACCTCCTTCCATCGGACATAATAGGAACATACGTCTTCAACCAAAAGAGCGGGGAGTTCGAGTTTCACCCTGGTCCTATCTTCGCGAACGTTATACTTGCGGACGAAATAAACAGAGCTCCCCCAAAAACTCAGTCAGCCCTCCTTGAAGCCATGCAGGAGCGGCAGGTGACTGTCGAAGGAGTGACTCACCCATTGCCTTCACCCTTTATCGTCATAGCGACTCAAAACCCGATAGAAACCTCCGAGGGCGTCTACCCGCTCCCGGAAGCCCAGCTCGACAGGTTCCTCTTCAAACTAACAGTAGATTATCCATCAGAAGACGAAGAAGTCGAGATACTCAGAAGGAGGATCAACGCAAGTATTGAGGACGTGAACCCGGTAGTCTCACCAGACATAATAATTAAAATGCAGCAAATAGTAAAAAGAGTTTACGTGGCTCCAGAGTTAATGGACTACATAAGAGAGCTGGTGATCAGGACTAGGAGGCATCCCCAGATACTGCTTGGAGGAAGCCCCAGAGCCTCCATAGTGCTGATGGATGGAGCCATGGCTAAGGCGGCGTTGAGCGGAAGGGATTATGTTATACCCGACGACGTTAAAGCAATAGCGAAACAGGCACTTGTCCACAGGATGATAATGAGGCCTGAGGCTGAGCTTGAGGGGCTAACCACGGAGAAAATAGTGGAGCGTCTCCTCGAGGAGACCCCTGTCCCGTTCTAGGAGGGTTTATCTTGCTGACGGCGAGGGGCGGCATAGCCATAGTTACTGGCATATTTGTCTTGGTTTTCGGCTTCTCAACCGCAAACTACTTCCTTGTCTTGCTGGGCGTAATGCTCACTATGGCCTCCGTCGTCAGCATGCCCTACTTCACCCTTTCAGCGAACTTTGAGGGAGTGGAAGTCACAAGAACACTTGACAAGGAAAAAGTCTTCGCTGAAGAGTTTGTCCACGTTACAGTTAAAGTCACCAATAAGAGCCGAATGAGGATCGACCGTCTCGAAGTTGAGGATGGATATCCCGAGGTCTTCACGCTAGTCCTTGGAGAGAACAAGATATCAACAAGACTTGACCCAGGCGACGAGATAAAGTTCTCGTACATCCTCCAGTGCAGGAAGAGAGGCGTCCACAGGATAGGGCCGATAAAGCTCGTCATGAAGGACAGAATGGGCATGGTATTCGAAGAGCAGGAAATCCCCTCGTACACCGAGATTCTAGTTTACCCATCCTACAAAGATGTGAGGAAGCTCGAAGCCCTAGGCGCCAAGAGGGTTCTAAGCAGGCTTTTCGGCGTCCACAGAACTAGGCAGAAGGGCATCGGCGTCGAGTTCTTCGGTCTGCGTGACTACTTCCCGATGGACGACTTCAGACGCATAGACTGGAAAGCCACAGCTAGGACAGGCGACCTAATAGTTAGAGAGTTTGAGAGTGAACGTAACATCAAGGTGATGCTCCTTCTTGACTGTAGCATCAGTATGGGAGGCGGGCTTCCCGACAACACTAAACTCGATTTCGCGATAAGAGCGGCGGTCATGCTCGCCAAGGTCGCCTTGGAGCGGAAAGACGAGGTCGGGCTGGCCGCGTTCTCCGATAAAGTATACCAGTATGTTCCTCCGAAGCCGGGAAAGGACTACTTTTACAAGATTCTTGAAGCCCTAGCCTTTGTCGAGCCAGCTGGCGGAACCCACATGAAAGAGTCTGTCGAGTGGGTTATAAAGCGTTCACCGAGAAGAATGCTGTACGTGTTAATTAGTGACCTTGAAGGGGACGTGAACGACATAGTTGAAGCCGTCAAGCTCATAAGGGCACACCGAAACCATCTGCTGGTCTTATCTCCATTTGGTCCATGGTTTGAAGTTTACCCTGACGCCTTGTCCCCCGTTGACAGGGCGCTCGCAGAGGCAATATCTGAGGAACTTTTGGAGTTCAGGAGAAAGGTAAGCGATGAGCTAGCCAGAATGGATGTAAAGGTCATCGACGTTGGGCCAGACGATTTCCTGCCGGCAATAGTAAGCCAATATTTGAACGCGAAGAGAAGGGGGATAGCGCTACGCTGAGAGAGAGTTTTCCCCAAATAAGAAGGTTTGACACCCTTCAGCTTGGAATGAGAGTTACCGCAGCAGTGTTGCTTGCTGTCGTCTTCACCGTTGTTTTCACAAGCATTCAGCCATATATGAAATATGACAACTTCTGGGTTTACATATGGGATCCGGGCTTAGTGGGGTTAACTGCGTGGAGAACATGGATGTTCATAAACATTTCCTTAACGATGCTGATAAACGCTTTTACGTCGCTTGTAGTTGAATCTACTCTTCCCCCCATCCTATGGCTCCTCGACCCTAAACTTTTCGCTCACTTAGCTCTAGCGGAGGCCGCAGTTGAAGCGTTCATAGCGGCGGTTCATTTTTACCCTATACCTTTAGCATACATCATCGCCACCTTCCCCCCAGAGCAATTGTTACTATTCTGGCCATCCATCAGGTGGATGACTTTCAGCTACGCAGCCGCATCATGCGTCTGGTCAATATACTTCCTTCTCTTTCAGATTCTAGCAGTGGGAGCCATCGTATCGGGTATCTTATTCGTGTTAAAGATAAATATCAAATACCTCTTTTCATCTTTTATTTTTTCTTTATCCTCCTTTGGGT